>NZ_DJTD01000005.1:9717-96972 GCF_002440385.1 Sphingobacterium sp. UBA6317 | reverse complement strand
TTATTCATTAAATTTCCTCTTTTGCCTCCTGTATAATATATAAACAATGACAATAATAGCGATGATTGCTAAAATAATGTAATGGGAACCTGAATGTTGGGTTTTATCCTCTGTCGTCTGCGCATATGTAAAATTTGCCACGAAAAGAAGTACCATGAAAATCCACTTCTTGCACATAATAAACGGTTTATTAACTATAGTAGCAAGCTAAGTATTTTTTGCAACAAAGCCAAATTATTTCATTAAAAAATGACAAAGCTTTTTATAAAAATTTAATGTATAATGTCTGTTTCTCCCATTTGATTTGTTAGGTTCGAAAAATAAAAGGGTAGCTACATTGGATATAGCCCGGGATATCGTCGCTCGAATTCGGTAAATGGTCCTAAAAATCGTATCTTGTGAACCTTTGTAAGCGTTTTTAGATATTCAAATCATGTCAAAACTTATCAATTTAACTGTCTTTAGAGAATTCTTAAAATCCAGCTTTGCAGGTGGAATTATACTTTTTTCCTGTGTTATTCTAGCATTGATCGTTGCAAATACACCTTTATATGCCAGTGTAATGGAATTCCTGAACAAGGAAGTAGGCTTTGAGAGCGATCATGTTCATTTAAAATATTCGTGGTTATTGTGGCTCAACGATGGTTTGATGGCTATTTTCTTTTTACTGGTGGGGCTCGAGATAAAACGTGAAATTGTAGAGGGTGAACTCTCATCGCCAAGTAAAGCAATCCTGCCCATTTTGGCTGCGGTTGGTGGGGCACTTTTGCCAGCCATCATTTATTTTGTATTAAATCAGGGAACCAATACGGCAAACGGCTGGGGTATCCCTATGGCGACGGATATTGCATTTGCTTTAGCTGTTATCACGCTTCTGGGAAATAAGGTTCCTGCCAGTCTTAAAATCTTTTTGGCTGCTCTGGCCATTGTTGATGACTTACTTGCCATTTTGGTCATTGCGATCTTTTATAGCAATGGTATTCATGCGACCTATTTATTTATTGCTTTAGGCATCTTTCTGTTTTTGATCGTGTTGAATAAACTGGGCGTTAAAGCGATATGGGCTTACCTTATTCCGGGTCTATTTATTTGGTACTTTGTTCACCACTCGGGAATTCATGCAACAATAGCTGGCGTGTTGGTGGCTATGACGTTACCAACAACACCGGATGCGGAAGAATCTCCCCTGGAAAAATTGGAGCATCTATTGACCAAACCCGTCAATTTTATTATCATTCCGCTGTTTGCATTTGCGAATACGCTTATTCCAATCCATGGGGAAATGATTGGTGGTTTGACTTCAAAATTGGGGATTGGTATTATCTTTGGTCTTATCGCTGGTAAATCAATTGGTATATTTTTGATCTGTTATATTGCGAAGAAGTTGAAGATTGCGCAATTACCGGAAGGGGCTGGCTGGAAACAGATTTTTGGAGTAGGCTTATTGGGGGGAATCGGTTTCACGATGTCGATCTTCATCTCGATACTGTCTTTTGATGATAGCATGCTGATTGAAGAGGCCAAGTTCGCGGTTCTGATCGCTTCTTTATGTGCCGGCCTGCTAGGCTACGTCGTTTTGAGCGCTGTGTCAGCTGCAAAGAAAACAGGGGTTATTGATTAGATTTTGAATAGATAACAGTCGAAGGTTAAAGATTAATCCTATTTGGGCATCTATTTGAAAGCGGATAACGAGCTATAGGTATTAATTTTAGACTTTTATGAATTAGATTTAGTAATTTAGGGCACAACAATAAAAACAATACGTTGAGATTTGATGAATTTGGCTTTGTTCCGGCTTTGGAAGAAGGTTTAGAAAGTATGATGTTTGAGGAGGCTACGCCGATCCAAGAACAGACCATCCCGATTATTAAAGAGGGAAAAGATATGATTGCCTGTGCACAGACAGGTACAGGTAAAACAGCAGCTTATATGTTGCCGATCCTCGATGCAATAGCACGGAATTCAAGGGAATCTATCCTCGCTATTATCCTTGTTCCGACCCGGGAACTTGCTATGCAAATTGACCAGCAGATTATGGGCATGTCTTATTATACGGGTGCAACATCCATAGCCATTTATGGTGGTGGTGATGGTATGGGGTATGAACAGCAAAAACGGGCCATACGAGAGGGGGTAAATATTATTGTTGCTACGCCGGGAAGGTTGATAAGCCATCTTACCTCCATGAAGATTGATCTCTCTCATTTAAAGCACTTTGTTTTGGATGAAGCCGATAGTATGCTGGATATGGGATTTCAAGACGATATTTTACGTATTGTAAGTTATCTACCGAAGAAAAAGCAGATGCTTTTGTTTTCGGCGACGATGCCGATGAAGATCAGATCTTTTGCCCGAAAAATTCTGCAAGAGCCTGTGGAAGTTAATATTGCCATTTCTAAACCTTCGGAAGGGATAGATCAACGTGTATATCTTGCGTATGATCAACAGAAAATGGAGCTTCTGAAGAATATACTGAAGGATCCGAACTATGTATCTGTTATTATTTTTGCGTCCCAAAAAACTACGGTCAAACTTCTCGCTCAGGAATTACAGAAGCAGGGGATTGATGCGGAGGGTTTCCATTCGGATCTCGAGCAGTCGAAACGGGAAGATATCATGGCTAGATTCCGGTCTCGTCAGGTACGGGTACTGGTAGGGACAGATGTGATATCTCGCGGTATCGATGTGGTGGGGATCAGTTTGGTCGTTAATTACGATGTTCCACCGGATCCGGAAGACTACGTACACCGTATTGGACGTACGGCACGGGCAGCAACTACAGGAACAGCCATTACCTTTGTCAATGAGAAAGACCAAAACCGTTTCGCTCAGATCGAGAATTTAATAGGTTATCCGATTGAACAACTTCCATTGCCAGAGGGGTTTGAAGCGGGACCTACTTACAATCCTGCCAAAAAGAATCCACAGCATAAGAAGAAGCGTTTCAATAGGAATAAAAATAAAAACTATCAGAAAGCTAAAAGAGCCTGATTTTAAAATACAAAGCCCCCATAAATATGGGGGCTTTGTATTTGAGTATATATTGTATTTAACTTTCATTCAACAGTCCATACGGCTAATTCATATCCATCAGGATCCTGGAACTGAAATCTTTTTCCTCCGGGAAAGCTAAAAATATCTTTTAATATGGTCCCGCCAGCACGGATAACCTGATCACGCGTAGCCTGTAGATCGTCGGCATAGATAACGACGAGAATACTGCCATTTCTGGGGTCACCAAGTGTAAAACCACCATCAACATATTTTCCGCCAAAAGCCGTATATGCTGGTCCGTAATCCGTAAACTCCCAACCGAAACTCGTTGAGTAGAATGCTTTGGCACGTTCAAGGTCGCTTGATACAAACTCAAGGTATTGGATCTGCTGGTTGACAAATTTGTTTTCTGTACTGCTATTGCTCATAACGGAACTATCTATTTAATGTATATATAATAAATTGCTTGACCGGTTGTGCCGGTTTTGGAATTAAAACCCGAATCGTTTCATAAATATAATGCTTTGTTGAAAATGACACACATTTTTCTTTTCAACATGTTTTTTCGGGGCTACCTGTTTATCGGGGCTACCTGCTTGGCACAAGGAGGAAACAATATTCATTTCCCAATCTTCGTTTGACTGGGAAATGAATGGAGGTTGTTAAGCGCTCTTTTTACTGCTGATCCAATACTGCAATAACACAGATGAAACAACCAAAAACAGTCCAACATAGAAGGATAGGTTTAATTCTCTTGCTTCATTAAGAAGTAAAAATGCAATCAAAATAGCATATACTGGCTCAAGATTTAAGCTTAAGTTCAATGTAAATGCTGATATCTTCTTTAAGATTTCTGTAAATGCGAGATAGACTCCCACAGTGCAACATAAAGATAGGATGATCAGATAGAAAATATCCAGGGCATTGGGAATGAAAGTGCTGATTGGATAGTGCTGAATGTAAAAAGGAAGTAGACATGCCAGCCCTATTGTTCCACCGATCATTTGATAATAATTAATGCATATTGCATTGTACTTTTTGGTCAATTTTTCATTGTGAACCGCATAGAGTGAGGCAAAAGCCGGAGAAATTATCCCTAAGACTATGCCAAGCTGGTGTGAGGTATCGAAGTGAAATATCAGTGCTATCCCACACAACGTAAGTCCACTCAACAGAAGTTCAGACAATCTAAATTTCGTTTTATTGATCATCGGTGCAAAAATAGCGGTAAAAAAACTTGCCATACAGTAGCAGATCACGCCGATGGAAATGTTTGAATATTTGATGCTAGCATAGAATAATAGCCAGGATACTGTCAATAGTACCCCATTTTTTGCAATATGCAGTTTCTCTTTGAAAGTAAAATCTGTAGGTATTTTATACCATTTTAGAATAAAAAATAGGATAACGGCAGCTAAAAATACACGGTACCATGTGAGTATCCCCTCGTTGAGTGAAATCACTTTTCCAAATACGCCAGATAGTCCCAGGCACAGCACAGCAAGGTGCAGCATGAAATATGAATGTTTCATAAGAAATTGTCTTCCAGTTCCGTCCAATAAGGACGAAAGATGTTAAATAATAAAATTGATAGAAAATAAGAAGCACAGCAAATCGGTCCATTTCTGGTATTGGGCTTCAGTAATATCGGGAAAAAATATTACGCTACTGGAGGAGGAAGACAACTCGTTCTATTCATCATATTTGTATTTACCCGAAGATAGGGAATTTTGGGCGCAGCTGCAAAAAAGTAATGAAAAAGCCCCTAGGAAGTTTTTGCTTCTAGGGGCGTATATTTATTCAGTTGCCTTTATTTTGTGCTTTTTATTTTCTGCTTTTATGGCGTATTTGGCGGTAAAGTATCCGTTCCGCCCCCCAGTGCACGGTAAAGATCTATGGCCGCATTGAGCTTTTCCCGTTTTACTGTAATACGTTCCAAATCATTTTGAAGTGCATTGTTTTGGGCAGTTATCACTTCCAAATAGTTTGCCATCCCACTTTTGTAAAGTAAGGCCGCATCAGCGGTGGCTTTGGTGAGGGCATTTGATTTGGCGTGGATAAGTTGCAGGCGCTGTTCTGTATGTTTGATTTTTGCCAAGGCATCAGAAACTTCCAAAACTGCGACCATAACCGACTGTTTAAACTGCAAAGCTATCTTTTCGCGTTCGATGACCGATATCTCATAGTTTGTTTTCAAGGCCCCTTTCTGAAAAATCGGTTGAGCAATATTCCCTGCTATTGTTTTCACAATAGAACCCGGTAGATCAAACCATTTGCTAAATTGAATGGAGTTTGTACCAATGGATGGAGTCAAGCTTATGGAGGGGTACATTGCTGCTTTAGCGAGTCCCATTCTGCTTGTCGCAGCCACAACAGCGTATTCAGCTGCTCTGACATCTGGTCTGCGGCTTAATAGTTCGGCCGGTACCCCTGCGGCAAGTCCGTCTCCAACAATCGTATCATCTAAACTTGCTGTACGTTGAATGCCCTCGGGGAAACCTCCGCAAAGAATGCTCAGTGCATTTTCTTCGACCGCCATATTTTGATGGGCTAGGGGAATTAATAATTCAGCAGTTTTCTTCTGAGCTTCGGCTTGCTCCACAGCAAGCGAACTGACCAGTGATGAGTTGTATTGCAAACGTATCATATTCAGTGTGCTATCGCTCAATTGAACATTTCTTTGTGCAATCTTAAGCTGTTCATCCAAAGCAATCAGATTGTAATATGACTGGATGACCTGTACAATAACCCGGGTTTTCAAAGCCGATAAATTTTCCTTTTGGCCAAAAAAATTGGCCAAGGATTCTTCTTTTTGCATTTTTACCTTTCCCCATATATCGGCTTCCCAAGACAATCTGAGCGTAGCACTATAATCGTCCATATGAGGCGTCCCGATAAATTGGTCACTTAGTGAGCCATTTAAAGAGTTGCTCGATAACCAGGTTCTATTCGCTCCAATACTTAAATCAGCTGTTGGTAGTAATCCTTTCTTAGACTGCTTGTACGCGAGTTCCAATTGTTGCATGTTCAGGAGTGCTACATTGACGTCCGTATTATTGGACAAAGCCTTTTCAATGAGTGATGTCAACAGGGGATCCTGTACGAAGTTACGCCAGGATAGCTGTAGCGTATCAGACGTCACGACAACCTCGCTGTTTTTGAAATTTTCGGGCATTGCTATCTCCTGACGGGTGTATTTTTTGCCCACGCTGCATGCGGACAACAACAGGGTAGTGCTTGCGAAAATTGTTATATAGTGATGAAATTTTTTCATTTTAATCGTTTGTATTGTGTACTGTATTGTCCGTAAGTTTTTTACCCGAAACTTTTTCTTGCAAATATTGGAACACCAGGTACAGTAATGGTATAATAATTACCCCAAGGATAACACCGCTTAACATACCCATTGCTGCTCCTGTACTGATGGAATGGTTACCTGTAGCCGTTCCGCCGGTCGCAAACATCAAGGGGACCATACCCGCAATGAAAGCCAATGAAGTCATCAAGATTGGGCGTAGACGAGCTCTTGCGCCTTCTAAAGCCGAATCAATGAGTGAGGAGCCTGCTATTCTCCGCTGTAAAGCAAATTCAACAATCAAAATGGCATTTTTTGCCAAAAGACCGATGAGCATGATCAAGCCGACCTGGACGTAGATATTGTTGTCCAATCCAATAGCACGTGTTCCTAGGAAAGAGCCGATCATACCTGTTGGGATTGATAACAGGACGGCAAGAGGCAATAAATAACTTTCGTACTGTGCTGATAGTAAGAAATAGACAAATAGCAAGCTTAATGCTAAGATAAGTACGGTTTGATTGCCTGATGACTTCTCTTCCAAGCTAAGTCCCGTCCATTCGTAGCTGTAGTCTCCCGGTAACTTGGTCAATACATTTTTCTCCAATGTTTCCATGATCGCACCATTACTGATACCAGGCGTACTAACAACGTTTATCGTGAGCGAATTGTATAAATTATAACGGGTTACCGACTCAGGACCATACACTTTACGAAGTGTGACCAAGGTATTTACAGGGACCATTTGGCCAAGATTATTCTTGACAAATATTTCGTTGAATGCTTCTTTATCGGTTCTATAAATGCCATCAGCTTTAACTGCTATCCGATAGAATTTACCGAAACGATTGAAATTCAATGATTGGTCACCCGCAAAGTAAGTTTGAACGGACGAAAGCATTTCACTGACATCTACGCCAAGTTGGGCCGCTTTGTCTTCATCTACTTCTAACTCCATCTGTGGATAATCTGCTCTGAACATGGTATAGGCAAATTGCACTCCCGGTTGTTTCATAATCTGCGCAATAACGGAGTCGGACATTGCTTTGAGCTCTACCGGCGATTTACCAGCTCTGTCCTGCAAAACGAGTTCCGCGCCATTCATCATACCATAACCATCAACAGGAGGGGAGCGAAATGCCATTGCGTTACCTTCTTTGACACTGGATAATTTTTGTGAGATAACTTGGTGAATCTGATCAATATCGTTCATCTCACCACGTTTCTTTTTATCTTTCAAGCGTATAAATCCTGTCGCATAGGCTGCGCTGGAGTTGTTACCGATCATATTGAATCCAGTAATACTTGTATGGCTTTCAATCGAAGGGATATCGGCCAGTAGTTTTTCGATTTTTTCTACTGCTTTTGTTGTTCGGTCCAGTCCCGTTCCTGGGGGCATTTCCAAACTGTATACGACAAAGTTATCATCTTCCATTGGTACGAAACTTTTGGAAGTGCTTGTCATGAGGTACCCCGCAACGCCAATTGTAGCCAGGATCAAAAGTGACGAAATCCATTTTTTCTTTGCAAGGAATTTTAATGAACCAACGTATCGATTGGTCATGTTTTCGAAGCCTGCGTTAAACGCTTTGAAAAAACGCTGAGAAAAGCCAGTTTTTGAGGTCTGTCCATCTTGATTTTCGGCGTGTGTATTTTTAAGTAATAATGCACATAGTGCAGGTGTCAGCGTCAAGGCATTGATCGCAGAGATCACAATGGCGATCACAAGAGTATAGGCAAACTGTTTATAAAACATGCCCGATGAACCTGTCATAAATCCAATGGGAATAAAAACTGCACACATCACCAAGGTAATGGAGATTACAGCTCCAGTGATTTCACTCATGGCACTATGGGTAGCCTGTTTACCTGTTAAATTGGAAGTCTCCATCTTTCCATGTACTGCTTCGACAACGACAATTGCATCATCGACAACAATACCAATGGCGAGTACGAGGGCAAATAACGTCAATATATTGATGGTAAAGCCAAATACGAGCAAGAAGAAGAAGGTACCTACGATAGCTACAGGGACTGCAATTGCTGGAATAATAGTCGATCGTATGTCTTGTAAGAATAAGAATACAACGAGGAAAACCAAAATGAAGGCTTCAATTAATGTCGAGCGTACTTGGGCTGTACTTTCATCCAAGCGCTCCTTGGTACTGATCAATTTAAAAATCTTGATTCCAGGAGGGAATGAGCGTTGCGCTATTTCAATCTGTTTGTCGATTCCAATTTCAATTTCATTGGCGTTGGAGCCTGATGTCTGGAATATACCGATGGTGACGGTATTGAGACCGTTGTTTTGGGAATTACCGCTATAGCTGATCGAGCCAAACTCAATACGTGCCACATCCTTTAAACGTACGATCTGGACATTATTGTTTTTAACGATAATGTTTTCATACTGCTCTGGAAGATTCTTTTTCCCCTTATAGCGTATAACATATTCAAGAGGTGCTTTTGATTCTTCACCTAATTTTCCAGGTGCAGATTCCAGACTTTGTTTGGAAATTGCAGCAATGACTTCTTGCGGCACAAGTCCATAACTTGCCATTTTTTGCGGATTCAACCATACACGCATCGAATAGTCTTTGGAACCAAATACCATCGCCTGACCGACCCCGGGAACACGCTTGATCTGTGGGATCAAGTTGATGTTCACATAATTCTGTAAAAATAGTTCATCATATTTTTTATTATCTTCTGTATAGATATTAAATATCATGATCATACTATTTTGTTGCTTGGAGGTTGTTAATCCCATCCGGACAACTTCCTGTGGCAAGATCGGAGTAGCCTGTTGTACTCTGTTTTGCACGTTGACGGCTGCTTGATCTGGGTTTACACCTGCTTTAAAGACAATGCGCACAGAGAATGTACCATCGTTACTTGCAGTCGATGTAATGTATTCCATGTCCTCCACACCATTGATTTGTTCTTCAAGGGGTGTAACAACTGATCTCAATACTGTTTCGCTATTTCCTCCGGGATAGCTTCCGGTAACTTGGACCGTGGGCGGGGCGATATCCGGGAATCGCGTTTGGGGCAGCCTAAAAAGACCGATGACCCCCAGTATGACAAATATGATCGATATAACAGTTGCCAAAACTGGCCTGTCAATAAATTTCTTTAACATTTTAGTATAATTTTTATAAAGCTTTTAGTACCATTTTTTAAAAGTGCATACGGAACGTATAGGCGTGTTACCGCTCTTTGGACGTTGCAGCTTTTGCCATGATTGCTATTGCCTAGATTTCTCCCAAATATTTAAAAAGGAACTTTTTCAGCAGCTCTGTTGTTGCTATTTACGCTCCATCTGGTTACATGGTGGATTTTTTAGTCGGTTGAACTTGCATTCCATCGTTAAGCATGTCAATTCTATTCATAACGATTTTTTCACCAGCTGTAAGTCCTGATTTAAGTAAATAGGCGTTGGCGGTATTTCCCGCAATTTCAATCTGTTTCATGGAAATTTTGTTCTTTTCGCCAATAACATAAACGAAGTAGCGATCTTGAATATCCTTGACAGCCGCCATAGGTACCAACAATACGTTTTCGTGCGCTTTTTTCAAGATTACTTTGGCTGAACCACCCGAACGGAGAATTTTATCAGGGTTGGTGAAACTTGCTTTAAGTGCCATGCTTCCGGTTGTTCTGTCGATGTTACCACTGGCTAATTCTACTTTCCCCGAATGGTTGTATGCCGTTCCATCAGCTAGTAATAGCGTTGCTTGTTGATTGGATGATTTGTTATTCTGATCTTTGATAAAGGCTATAAAATCGGCCTCACTCAATGAAAAATACACATTTACGGTATTGATTTCAGATAGCGTTGTTAACGGTGTCGCATCTGCTGCGGTAATTAAATTTCCGATCCGATTAGGAATACGGCCGATATAACCACTCACTGGTGCATTGATCAACGTAAATTTGGCATTTATTTGAGATGAACCGAGTGCAGCTTGTGCTTGCGCTACCTGTGCTTTAGCTGCGGCATAATTGGCCTCTGCAGTTTTTAACTGTAATTCGGTATACACTTTACCTTCAACAAGTGGTTTGATTTTTTCAATCTCCAATTTCGCGTTTTGTTCTGCCGATAAAGCAGCTTGGTAAGCTGCCTTGCTGTTGTTTACTTGTTCGTTGTAGACATCAGCTTTTATTTTGAAAAGGGGTTGACCCTGGGATACATAGTCTCCTTCTTTGACATAAATCTGATCCAGATATCCCGTTACTTGCGCTTTGACATCGACGTTGACGGTCCCCTCTAATGTACCAGGATATTTTTTTTCGGTCTCCGCGTGGGTAGGAGATAATTCGATAAAGTCAACAGTAACTGCCTGCTCTTGCGGTTGATCTTGGTTGCCTCCACAGGACGATAATAATGCTGCTGCTGTAATAAGTGTAAGGAAAGGTTTTAAAGTCATCGTTCTTTGTGCCATTTTATCATTTTATAATGAAACAAAGAAAAGAATTCTTTTAAGCCATAAGGCAAAGAAATCTACCGAGACGTTACAATTGCTTACTGAAACGTCACAGTGGTGAGCTGAATTTTACGATATTAAATGGTACGATCCAATTGTGTTGAAGATATTGGGCTTATAGATTAACATCCCTTCTTCATCGCGAAAACTTACTTTACCTTTCTGACGAAAAAAGGAGCAAGCGGATCAGTTTTAACATTAATAGTCTAACCAATTTTTTAGCAGTTGAGCCTTTTCTCTGCTCACAAGGATTTCCACTTGATCGTTATGTTTAATTTCTATTTTTAGTTTTCCGTTGAAGTGGTTATGTAATCTTTTGATCGCATCTATATGTACAATGAATTGCCTGTTGGCGCGAAAAAATACTTTTGGATTCAATTGCTGTTCGAGTTCTTCCATTGTTTGAGGGACAATTTCGACAGTACCACATTTGAGTTGCGCATGGGTAAGTTTAAATTCGGAGTAAAAGTATAATATTTCTTCGACGAGAATGGTCTTATAACCGTCTTTGAATGGAATTAGAAAACGTGAGCGAAAATCTTTTGGATAGATAAAATCCAATAAACCTTGAAGCGGTTGTTGGTTGATCTGGAGATCTTTTTGATAGTCAAGTTTTTGGATGGCATTTCCCAGCTCTATTTTTTCTACAGGTTTGAGCAAATAATCTATGCTATTGAATTTAAAAGCCCTCACAGCGTATTCGTCAAATGCTGTTGTAAATATGATTGGGCAGTCTATTTTTATAGTCTCTAATATTTCAAAGCTTAAGCCATCGGATAAACGAATATCCATCATGACCAGGTGGGGAAGTTCATTGCTATTGAACCAATTGATGCTATCCGCAATATTATCAAGTACATCCAAAATAATGATGGATGGTTTTATTTCTTTCAAAAGTCGCTTTAAACGATCGGCATTGAGTTTTTCGTCCTCGATGATTAATACTTTGGTTATATTCATTATGCTTGCGCTAAAAGTGGGAGTATAACGTTAAATGTTTTGCCATCATTCTTTATTTGCAGTTTTAAGTTGGATAGCAAATCGTATCTTTTAATGATGTTTGAAATCCCGATTCCCGATGATTCGGATACATTCTCAATAGGAATTAATATATTTTCAACAACAAGTTGATTCTGGGCGTTGGTGTAGACTTTAATTTTCAGCGGTTTTCTCTTATTTGTCTGATTATGCTTTAATGCATTTTCTACCAATAACTGTAAGGTAAGAGGAGGTAATTGGCAATTGCGTTTGGCGGGATTGACGTTTATTTCGAAGTTTACCCCATCGCCAAATCGGTTTTTGATGAGAAATATGTATGAATTTAGAAAGTTGAGTTCTTCTTCGAGTGAGATAATGTCCTTTTTGGAATTGACAAGAAGGTAGCGATATATTTTGGAGAAGTTTTCTGCATATTCATAGCCTAATTGTTGGTCTTCGAGGATGATTTCTGAGAGCACGCTCAGGTTATTAAAGACAAAATGGGGGTCGATCTGTAATTTTAACGATTGAAGTTCTGTTTCAAGAATGACCTGATCAAGCTTTGCAGCGCGCATGGATTCATTCTTCCAGTTGGTGATCAAATGACTACCAATATTGATCCCCATGATCATCAACGCAATCAATACACTGATTGTAATGTTTTGAATCATCCCCCTTTTTTCCTCCAAAGATGGGGCTATAGTAACATTTTGAGGTCCAAAATAATATTTTGAAATCAGGTACTCCAGAAGTAAATTGATAAAGAGTACTGCAAAAAGGTTGATGACGGTTTCAAGTAGAAGTCGCTCTGTCGGACTATCTTTCCAGGTTAAGAACTTATTAAGCTTGTCATGGACAATGATACTAAATTCGGAAATGATAAAGCTATAAATGATCGTAAATGTCCATTCACCGAGTATTTCAAACATATTCCGTTTAAAATAGCCATCCCAGCAACTCGAGAAAGGATCAATAATATAGGCAACGAGATAAATAAGCAGAAAGGACAGAAAGGTAAATATCAGCCTTTTTTTATTTGTACTAATTAGAGTCTTATCGTTTTTATAGATCGCTATATCCTGCATTCTTTTAACTTATCTGTATCGGTGAAATCTATGCAAATTTCGTAATTCCTTTTAGTATTGGACGACAAATTTCTGCTGAAGCGTATAAAGCCCTGACTGAAATATCAATTTGATGCACTCAGGCGTATATTGACGAAGGCTGATAGATGATCTAACCTTGGCCTATCAGTGTATAATTCATAATGATATCCCTGTGCTATTTTTTTTAATATATTGTAAATCTTGTAGTTATCTTTTGCTTTATAATCATTTGATCTAATCGTGTCAAAGAGTGACTTTGAATATGGAATTCGTTTTTAGCGATAGACAGAAAGGCTTGACATCATTTCGTCAAGCCTTTCTGTTTTATTGTGGTTACTATTTTTTCGATGTGTTATCTAATAAATTATTTTGGCTCTTGATGAGTTGTTGGTGTATGGATGATATCGAAATAGATCGTTTTGTCATTAGCGTTTGGATAAACTCTATAAGTGAATTCTTTCTTTGTTAATACCGTAATATCAACCACACGAGTAAACAACGTTTCTCCAGCAGCATTTTTAGCAACAATTGTTCTCGTTTTACCATCTGCAGATACGGTCCAGTCGCCGTGCATTTTTGGAGAATTGTCAAGATTGAACATTGTAAAAGTACCATCAGATTTGAAATAAGCAAATCCTACAAAATTTGCCACGTTAGGATCTGTTAATACTACACTTTCACCTTTATTATTCTTTGCGTTTGTTGTTTCCCATGGCGTACTGGCTAATATTTCGCTTGGGGTAAGCTGGGGCTCAACAACAGTTTCATCATCTTTACTGCAGCTCACGACTGCTAATGTGCATAAGGCGATACATACCGCTAGTGCAATCTTTTTTAAATCTCTCATTTTATAAAATTTATATTATGAAACAAAAGTAATCGCATTGGTTCAGTTGCATTTGTCTCTTTTATTCCAAGGTTTGAAGGATTTATAAATTGAATGCGATCGGGTTGTTGAAGAAATTCTAAAAAATAGAAAAAGCTTATGTATTGCCTAATTTGAAGTTTGCTTTACAGGGTGTTATGTTAAAGGTGGTGTAAAAATGAACTTCGGATAAAAATAAAACAGGGGACCCTAAGGGCCCCCCATCTACCAGATATGTATAATAAAATTAGAAAATTGCTTTTTATACCGCATTAGTTATTGCTCCATCCACCTCCCAATGAACGGTATAGATCAACAACAGCAGAAAGCTCCGCTTTTTTTACCTGAGCAAGTTCGAGCTCACTTTGTAAGATATTGCTTTGCGCTGTGATTACTTCCAAGTAGGTGGCCATTCCTGTTTCAAACAAAAGATTGGCATGCTTTGTCGCTTGCTTTAAACGCGTCGTTCTATCCGAAGTAATCTTTTGTTTTTCTTTCAATTTTTGAATTGAAATTAAAGCATCGGATACTTCCCCAGCGGCTGAAATTACTTTTTGCTTGAAGATCAATACATTCTTTTCTTGTTCGACACGCGCCAGCTCATATTGCGTTTTTAATTCCTTGCGTTGGAAAATAGGTTGTGTAATACTCCCTGTAATTGCACCAAATAATGACGCGGGCAAGTTGAACCAATTACTTGCTTTGAATGCGTTTACGCCAGCTTCGGCACTAATCACCAAGGAAGGATACATGCGCGCTTTTGCATACTGTTGATAGGCCTGTGAAGTTGTAACAGCTAGTTCGGCCTGTTTTACATCCGGACGGTGGCTCAACAAATCAGCTGGTATGCCAGTTGCTAGCTCTTCGGGGAACTGGATGTCTGTCAATTTCTCCGCTGTCTTAATCTCTTGTGGGAGTTTTCCGCTAAGAATCTGAATGGCATTTTCCTGAATAGTGATCTGCCGTTCAAAGTCAGGAATTAACGCCGCTGCGGACAATCGTTGCGCATCAACCTGTTCCAACGCAAGCAGCGTAATGTCACCAACTTCATATTGCTGTTGGACGATGCGTAAGGTTGTATCGCTTAATTGCAAGTTTTGTTTGGCAATATCACGCAATTGATATAGCATCAGCAGTTGATAGTAACCTTGTGCAACTTGTGCAATTAATTGGGTTTGAATTACTTTTTTAGCTTCTTCTGTCTGCAGATAGGAAGCTAAAGCAGCGATATTTTGATTTTTGATTTTACCCCATAGATCGGCCTCCCAGGATAAACCTAAGGATGCCGTATAATCCTCCACATGATGTTGGCCTAAAAACTGTCCGAGGCTCAATCCATTCATACTGTTATTGGATGGATTGGTGCTATTTCCCCTGATCTGTAGCTGGGCTGAGGGAAGATAGTTCGCTTTTGCTTGTTTCAGGCTCAGTTGAGACGCTTCTATGTTTTTCAGTGCTAGCTTCATATCTAAGTTATGTTGTATTGCACTGTCAATCAATGTCTGTAGGATTTGATCTTTAAAAAAATCACGCCATGGAATAGAGCCAATGCTAGTTTCCTGCGGAGCTTTAGCTTGGTCGCGGTACTGTTCGGGTAAGTTAGGGGCAAGGTGTTGATTGCTGACCAACTTATCTGTTTTACAGGACCATGCGACAAAAGATAAGATGAAAACCGTCAGTAACTTTGCTTTACTATTCATATATTTAAATTTTGTCATGATATACTAATTGTTTGTATGCACGGGTATTTCCAACGAAGCGGTCTCGCTTTCATACTGTATTTGCTTCGGGACACCAGCTATTTTCTCTTGGATAAATTGGAAGAAAATAAAGAGAATCGGGATAATAAAGAGCCCTAAAACTACTCCGGTGAACATCCCACCCGCAGCGGCAATACTGATGGAATGATTTCCTTGAGCAGACGGACCTACGGCTGTCATCATTGGAATCATACCAACAATAAAGGCTAAAGAAGTCATGATAATAGGCCTCAAACGTAATCTTGCGGCTTTAAGTGCAGCGCTAGGAATCGATAGCCCCTGTTTGCGCCCTTGAATAGCAAATTCCACAATCAAAATGGCATTTTTGGCCAGTAAACCAATCAACATGACAAGTGCAACTTGTACATAGATGTTGTTGGCGATATCAGTGAAGCTAATTGCTGCAAAGACGCCAAATATGCCGGTCGGAATGGATAGAATAACCGCTAATGGAATGATGTAGCTTTCATATTGTGCCGCAAGCAAGAAGTAAACAAATATCAGACATAGAATAAAAATCAATGTAGACTGTCCTCCGGAGACAATTTCTTCCTTGGTCATACCTGAGAATTCATAGGTAAATCCAGTAGGCAATTGTTGTTTTGCAACTTCCTCAACTGCACGGATAGCGTCTCCAGAACTATATCCGGGTTTTGGTATTGCATTTATGCCAATTGAATTAAACAAGTTGTACCGCGATGCTGTTTCCGGTCCATATACACGTTCTAATTTGACTAATGTATTGATGGGAACCATATCACCTAATCTGTTTTTTACAAAAATACCGTCCATTGAAGTAGGTTCACTTCTATCCTTGGCATCAGCTTGGACCATCACACGATAGTACTTTCCAAAACGATTAAAATCTGAAGCTTGGGCACTACCAAAATAGGCCTGCATGGTTTGTAATATACTTTTTGTGCTTACGCCAAGTTGCTCTGCCTTGATATCATCTACCTGGAGCTCATATTGTGGATAATCTGCTTTAAAGGTTGTGAAAGCCATCATGATTTCAGGACGTTTCATCAGTTCGCCAATAAACTTCTGGCCTACGCCACTGAATTTTCCAAGTTGTCCACCGGTTCTGTCCTGCAATACCATATCGAGACCGTCAACATTACTGAACCCTGGTACTGTAGGGAAGGTAAAGACAAAGAAATTTGCGCCTTTGATATTTGCCAGGCGTTGATTCACATCGGCCATAATCGCATTGATGTCTTTTATCTGACCACGTTCTTCATGTGGTTTAAGGAGGATAAATGCAACACCCGCTGAAGGACTTGTGGATTGTGTTAAAATATTGAAACCAGCAAGTACATTTAAAGTTTTGGTAAAATCAGCATGTTGAAGTTGCTTCTCAGCTTCGGCTAATGCCCCAGAAGTACGATCTAACGAAGCGCCTGCAGGCATGGATAAAGAAATGGCAATAAATCCTTGGTCTTCCGACGGAATAAATCCAGTAGGTGTTTTACGGATCATAAATATTGTCAAAAGTAGGGTAATCGCCAATCCTGCAAATGCAACCCACTTGTAACGGATCAAGAAGCGTAGACTACCTAAATAGTTTTTAGTCAACCGGTCAAATCCAACATTGAATCCAGCAAAGAAACGTTCCTTGAAATTAAGTTTCTTAGCATCAGAATGACCATGATGCGTTGGTTTTAAGAAGAGTGCACATAACGCAGGACTTAGTGTCAAGGCATTAATTGCTGAAATAACGATTGCAATCGCTAACGTGAAAGCAAATTGTCGGTAAAACACTCCGGTAGAACCTTCCATAAAGCCGATGGGAAGGAATACGGCAGACATCACCAATGTAATCGAGATAATTGCCCCGGTGATTTCGCTCATGGCAGATGTTGTAGCGAGCTTAGGTGGGAGATTTTCATGTTCCATCTTGGCGTGCACTGCCTCGACGACCACAATTGCATCATCGACGACAATCCCAATGGCAAGCACCAGGGCAAACAAGGTCAATAGATTGATTGAAAAGCCGAAGAGCTGCATGAAGAAAAATGTTCCAACGATGGCTACTGGTACTGCAATCGCTGGTATTAATGTCGATCTAAAGTCCTGAAGGAATAGAAAGACAACTAAAAATACCAATATAAATGCTTCAACTAGTGTATGTTTTACTTGGTCAATAGATTGATCAAGTGCATCTTTTGTGTTGTATAAAACGAGATATTTGACACCTTTCGGAAAGCTTAAAGAGGCTTTCTCCATGAATTTTTGAATCGCGATCTGAATTTCATTTGCATTCGAACCTGCCAGCTGCATTACCCCAATATTCAATCCCGCTTTGCCATTGATACGGGTGTGGCTCGCATAGGTATAGGATCCCAGTTCAACACGAGCGACGTCTTTGAGTTTAAGTACTGAACCGTCAGTGTTGGAGCGGATAATAATATTTTCGTAGTCACTTGGTTGGTTGAGTTTACCTTTATATTTGATCACAAATTCAAAAGCTTCACGGCTGCTCTCGCCGAATTTACCAGGAGCAGCTTCAACGTTTTTATCTTGAATTGCAGCCATAACTTCCTCAGGCGTTAGTTTATAGGTCGCCATTTGATTTGGATTAAGCCATACCCGCATGGAGTAGTCTTTGCTACCACCAAACGCCAATGCTTGTCCAACACCAGGTATCCGTTTCAGTTCGGGAATAATATTGATTTGCGCGTAGTTGGTAATAAAGGTCTGATCGTATTTACTCTGATCTTCCGTATAGAGATCCAATACCATGATCAAGCTGTTTTGCTGTTTTGCTGTTGTAATTCCGGCTTGTACAACCTCAGCGGGCAATTGGCTGGTTGCCTGAGCCACACGATTTTGGACGTTCACAGCAGCTTGGTCAGGGTCAGTGCCAAGTTTAAAATATACGGTAATCATTAACGAGCCGTCGTTACTGGCAGTAGAGCTCATGTAGCTCATATTTTCAACACCGTTGATTGACTCTTCGAGTGAGGGAGCTACGGCACGGAGTACCGTTTCGGCATTTGCCCCAGGATATAATGCCGTTACTTGCACCGCGGGCGGTGCAATATCGGGAAACTGCTGCAAAGGCAGTTTAAGGATACCAATCACCCCCAATATGACAAGTAATATGGAGATAACGGTAGCAAGTACAGGTCTTTCTATAAATTTCTTAAGCATGTGATTTTCTAATATTATAATGAATTGATGCTATCCCTTGATAAAGCTTGTGGCGTAATTTTCTGCCCATCCTGAAGCAGGTCAATGCCTTTGTAGACAATCCGATCTCCCGCATTCAGTCCTTTGCTTACGAGGTAATTTGCACCACTTTTTCCGATGACAGTAATGGGCTGTTGAACAACTTTATTTTCTTTGCCAACGGTGTAAACGAAGATTTTATCCTGCATTTCAAGGGTAGCAAGTTGAGGTACCAATAATGCTTGTGCATACTTCTTCTGTAGTCTTACACGGCCGGTATTTCCGTTACGTAAAACCCCTTCCGGATTGTTGAACGTCGCGCGGAGGGTAATCGCACCGGTATTTTTGTCAAACTGGCCATCCACCATATCAATTTTTCCTTTCTGATCATAAATTGTCTGATCCGAAAGAACTAGGCTGATCGGAGGTAGGTTGTGAAGCTTTTGTTGTAAATTACTACCTTCTGTATTGTTTTTGAATGCGATAAAGTCATTTTCTCCCAATGAGAAATAGACATGGAGATCCCTTACATTTGACAATGCTGTAAGTGGTTGGGAGTCTGTAGGTCCCACTAAACTCCCTTGTTTGCGCTGCAATCTACCGATGTATCCTTCGGCTGAAGCCCGTATTAGCGTGTATCCGATATTGATTTTTGCCGTTTCAACCGCCGACAGTGCCAGTTGTACATTTGCTCTAGCGGCGTTACGTGCGCTAATTGCAGTTTTTAACTGAAAGTCTGTCAGTACTTTGGTGTTCACCAGCTTTGTTTTCTTTTCCACTTCTAACTCGGCGTTTTCCAAGGAAGCTTTTGCTGCCAGCAAATTTGCCTTAGCTTGATTTAATTGTTCCTGATAAGGGCGGTCGTTAATCTTAAAAAGCGCCTGACCTTTATTTACTTTAGCACCTTCATCGACATAGATGTTTTCCAAAATCCCTTCGACTTGTGGCCTGATCTCAATATTGGCCGAAGCTTCAATAGTTGCTGGATATTCTTGATAAACCGTCTCGTTACCATTCTCGATGGTAACGACCGGAAGGTTAACCGGTTGTGGATCAATGGGTTTGCTCGTGCCTGTTGAACAACTATATAGAAAGATTGCACTGAGCACATATGCAGTCTTTACGATATTAATTCGTTTAACACTGTTAAGTGTTGGAACGTAAATCCTTTTAAGACTTGGTGATAGATTTGTTTTCATGTGATATTAAAAATTGAAGTTTTGGTATATTTAACGGTGTTAGATTTCTTAACGTTGTATTTTTTGGTGTAAAAAAATTAATCAGTCAGGGAGCGTGTGATGCCGTAAATAGCATCCTTTAAAACCTCTTGATTGGTATTGTCGCCATTGCCTTGGTTTACCAAATTGATCGAAATCAATCCATGTATAATTGACCAGTACGTAAAATACTTCCTGCAGATCAATTCTTCGGATGGGTTTTTCTCTTTCATGATTTCACGGATGACATCACTTATCAATTTTCCATGGGATTCAGCACATTTATAGGTTTTTTCAAAACCACAACAGGCCGTTCCCACACCGAACATTAATTGGTACAATTCGCGTTCTTCGAAGGCGAAATCCCAATAGCTAAACCACATTGCTTCCAATTGTTTCTCCAAATCGGTTTCAGTTGATTTGGCTTGTTTTACTTTTTTGGCAAGCAGGAGATAACCTTGGTTAGCAAGCTCCATCAGAATGGCATCTTTATTGGCGAAATACTCGTATATCATGGGGGCAGTATATTCGATGATATCTGCAATTTTGCGCATACTCAAGGCCTGCCATCCTTCTTCTTTGACGATTTGGAGCGCAGCATCTAGAATATTAGTTCTATTCTCATCTTTGAGCCGTTGTATGCGTTCTTTGCTACCCATGCTAATGCGTAAATAATTTAACAGTGTTAAGCAAAAGTGATACTTTTAATTTTATTTATTGACATCTAAAAGTCATTAAATAAAAATGTATTATTTTTTCTGCTCGGAAGAAGTGTTTTCATCGTTCACAGCGCGGGTTATAAGCTGTTTTATGCGATTCTTTTCTTTGTCAGTTAGAGGAAGTGCCTGTTCGATGATAGGGAGGATTTCCGTGCTTTTTTCCGACTGCAATAACAAGTCGATGAAACCGAGATAGGTGCGGATAAGGTCTGTTTTAATGCCGAAGAAAATGCGTGGATCTACAATAAATAGTTCCTGTATTAATGCTAACAATAGGTTTTTTCTTTTTTTATCTTGTTCCGAGCTGCTGTATTCGGGCAATAGGCCTTTTCTTTCTAGATCTGTTAATTTTACCGCGACAGCGTGCTCTAGTACATATTTTTTTTGCTTTCTATCCAGTAAATCACGTAACTCAGCATGTAAATTCCGATAAATAACTTGTTTGGCCTTCCCCGAGAAAAGATTATCTTCTGTAGATAGGAGGATATCTTGTTGTTCAAAATGATCAAAGAAGGTAGATTCAACATAGACGGAGTGGTGGAAATTGATCGCGTTATTGTTGAAACTGCTAAGTACTTTGGCAATTTCCTTTTTATCGCTATTCAGAAAATAATAATAATATCGATCACCAATTTGTTGGTTCCAGCGAATGTAATTGATGGTAAAATGATAAGAAGTATCACGATCAGGGCTATAGCCTGTCCAAGAAAGCTGGTCTGTCTCTTCGATTAAATGGTCATAAGCTAATAGCTTCCCATTGACGCGTATGGCGTAATTCCTATCCTTATTCAAGTAGAGAAACCAGCCAAACTCTTGTGCGAGGAAATTGTTAAAGTCGTCGCTTTCAAAAAATGTAGCATTAAGTCCAAAAACGCCTTCAAGAGTAACTTGCGTTCCCGTATTTTTAGATTCTACCAGCCTGCTTTCACTGATATCGTATTGCTCTTTACTTTCGCGATCAATTTGAATTCGGTAGCTTGAGAAATATTCATTCTCCTGAAAAACGGTATCCCAAATCGCACGTGTTGCAAAAAGCGAGAAAGAAAATCGACCCTTTCCCTTTTTTCCTCTGGTATAGGAGCTCCGTTTGAGACTATTTTTTTTTATAGAATCCAAAAAGTTTCCAAATGAGGAAGAAAGTGTCTCTAGGGGTATGCCTTCGCCATTGTCCTGTATGCTTACACGATTAATGTAGCCTAATTCATTACTGTCTATAGAGAGTTCAATCTGTGTGGCTTTTGCATCAAATCCATTCCAGAAATATTCAGCAATGGCATGTTTAGGGTCTTTGGGAAGTCCTGCTGATTCGATACTTTGGTTCGTTATTTTTGTGCTTTTCTTCATCATAAAGACGGTTTAGCTTAAAACTTGTATAAAACAGATGGAAATAATTTGGTCGATTAATTCCATTTCAATGTACGCTATTTTTTAGATCTCTGGATTAGAAATGTGAAAAAATAAGCAAGTCCAAAACAGATAATAAGATCGAAAAGAAAATAAATAGAATTGAAACTACTTCGATTCTCAGGTTCCACTGAGCGCTTGCCACCCATATATTCATAAAAAGGAAATGGAAAACCTAATCTGTCATTTCCATCGGATGGACTATCGCATTTAGCGAAGAGAATGGTGGCCGCGACTGTTATTACACTAAAAATTACCCAAGTTTTCTTTGGGAAATTTGAAACTATCTTCATGGTTATAGCTCTTTAAGTTGTTTAAAATTACATAATATCATGCGGAGATGTATATTTCTGATTCGTATCAATATGGCTATTTAACGCTAAAGCTGATGTGTTGATATAGAAATTGCTTTTTTGAGTAGAAATATATCTAAATTTAGTCTATGCTTATAGAAACTTTAAAAAGCCTTTTCCAACGGGACTTAAACAGGCTGCGGGATGAAATTTCATTGTACAAACAAGAAGGAAATATATGGCTTATTGAACCAAATATTGCCAATTCAGCTGGCAATCTATGTCTACATTTGATTGGAAATCTTCACACGTACATCGGTGCTGAAATAGGAAAGACAGGGTATATTAGGGATCGAGCGGCCGAGTTTTCGTTAAAAGACATTCCTAGAATACGATTGATAGATCAGATAAATGATACGATTGATGTGGTTACCCGCTCATTGGATCTGTTGTCAGAAGAGAACCTGCAAGAGATATATCCCATACTCGTGTTTGAAGAAAAAACAACGACGCAGTATTTGCTCGTTCATCTGACCACCCATCTAACTTATCACCTTGGCCAAATAAATTATCACCGCCGATTGTTGGATCAACCTGATGCATAACTGAAGTATTGGGTGATCTATTCTTATTCTAAAACATAGGAAACAAATTTATAGTATGGACTTAAGAAAAGCGGTATTATCTGATGCCTTGGAGCTCGTAAGGTTGACCGAGCAACTGGGTTATCCAGCCGATATTGAAGGAATGAAAATTATTTTGGAAAGATTTGTTGCGGCAGCAGGAGTATGCTGTATTTGTGGGGATTATTGACAATAAAACAGTTGGCTGGATTCAGGTTCATCAGGTTATCAGTATGGAGACTGGTGTTTATGCGGAAATCATGGGATTGGTTGTCGATGAAGAATATCGAGGTCGGGGGCTGGGTCGATTATTATAGCATGCGACATCCGATTGGGCTAGGTCAATAGGGTGTCGCCGTTTGCGTGTTAGATGTAATACCATTCGAACCGAGAGCAATAAGTTTTATCAAAATAGCGGTTTTATACTAAAAAAGGAGCAGAAAGTTTTTGATTCTTTGCTTTAAAAGGTGAACTTTAGCCCAAATAGATATCGAGACCATCAAACATTCTACCTGTATCGACTGTTGATTTCTCGAAGACCCGACTTAGATAAAATGAGAAGAATCTTTACATTAATTGCCTGTTGCTGTGTTTTTAATTCGCATGCGCAGCGTATGGACAGTATTACCACGGTGATCGCACCTGAGTATGACCGAGTGGGATTATTGCATCGATTTTGGCTTGGAGATAGTTACCGTAAATTATACAATACTCCTGTTAAGATGCGTGTGATGGATCTCGCTACAGAGCGAGGTGGACTTCAGATCGTCAAGTTGGGCGGCGGAATGCAGACCCAGTCGCTTCGACTGGTAGATTCTTCGGGTAGGGAGTGGGTTCTCAGGTCCATTCAGAAATATCCTGAACGCAGTCTCCCAGAAAGCCTCCGAAAGACATTTGCAAAAGATATTGTACAGGATCAGATTTCGATACATCATCCATTTGGAGCATTGACCGTTCCGCCATTTAACAAAGCCTTAGGAATTCCTTCAGCCTCGCCGGAACTGGTTTTTGTGGGAGATGATCCAAGGTTTGGCGAGTATCGTGAGGTATTTAAGAATAGGGCCTATATGTTTGAGGCGCGTACCCCTTTTGAGGATCAAAAAACGGATAATAGCACAAAAGTCATGCGTAAAGTGTTGGAAGACAATGACACACAAATTGATCAGAAGCTCACACTACGTGCACGATTGTTAGATTTTACGTTGGGCGACTGGGATCGCCATCAAGACAACTGGCGTTGGGACCCTGAAAAAGAAAAAGGTAAAAAGATCTATACGCCTGTCCCTAGAGATAGGGATAAGGTGTATTATAAAACTTCGGGGGTATTTCCAACATTACTTTCCTATCAATGGTTGAAGGCCCATTTGCAACCCTTTAGTCCACATATCCGAAATGTGCCCCATTGGAATTTTAATGCAAGCACTTTTGATCATTTTTTTCTCACGCATCTTACGGAGGACGAGTGGATTGACGAAATACAATTTGTTCAGAAAACATTGACGGATTCGTTGATTCATCAGGCTATGTTAACGATGCCTGATACCATTGTGAAAATGAGCGCGAATGAACTGGAAACAAATATTCGTTCAAGAAGGGACGAACTGATGGAAAGTGGATTAACCTACTACCGATTTCTAGCCCGTGTCGTTGAACTACCATTGTCCGCCAAATCTGAATTTGTAGATGTCGATTACAATAGTGATGGTTCGGTCACTGTCAATATCCATAACAAGAAAAAGGATGGCACCGAAGGGCGAAAATTGCTAAAACGTACTTTTGTACCTGATCAGACCAAAGAAGTTCGCATATACGGTATATCGGGCGCTGATGAATATAAGTTCCATGGATCGGGCAAATCGCCCATAAAGGTTCGGATTATTGGTGGTGATGGTCAGGATTTGTACCGTACAACAGACAAATTTGCCAATGGCAGCAAAGTTTATATTTATGATGGTAAAGACCAGGTTCAGGGTACTATCCAGGTTGATGATGCTATTCATCTGAAATTGAGCAAAGACAGTGCTGTCCATACGTTTGACTATGACAATTTTGTCTATGATCGTAAAGGAGTTGTTTTTAATTTGGACTATGGCGTTGACCGCGGACTTATTTTTGGACTGGGGTATATGATCGAAAATCAAGGATTCAGAAAGAAACCTTATGCGTATAGGCATCAGTTTCTTGCCAGTTATTTGACCGGTCGCGAATCATTTATGTTTGATTACAAAGGTAATTATAAGGAACTCATTGCAGGGCATGATCTTTACATTCATCTTTCATCCCTTGGGCCCAAAAACCTGAGCAACTTCTTTGGGTATGGAAATAATACCATTTTTGATAAATCGGATTCAAAGCGCATTTCCTATTACCGAAATCGATTTGATCTTGTGAATGGTGATATTTTTCTAGAAAGATACCTAGCCCCCAAATTCAAGGTTTTCTATGGATCCTCCTCCGAATATTATAATAGTAAAGAATTAAATAATGTTGGACGATACTTTGAAGAGTTTCATGAAAAATATCCTTCGGAGCCTATCTACGGTAGTAATTTTTTCACTGGGGTCACCACTGGTATAGATTACGATACCCGCGATAATATCAGTAATCCAAAATCGGGAGTACATTTTCACACTAGATTGGGGTGGAATGCTGAAATCGGAGGGGAGGGCCGCAACTATACAAAATTACAGCATTCCATGAGTGTTTATAAAACGGTTGCCGACAACTATATTACTTTTGCTAATCGTGTGGGATTTGATGCGGTATGGGGAGATCCCTACTTTTATCAGCACGCACAAATTGGAGGAGAAATGAGCTTAAGAGGGTATAATTCTCGGCGATTTACGGGGAAAACAGCGCTTTATAATAATTTTGACATGCGGTTAAAATTATTTAGCTACTCTTCTTACATTGTTCCTGGAACAGTCGGAGCAATAGGTTTTTATGACGTCGGACGGGTCTGGATGAGCCATGAAAACTCCAATGATTGGCATATGGGATATGGTGGAGGAATTTATTTTATGCCTGGAGATCTATTAACTATTCAAGGAGTAATAGGATTCAGTAAAGAAGCAACCTTGCCCTATCTCCGGATAGGACTTTCTTTTTAAAGACCTAAAACGAAGCTTTTAAGTATAAAATGAAATCGGAGATCAAAAAAAAATTAGATAGAAATTTTGCTGAGCGTAGATTACGAAATAGCAGCATCGATTTATCTGTGCTAAAACACTATAAGAGTTACGCAAAAACTTTTGCCGACATTCATAACGGTATAGTCGTACTGAGTGACCTGACGGCAAACTGGAGTTATACCTATATGGGGACAATTGCAGAACGACTTTACCTTCCTTCATATGACAAGAAGATGGAAATAAACGGTATTTGGGAAGATTTTCTTCTCGAACGTGTTTACCCCGATGATTTGGCCATTAAGCATGCTTTGGAGCTTCAATTTCTCAACTTGGTCAAAAAAAAGGATCTGGCGGAGCGATTCAATTATCAAGCAAACAGTATACTTCGGGTCGAAGGGAGAGAGGGGCAAATCATCCAGCTGTCCCATCAGATTTTTTACTTGGACACCCCAGGACCGGAATTCCCCCAGCTGGCTTTATGCTGTTATACCTTACTACCAGAAACTGAAACTTCAATCAATCTTCGAAATTATATCCTCAATCAGGTAACAGGCGTAGTCCATCACTTAGATGGCTATGGTGCGAAAACTTCGATTAGTACACGAGAGAAAGAAATTTTAAGCTGCATCAAGGAGGGGATGATTAGTAAACGAATTGCCGAAAAACTAGGGTTGAGCATTAATACCGTTAACAGGCATCGGCAAAATATACTCCAAAAGCTTCGTGTACGAAATTCATATGAAGCAGTGAGTGTGTTTAACAAGATGCAGCAGGACATACTGACTTAAGATGACGCCCGTCTATGGGGCTGTCTTAGACGGGCGTCGATATTTTTTAGTTTGAATTATTCTCTTTCAGCCATTTGCTTCGACGTTGATCTGCAAGGTGTTTGATCGTAAAATAGTCAAATTTCGCCTGAAAGCCATTGCCGTCTGGTGAAGCTGCCATTAAACCAACCATAACAGGGTGATTATCCTGCAGCCAGGCATTCCTCATCATGATATACTCCTTGTCATCAAAAGAATAGAAAAATTCGACAGCATCTAATCGACGTATTGCTTTGATCCAAATAAAAGGGATTTCCTTATCTATTGGAATAATGCTCCAATCACTCGTTTTATGCGTAACGACCGTACTCAAATTGTATTTTCCATCCACAAATTCTATCCCTGCTTTTATATAGTTTTCATGATCAATGCGCAGCATGAGACCTGCTTGGTCAAAGCGGGTTTGGTAGTTCGCCGAGATCTTTGCCTTGACTTCAAACTCTCCCCCGCGTAGCGTATAGAAAAAGGGGGCGTCGTCTACTGTAAATCCATAATGAGAGATACGCCAATAATCGCTTTTAGGCGTAACGAACATCGAAAGTGAATTGTCTTTGATGTTCCATTCTGTTGGTTCGTTAAACCAAAGCATCTTATCCAATTTTTGTGCGCTGGCCTGCATCGTAAGCAATGGAAATAATGAAGCTGCTAAAAATGTCTTTATAGTTTTCATGTTTTTGTTTTTGTGATGATATTCATTTTCATCAGCAAAGATATTTAAGCATAGCCCAGGTTTTCAATACTGATAAATAACCATGATTTCAATAATTCATCCTATTGTAATTTATTTGCAATTTAATTGCATTTAATGTTTTTGCTACATAGTTGCAATAGTGAAAAATACTATCTTCGCTGAGTTGACTTTTAATCCACTGTAGTACCGAATCGGTATAGCAAACAAGATCGATTTCAATTTTAAACAATATAAGCAACAGCAGTATGGAATTTTGGGAACGTAATTTTATAGAGAAGCAAGAAATGTGGGGGGATGAAGCCGCAAAGTCTACAACGTTTGCAGTAGGCTTTTTTTTGGAACACAACATCAAAAATATACTGATTCCTGGGTTCGGCTACGGTCGCAACGGTCGCCCTTTTTTGGAAAATGGAATAAAAATTACAGGCATTGAGATCTCGAAAACGGCAATAGAACTCGCCCGGAAATCCTTTGGGACAAATACGATAATCCATCATGGTTCGGTTAATGAAATGCCTTTTGATCAGGATATATATGACGGTATATTTTGTTACGGGCTTATTCATCTATTGGATGCTGAAGAACGTAATGCGTTAATCCAGCATTGCTTTGACCAATTAGCTGAAGGAGGTTATATGATTTTTACGACCGTATCAAAGCTAGCGAGTATCTATGGAAAGGGGGAGGCCATAGGCACTGATCGATTTGCAATGTTTGATGGAGTACATATGTTTTTTTACGATATTGATTCCATTCATGCCGAATTCGATCCCTATGGATTAATGGAAATTAGGGAGGTAGAGGAAAATTTTCCATTCTACTTCATCATTTGTCAGAAGAGGATTAATATTTAAATATATATATTTATGAAAGATGATAGAAGCTATGAGGTAATTATCGTTGGGGGAAGTTATGCGGGGCTTTCTGCAGCGATGGCATTGGGACGTTCCTTGCGGAATGTGTTGATTATCGATAGTGGGCTACCTTGTAATCGACAGACGCCGCACTCTCATAATTTCATTACGCATGATGGTGAAAAGCCGCTTAGTATAGCGAAAAAAGCGAGGGAGGAAGTTCTGAACTACCCGAGTGTCAAGTTCCAGAAAGGGCTTGCTGTGAGCGGCATGATGACAGCTACAGGGTATGAAATAACCACCGAAAATGGGGACGTCTTTCAGGCTAAAAAGCTCATTTTTGCGACTGGTGTGGAAGATATTATGCCTAGTATACAAGGATTTTCAGCCTGTTGGGGAATTTCGGTTATCCATTGCCCATATTGTCACGGTTATGAATTCCGAAAAGGAAAAACTGCTATTATGGCCAATGGAGAGCGTGCACTTCACGTAGCGGGATTGGTCAATAATCTCTCGAACGACTTAACGCTATTGACTTCGGGTAAGGCTAGTTTTGATGTTAAGCAGAAAGCAAAACTGAAGTTACATGGTATTTCGATTATTGAAGAAGAAATAACTAAAATCCAGCATAAGAATGGATGGGTCCAACAGGTACAATTAAAAGACGGTCGTGAACTTGCCTTTGATGCTGTTTATGCTGCCATACCTTTCAGGCAACATTCGCTTATTCCTGCTATGTTAGGTTGCGAATTGACCGATCAGGGACATATAAAAACAGACAATTTCCAGAAAACAACAGTCGCGGGTGTTTTTGCCTGTGGAGATAATTCCAGTATGATGCGTTCTGTAGCGAATGCGGTTGCTGCAGGAAACCTAGCTGGAGCAATGGTTAATAAAGAACTTGTTGATGAGGTTTTTTAGTGGCCATATTGATCTGTTTTCCGGCAGTGGTGACACATTGTTAATTCATCAGGAAGTTTTTACAAAAACTTCCTGATGCGTAAATGCTGTCTTTATTAAATTTTTTTGTCCAAATTTTACTGAAATAATAGCTGCCGATAAGATAAACCGACACCAGGAAGTGATCCTTTATGATGGATAATCGTTTTAAAAGTCGACGGTTCCTACTCTACATTTGTTGAATACGTTCGGTCCGACTAGCCGTTTCCCGTCCCCATTCTGCAATAGATTCTAATAGCGGAATAAGCGTCTTGCCGAATGGTGTAAGTTCGTAATCTACTTTCAAAGGAGCTTTTTCGGTATGTACTGTACGCTTTACTAAACCATCAGCCTCAAGTTCCTTTAATTGTAAGCTTAATGTACGCTCGGTAATTAATGCACATTCTTTTCTTAATTCATTATAACGTTTTTTTTCAATTAGATGAATCAAAATTACTGCTTTCCATTTTCCGCCTATGTATTTCATAGTTAGGCTGGTACTGCATGGGTATTGTTTGTTGTCTATCAAATACATCTGTTACTATCAAGTTTGACCGTTATTGCAAATATATAATACTATATTTAAGTTTGCAACTATAAAATATATAGTTAATTTAATCTTGTATGTTATGGCTTTTTTAGAAACTGCAAAGCAACGTTACACAACGAAAAAGTATAATTCAGAAGCGCTAATTCCGGAGGAGAAAATCGCTGAATTAAAGGAAATAATCCGATTGAGTCCATCTTCCATCAATAGCCAGCCATGGAAATTCTTCTTTGTCTCTTCTGGGGAGATGAAACAAAAACTCGCTGCCGCATCCTATTGGAACGCACAGAAGATAAATGAGGCAAGCCATCTGGTTGTCTTTAGCGCACTTACCGATGTAGATCGCTTTGAAGAGCAGATCGCAAACACGCTTCCAGAGGGATCGATTAATTACTATAAGCAATTTTTGCAGTCGAAAGGGGAGGTCCATGTTCAATCCTGGATGAAGCAACAGGTGTATCTTTCTTTGGGATTTTTCCTTGCAGCCTGTGCTGCAAATCATATTGACGCAACCCCAATGGAAGGAATTGAAAATTCCGTCTACGATGAAATACTGGAACTCGATGGCTATCAGACGCTGTTTGCAGTTGCTATTGGCTATCGACATGTGGAGGATGCAAATCAGCCTGCAATTACCGCAAAATCACGTTTGACAATTGCAGATATAATTGAAGAGTTCTAGGTAAAAAAGATGAAACCAATAGTGGTTTCATCTTTTTTACATTAGTTTAAACTTATCTTTTTGCCCTGTTCGGGGAAAACATAATTTATTTTAAGTGGATTATTGTTGAGCAATTCGTTTTTAATGATTTCAGGGTTGTTACCAGTTGGTTTTCGGTGTGTGACCACTATGCTTAGCCCTTCCAAGTTTTTTAGTCCCGTTTTTTCTTTGAGCTTTACGAGTTCTTCTAGCAGCAAATTGGGGGTTAGGTGACCGAAGAGTAAATTTTCTGGCTGATTATTTGGGAAGGAGACTTCAATCAATATGCTGTTTAATTGTTTATTTTTGATCAGTGGGGTAATCTTATTCCAGAGCTTATCTAGCTGATCGGATTTTTCCACCCGGTCCGCGCCAGTATCGCCGAGGTAAAGGAGGTAGTGATTATCATGGCGGACAAGTGCTGCACTACTTTTATATGGATTTACATGGCTCAGCTCATATGCCGTCAAAGATAATGCTGTATTTGGTACTTGCATTTCCAGCCCCTCCTGTAAACTGTTGTAATGATACTTTCCTAGTATGGGTTTTTGGCCCTGATCCCCAAAATTGATCCAGGTATCCGTGATGAAATAGTGATTTTGTAGAATTTGAAGGACCGGATCAATAGCGAAAATGTTCTTTTTGCTATCGGCAGGAGAATTAATAATAAGACCCGATAGATGATCGAGATGTCCATGGGAAATGAAATATCCCTTTATTTGGTTATGCAAAATTGTTTCGACCGATCCATTTAGACTTTTCAACACAATAGCTTTTCTAATCCCCGTATTTATGGTTCCGGCGTCGAGGCAAAGGAAGGCCGTATCTCTTGGAGTGCCTACTAAATAAGCAGAAAGATTGTCTTCTTGTTCGCCACCATCTATTCCCAGCGGGACAAGGTCAAAATGCTGTGCCTGACAGGTCATGGTCACAAGAAATGTAAAAATGGAAAGCGCTAGTTTTTTCATGATTATTAAACTAAAAACCCATCCGTTGTTATAGGATGGGTTCAAATTTACGTTATTTTTTGTTTATTGGTTGAATCGGTAACGTACACCCAGCTGAATTCTCCAGCGTGAAGTTTCATCCACACTGTTCGAGAAAGTGTTGGTTAAAGGAATCTGATTTGTTGCATCTAAATACGGGAATGAGAATGTTGGTTGTCCCTGCGCATTCAATCCTTTGTAATTTAAGATACCGTTCGCTTTGTTGGCAAATTGGGCAACTCCCCAGCTTTTGTTGATCATATTACCGAAATTAAATACATCAAAAGTAATCTGCAATTGATGTTTCTTTCCGCTGGTATTTAAAAATACATCTTGCGCGATGCGGATATCCAGTGTTCCGATCATTTTTCCTACCAATGCGTTACGTTTCGCGTATTGGCCTCTGTGCGCGTTCAGGTAATTGTCCTGATTAATGTATCCGTTCAATTGAGACCATAATTGATCAGCTGTCCGAGTGTCTTGCGCATTGTCGCCAACAAGTGCAATTTCAGCTTTACTATTTGGAATGTAGATCAAGTCATTACCAGACAAACCATCATTGTTCAGGTCACCGCCATAAGTATAAGAGTAGCGAGGCCCGTCCTGCAGTTGATAAAATAAGGAGAATGTCGTTCCTAAATGATCCAGGTATTCTTTACGGTAAGAGAAGTTGGCAATAAATCTATTTTTAACCAAATAAGTTGAATAAGATAGGTCAGCGCTATTTGGATTACCCGACACATAGCGATCACGCCACATGGATTGAGCAATAGATCCTCCATCGTTCACAGATCTTGAATCTGTATAGGTATAACCGATATTTGCAAAAAATCCACCTTTGAACTCTTTCGACAATGTTCCTGTCAAGGTATAACTATAACCTTTTGATGTATTGGACATCACAATGGCGTCGGAAATATTCGGATTTTCGGGAGTAGGTTGAGCAGCACCATAAATACGTGGAGTATTGTAACGCATACGGTTATCGGCACCAACTAAAGCTTTACCGTCCGTCGTATTTAGATTGACGTTACGGAAATAGACCGAATTGATATCTTTTGAATACATGGCTTCAAAAGTACCAATAACACCGCCTGGTAATTTTTGGTCAATGGCAAGGTTCGTTCTCCAAAGCTGCATAAATTTGAAGTTATTATCCGTTACCGCCAAGTTATAACTCGAGTTGTTGGCTGCAGTTTGGTGGTTCACATTGCGATAAGCATCTACATCAGGTGTAAATGGGCGGTTTGTAGGATTATTAATAGATTCAGAACCAAACATAACACCATTATTGCCGGCCTGATTAGAAATCCATACTAATGGCGGACGACCCGTAAAGATTCCCGATCCACCACGTACCTGCGTTTGATTTGTTCCATTGACATTCCAATTAAATCCAATTCGTGGCGACCAAAGAATTGCACTCTTTGGATATTTTGATACATCGATCTTTTCACCTTGATCAAAATTCAACTTGGTTACATTATCATTTTTCAGTTCATTGGGGGATGATATGCATACGTGCTGAAATTTCTGCATAAGGAAATGACCCATCAGGTAAAACAGAATATTGGATTTGGTATTTGGTTGCGTTGGAAACATTATTTTTTGCAGAGTTGTAGAAGTCATCTAAACTGGCAAATGTATAGGCTCCATAATAGTTCGGTGCAAATCCATTGGTGGTTTTGTAATTTTCAAAATTGGCTCCCAAGGTAATCTCATGCTTTCCGGCATAAATATTAAAGTTGTTGGTTGCTTGAAATACCTTCGTCTTTAAGCTATTAAATGCTGTAAATGGTTCGTAACCAAATGCTGTCATGCTACTACCGTCGGGGTTCATGATGTCTACCAAAGGAAATGGTTGGCCACCTTTCGACTCTCTATAGTCGTTCATGACATTGTATCCTACGGTCAATGAATTAGAATATTTGCTACTGATACGCGTACGTAATTCTAAATTCACATTGTCCATGTTGTTGTTTATACCGTAGCCTGCTGAGCTGAAAGGTAGGCCAAGGTTGGACGGTTGCCGATTATTTTTGGGCGCACCACTATTGGACGGTAAGATGTCGCGATAGGAACGAAAGTAGAAATATTTAGCGCTTAAGGTATTTTTTTGATCGATATTGTAATCTAATTTAACGGAAAATTTGTCACTGCGTGTATCCAAAGGATAATCTTGATAAGATCCAGGATTATACCCGATCGATTTAAGGTAGTTGGCTAGCTCATCAAGTTTCTCCGCAGATACGGTTGAAACATTCGGCCCCGTATTTCCTCCGCGTGAAGCTATAAAATTTGTTCCTGGGTCTGTTCTTCGCTCAAGCTCGCCGCTTGCAAAAAAGAATAGCTTGTTTTTGATAATTGGTCCCCCCACGGTAAAACCATAGCCTTTTAAGCTGAAGTTGTTGACTGGTGCTCTTAGTCCGGCCGAATTGTATTTGTTGACTAAATTCTGATTTCTGAAATAATAATTTAACGAACCTTGTACTTCGTTGGTACCACTTCTTGTTACGGCATTGATTGCAGCACCGGTAAAACCATTTTGTCTTACGTCATAAGGAGCAATGTTTACTGAAATCTCCTCAAAGGCATCCATATTGATAGGTTGCGAGTTTGTTTGGCTTCCGATGGTTCCTTGTAGTCCAAACGCGTTGTTAAATAGCGCGCCATCGATGGTAAAGTTATTGGCAAGGTTGCTTCTTCCTGCAAAAGAAGGATTACCGTACTGCATCGAAAATTGAGGGGTCAGTTTGACAAAGTCTGTAAAGCTTCGATTGAGTGTGGGTAGATTTTGAATCGCTGTGCGGGAAATGTTTTGTGCCGCACCTGTTCGGCCGGAGTTGAAGACTTTGCCCTGTCTCGTACCTACAACGACAGCTTCATCCAATACTTGCGATGCGGACTGCATCTGAATATCTAATGTTGAGCTTTGTCCCAAAGCCAGTTTCTCGATCTGCTTGATATTGGGTGAATGCCCAAGATAAGTTACAGTGATTTGATAAGGGCCACCAATTCTCATATTGGGGAGATTATAGCGTCCGTCACTTCGCGATGAAGTAACGTACTTTGTCCCAGAAGGTAAATGTATGGCTTCAATTGTCGCCCCATTGATTGGCGAATTTCCCTCTCTGACGGTTCCATTCAGAGCAGAGGTGGTTTCATTTTGCGCATAGGTAAGTGAGGTACCGATTGTGCTTAGCAAAATGCTGGTAATCAAATGTTTTCTCATTTGTTTTGTAGCTGTTTAAATGACTAGGTGATTTTTAAACCGCGATAAAGGTAGGAGAGTAGTATTGATTTTGTGTTAAGTAAATATTATTTAACGGTTTCCACTGTCGTAGGTATAAACCGTTTTTTATTATTGATAATTCAGTCCAATCTTGCTTGCGGCTATTTTTTAATTTTGATTATGTTTACGTTTTTTCTTTTGTTGTTTAGTATATTCAAACCTATTTAACCGGATTGGATTTTATCGTTACTTATGACCATAAATTTTAAAAACATAGATTATTTGAAGTCTGGAAACGACGTGCAGAAAAAAGCCTATCGGTTATTGACTGACTATCAAATTACTACTCTTCTTGATGCTTATGATCCGATTGTAGTTGGTACGATACCGATTCAGCTAGATGTGGGTGGGAGTGATATAGACATTATTCTTTGTGTCGACGATTTTGATGCTCTTGAAGAAATGCTGTCTCTTAATTTTTCGAAACATGCACATTTTCGGTTACAGCGGCCGGCCGATCGTGTAATCATCTGCCGTTTCACGATTGAAGAGCAGCTTTTTGAAATTTATGCAACGGATAAAGCAACTGAAATTCAGAATGGATACTTACATATGCTTAAAGAGCATGAAATTATTCAATTGAGGGGTGGAGAATTCGCTGAACAGGTCAGACAGCTCAAGAGGAGTGGGATAAAAACTGAGCCTGCATTTTGTCAGCTATTGGGAATTGAAGGCGATGCATATACAGAACTTCTAAAGTATAATCCAGCAGATAACACGATGAACTATGAATGATTTTAATCTATAATAGAATGAATCCCCTAGTTGAACAGTTCAAAAAATATGGCTATCTCAATGAAGCAATTGAGAAAGCGGTAGAAAATAGAACGCGTTATTTCTTTAAGAAAAAGGGCGAGCATTTTTTGAGAGAAGGGCAGCATTTATCCAGTTATTTTGTTTTAAGTACAGGATTACTACGAGCTTATTTTTTTAAAAACGGACGTGAAATGAACAGCTGGTTTGGTGAGGAAAACCAGATTTTTGGATCGATTTTACCCGTTTATACTGAAAAACCCTCTTTTGAAAATATTCAGCTTCTTGAAGATTCCGAGATCTATGCTATTTCTGTAGACGATTTAAATGAATTGTATAGAATTTATCCTGAACTAAATCTTATCGGTCGGAAGATTGCCGAGGAGGTTTGTATTATTCTTGAAGAACGGATTATGTCCCTGCATACCGAATCTGCAGTAGAACGATATCAATCGCTCATACGCTTACAGCCCAATTTGTTAAATAGAATTAATCTCGGTCATATTGCATCATATTTAGGGATTACACAAGAAACACTTAGTCGGATCCGGCGATAAGGTACGATTTTGATATAAGTCAAAAAATGCCCCTCATTTAGCGATTATCTTTGCTGTAGAAATTTAAACTATTGAAAATGAATTGGATTGCATTGATCATCGCTGGCATTTTTGAAATTGGCTGGCCGCTCGGATTAAAAATGGCTCAACAGCCAGATTCAAATAAATTGGGTTGGATCATATTGGCTATTGTTTCTATGAGCATTAGTGGAGGATTATTGTTTTACGCTCAAAAGGCAATTCCTATCGGTACAGCTTATGCCGTATGGACAGGTTTGGGAGCTGTGGGAACATTGATTGTTGGAATCTTTTTTTTCGGAGATTCTGCCAATATATTTAGGCTCCTTTCAGCAACATTGATCGTCGCTGGAATTATCGGTTTAAAAATATTCTAAAAAGCCACAGGAAATGCTATTTATGTTAGGGAAGATTTAAATAAATTATAAAGGTGAGCTCAATTTGCTTGACTAGAATGTTCAAAGTCGTTTGAAACGCACTTTTTTAATCAAAACTCCTTATAAAAGAGTAGGTTGGGATGATTTTTGCTTGATAATCAAATTATGAGGCGAGAACTAGCAGAAAAAATAGAATTGTATAGTAAAAGGTACGGCCTATTTATGCGGCCGGAGTATATTAGCTTTGCTCGGGACACGACAAGACTTTTGCTTCGCAATGAATGTCTCCGTGAAGGTGATATAAAAGCGTACCAAGACTATATTGCTTCGCATTATCCGGAAGATCTTCCCTGGGAAATGAAACAATATCAGGAAACGACCAAAGCATTGGAACGAATGAGTAAGGAAATGGCAATTGCTTGGGTGAATACGCATCAAATCAATATTTTCGAATCCGATATTTTTATCGATGATGAAGATTCAATTTTGCGCCCTATTCAGTCAAAGGATGAAGATATGTTTCGCTATAATTTTAATGCGTTGGAAGAACTCATCTACAATCACCAAAGACCAGAAGATCTATTTCGGCGGAATAGGGATTGTTTTTGGATAGATACAAGAATTGAATGGCGGTAGTAATACTTCTTGCGATATTTTTTATAATCGAGACGCTAAAACAATTTTTTGTTTTAGCGTCCAAGTCCTTCGCATATCTGAAGGACTTTTTTTATAAAAGCTTTATTTTTAGATTTCTAAACGATACGCCTCTCGACCAATCCTGCAGTGCTAATTTCCCATTGATATGCTTACCAAACTCCGGATAATCTTTGAAATTACTATGCTTTACTAAATCTTTCCATTTAGCTGAATTAAAATCCATTTCAGCGGTGATTTTTCCATTTAGGAAGAATGTAATTTTTCCATCTTTCTGAACGATACTGGATTCATTCCAATCATCTTGCGTTTTAATGTTGACAAAGTTTTGTTGCGGTAGAAATGTATAAAGACAGCCCGAACGCTTTAGCGGTTTATCAAAATCAGGATGGGAATCTGCCAACAGTTGGTACTCCGGTCCAGAATGGTAGGTCGCATTAATATCGGGTCTTTCCTGTACGTTGACAAAAACGCCACTATTTCCCTCTTTTTCCAGCTTCCATTCAAACTTAAACTCATAATTTTTATACTCTTTGTCCGATACCAAGTCGTATTTTTGGCTTTCACTGTTTGGGTCACAGTAAATTGTTCCATTTTTTACAATCCAGGCCGTGGGCGCATTTTTGCTATTATTGTACGTATGCCAATTGTTGAGCGTGCTACCATCAAATAAAAGTTGCCAGCCATTACTTTGCTCTTCTTCTGTCAATGTATTGGGACTGCTTTTTTCATTTTGACAGGAGAGTAAAATACAGCCCAGAAAGACCCATAAGGTGATTTTTTTGAAAAGGTTTAAGTTTATCATTGTTTTTATTTTTATAAGTGTCTTTTTAATACGTTTTCCCAACCAATATGTATTCCCTAAAATAATTTTTAATGTGAACTTTTGGAGACAATTTCATATTCCTTTGCAAATTTGTTACATAGTGCTTCTGCTAATACTTATCCCGAGGTTCACATATTCTCCCATTCATTCATGAATTTTCAAAATGTGCTGGCCCATCATTTTAAAAGATAAATCGGCTCAAGCCGTCTATACTTTTTTGGTCACCTTTCAAGCATAGATGACAAGGTACACATTATAATGATTTGATCACATTTTTAGCATAGTCATTCTCATTTTGATAAAATAACCTTATCAAAATGATAGGATTATCCAATTCTATTTTGTGACTTATTTTTTTATAGCATCTGATTAATAGTGTTTTATGATGTTTTTCGGCACAGTGGAACAGGATTTGGCTTATGGGGACAAATGAATGTAAATATGAAAACAGGACGGAAAAGAAAAGTATGTGGTAAGAGTCCGCCGAGGGGGACGATCGGCAAAGCTACTAGCATTAAATTCAAGTTTAAAAAATGAAATCGCAAGTCACTAATAAAGTTTAACAATGGTAATAACAATCATACTCATCATAACTGGACTATTTTTCTTCTGGTTATTCTATAAAATGGTCGACTTTTTCGGCAAAATATAAAATAAATAATATGAAAGAGAAGCAAGAAAATAAAGGCAGAGGTTCCGCTCATAATGTGTCGGGCGACCGTATAGCGAAGGTCATCGTAGTGGTATTGATTATTGCAATGATTTTTCAACTCTATATCGGGTAGATTTTGATACATAGTTTTACGAACAACATGAAAAAATTAAATCAATACGGTGCAGGTTTGTATATGGCGCTCCATTATAAAGAAATCCGATCAGAGATTAGTTTCCTATTACGGAAGCACAATTTTGCAGGAGCTTTACAGGCCGTTATTAATCATCTTCGGAGCTTAATAGTACTGCAAAGCACGGACAAAATTTGCCAGCATATTCATTTCCTCGGAATGATTTATGGACGAGGAAACAATTATGTAAAATACATTTTGGAAAATCTTTTTGTTAGATCTTTAGGAGGTCTTCGACGTATAAGTTCGGTCCATGCATGGGCAGAAATCGAAGCCCAGCTACCAACACCATTTTTAGAGGTCCTCAAAGGACAACAAATCCATAACCTTCTAATATCAAAGTAAATGACAGCTTTATTTATTGTAGCACTACTGGTTTTTACATACATCTGTTATGTACTCTTAAGGCCAGAAAAATTTTAATAACAAGATTACTCATTCGTCATTGTCAGCGATGAAACTGCGCTTTCAGTCAGTCCTTTTGGCATTACGAAGTCAAAAGAAGGGCTTAAAGTTAGCTGACGATTGATCATGATACACTTTTTATACAAATCAATTAAAGAAATGAATACAGAGATTCTTGGAATCATAGTGATGTTCATCGTAACATTACTACTCGGACTTCCCCTCGGGAAATATATAGCTAAGGTATATGGTAACGAAAAGACCTGGTTAGATCCATTGTTTCAACCATTGGAACGTTTTTTTTATCGAGTGACAGGAATTAATCCCAATGTTCAGATGACTTGGCAACAGCACCTCGTTGCTCTTCTGACAATTAATCTAGTGTGGTTCGTGTTGAGTATGGCTATCCTGATGAATATGGGAAGTTTGCCTTTAAATCCAGATGGAAATCCTGGAATGACTGCTGATTTGGCTTTTAATACCAGTATATCCTTTTTGGTTAACTGTAATCTCCAACACTATTCTGGGGAGTCGGGCGTGAGTTATCTAGGACAAATTTGGCTCATGTTTCTCCAATTCGTGACTGCAGGCGTGGGAATGGCTGCTGCAGTGGTTATTTTTAAAGCTTTTAGGGATAAAACAACAACGCAATTGGGCAATTTTTACGATTTCTTTGTGAAATCTTGCACCCGCATTTTACTCCCTATCTCGGTCCTGGTTGCTGCCATTTTCGTGTTCCAAGGCATGCCGATGACATTCGAAGGTAAGGACCGTATGATTACGGTTACTGGAGATACCGTACAGGTAAGTCGAGGACCAGTAGCTGCCTTTGTTCCAATTAAACATCTAGGAACAAATGGAGGTGGTTTTTTTGGTGCGAACAGTGCGCATCCATTCGAAAATCCCAATTATTTGACCAACATGGTGGAAATGATTGCCCAGTTTATTATCCCGATGGCGATGATATTTGCATTCGGCTTTTTTATTCGCAAGCGTAAATTTTCATGGATGATGTTTGGCGTGATGACCATTGGGTTTATCATCCTGACGATTCCAAATATAAAAATGGAAATGGCTGGAAATCCAGCGATCGCACAGATGGGTATTGATAAGTCTATGGGGGCTATGGAGGGAAAGGAAGTACGTATTGGTGCCGCAGCATCCGGCTTTTGGAGTATTGTCACAACGATGATTTCGACGGGATCAGTCAATTCTATGCATGATAGTTACATGCCCTTATCTGGTATGAACGAACTGATAGCCATGATGGTGAATGCCTTTTATGGCGGTGTGGGCGCGGGGATACTCAATTTCTTCATTTTTATTATACTTGCCGTTTTCATTAGTGGCTTGATGGTGGGGCGCACACCAGAGTTTATGGGTAAGAAAATTGAAGCGCGCGAAATGAAAATCGCCATGATTGTTGCTCTTGCCCATCCTTTTCTAATCCTTGTCGGTACAGCACTTGCGACAGCGTTTCCAGCCCAAGGTGCTTCTACATTGAATAACCCTGGATTCCATGGTTTTAGTGAAATATTGTACGAATATACTTCGTCCGCAGCCAACAATGGTAGTGGTTTTGAAGGTCTTGGAGATAATACCATTTGGTGGAACATTTCGACGGGTATCGTATTGTTACTCGGCCGATTTATACCGATTATAGGCCCAATTGCTATTGCTGGGTTATTGGCTGAGAAGAAATTTATACCTGAAGGCGAGGGAACGCTAAAAACTGATACAAGTACATTCGGTTTAATGGTATTCGCTGTGATCGCGATTATTGCAGCACTCTCTTTCTTCCCTGCGTTGGCACTGGGTCCAATTGCGGAATATTTTTCCATGTAATACGTAAAAATTAAAGAATTCTAAAAATGAGCAGTCAACAAACATTGTTTCAGAAAGAGCTTGTACAACAAGCGTTAAAGCAATCTTTCGTGAAGCTAAATCCTAAAATAATGTTCCGTAATCCAGTGATGTTTACCGTGGAAATCGGGACGTTGATTATGGCCGTGGTTTGTCTTTGGATAATGACCGGAGAAAAATCACAAGGTACACTTGGTTATAATTTTACAGTATTTCTTATCCTATTTTTAACCTTGCTGTTTGGCAATTTTGCGGAGGCAATTGCCGAAGCCCGCGGAAAGGCGCAAGCAGATAGTCTTCGGAAAACTCGGGAGGAAACTCCTGCAACCCTGCGCGATGGTGGGGTCGTTTCATCCGCTCAATTGAAAAAAAATGATGTTTTTGTTTGCCAGGCTGGTGATGTAATTCCATTGGATGGGGAAATTATCGAGGGGTTGGCGACAATAGATGAAAGTGCAATTACCGGTGAATCAGCACCGGTGATCCGCGAGGCTGGGGGCGATAAAAGTTCAGTTACAGGTGGCACCAAGGTTTTATCCGATCGAATTGTCGTGCAGGTAACGACAGAACCGGGTGAAAGCTTTCTGGATAAGATGATCGCACTGGTCGAAGGGGCAAGCCGCCAAAAAACACCTAACGAGATTGCCTTAACCATCCTTTTGGCAGGTTTTACACTTGTTTTTATTATCGTAACGGTGACCTTAAAACCATTTGCGGATTATGCCAATGTCGGTATCACCATTGCTTCGTTTATTTCACTTTTTGTCTGTCTGATTCCAACGACAATAGGTGGTCTTTTATCGGCGATTGGTATCGCGGGAATGGATCGCGCACTTCGTGCAAATGTTATTACAAAAAGTGGCAAGGCAGTTGAAACGGCGGGTGACATTGATGTCTTGTTGCTTGATAAAACTGGAACCATTACGATCGGAAATCGTAAGGCGACAAATTTTTATCCCGCCGATGGTGTCATGAAAGAAGCGCTGGTACGTGCAGCAACATTGAGCTCCATGGCGGATGAAACACCAGAAGGGAAATCAATTGTCGAATTGGCTGGTGTCAACCCATCGAGCTATAAGGTCGAAAACCCGGCATTCATTAAGTTTACCGCCGAAACCCGTAGCTCGGGAATAGACTTTGAACAGACACGTATTCGTAAAGGTGCAACAGATGCTATTCGAAATATCATTGTAAAGGCTGGAAATCTATTTCCTCAGGAAATAGATGAGCGCGTAAAGCTTATCTCTCAAAATGGGGGGACCCCATTGGTCGTAGCCGAGAATGAACAAGTACTCGGTGTCATAGAATTGCAGGATGTGATAAAACCCGGGATTCATGAACGCTTTGAAAGGTTGCGAAAAATGGGTATTAAGACTGTTATGGTGACAGGAGACAATCCGTTAACGGCCAAATATATTGCCGAAAAAGCTGGGGTGGATGATTTCATCGCCGAAGCGAAACCCGAAGACAAGATGAACTATATCAAAAAAGAACAGCTTGACGGGCGATTGGTCGCCATGATGGGGGATGGTACAAACGATGCTCCGGCACTTGCACAAGCGGATGTTGGTGTAGCAATGAATAGCGGTACGCAAGCTGCAAAAGAGGCTGGAAATATGGTCGATCTCGACAATGATCCGACCAAATTGATCGAGGTTGTGGAGATAGGTAAGCAATTGTTGATGACCCGGGGTACGCTGACAACATTCAGTATTGCAAACGATGTTGCCAAATATTTTGCGATTATTCCGGCCCTGTTTATTGCGGCAATACCGGCGCTTCAAGGTTTAAATATTATGCAGCTCAGTAGTCCACAAAGCGCCATACTATCGGCTGTCATCTTCAACGCAATTATTATCCCATTACTGATTCCTTTGGCATTAAAGGGAGTTGCATACAAACCTATAGGCGCAAGCGCATTGTTACGGAGAAACCTGCTCGTTTTTGGACTTGGTGGAGTGCTCGTTCCATTTATTGGTATCAAGGTCATAGACCTGCTGGTTTCGCTATTTATCTAATACATTTTTAATAATTAAAGCAAAGATGAAAACACATATATATCCAGCAATAAAGATTACAATAGTTTTATTGCTCCTGCTGTCAGTTGTATATCCGGCCCTTGTTTGGGCAATAGCTCAGATAGCACCTAATCATGGAAAAGGGGAAATGCTAGCGTACAACGGGCAAAAGTATTACAGAAATATTGGACAGGCCTTTACGCGTGATGATTACTTCTGGTCGCGTCCTTCCGCTGTTGGTTATAATGCAGCAGGATCGGGAGGAAGTAACAAAGGACCCTCTAATGGGGAATATCTTTCGGAAGTTAAGGCCCGTATTGATACGTTCTTAGTCCACAATCCCACCGTAAAACGCGAACAGGTACCGGTAGACATTGTTACAGCCAGTGGCAGTGGTTTGGATCCAGATATCTCGGTAGAGGCCGCAAAAATACAAATCGATCGTGTTGCGAAAGCAAGAGGTATATCGGTAAATAGCTTACAGTCTCTCGTTGATGCTCACGTTCAGACCCCTCTATGGAATATGTTTGGACCTCGCAAAATCAATGTCCTTGAACTAAATATTGCTTTGGACAAGATGGTTGAAAAATAAAATTGACCTGATGGGTCATTGATTTACACTTTACAAGAACGATATACATGAAAAAACTAGCGATGTTGGCCTGTTTACTCACAGGAGCAACACAATTATTTGCACAGCAAGATACAACTCAAAATACCCAATTGTCTATCAGTGGTTACCTTGAAGCATATTACCTTCGGGACTTTAACAACCCAATTGGAAATACACGCCCAGGCTTTGTATATAGTCACAACAGAACAAATGAAGTAAACATAAACTTGGCACTTTTAAAAGCTGCGTACGAAACAACAAATACACGTGCAAATCTTGCTTTTGGTGTCGGTACATATATGAATGCGAACTACAGTGCGGAACCCGGTGTCTTAAAAAATATTTACGAAGCGAATGCCGGTGTTCGTATCTCGAAAAAACATAATCTATGGATCGATGCTGGAATATTTTCATCCCACTTGGGCTTTGAAAGCGCTATAGGAAAGGATAATTGGACTGTAACAAGGAGTATTTTTGCTGATAATTCCCCTTATTTTGAAACCGGCGCAAAAATATCCTATACATCCGCATCAGGAAAACTATTTTTAAGCGGGCTTATTTTAAACGGATGGCAGCGGATTCAACGGGTGGATGGTAGCAGTTTACCTGCATTTGGACATCAATTAGTCTATAAACCGACAGCTAAATGGACTATCAATAGTGGTTCTTTTATTGGCAGTGATAAAGCGGATAGCGTCAGACAGATGCGCTATTTTCATAATCTATATGCCATTTATCAAATGAATGAAAAGCTGGGAATTACATTCGGATTTGATATTGGAGCGGAACAAAAAGCAAAAGGTAGCTCAACGTACAATGTATGGTACACGCCTGTGTTAATTGCACGATATGCGACGACCGAAAAATTTAGCTTAACAGCAAGAGGAGAATATTACAACGATAAGCATGGTGTAATCGTTTCGACTACGACAGATCAAGGTTTTCAAACGTTTGGCTATTCTTTAAATGCAGATTATGCAATTCTTCCCAATGTCGTTTGGCGCACGGAACTACGTAATCTCACCAATAAAGATGCTATTTTCCTTGATCGGACAAATAAGTTGGTGAAAAATAGTTTGACGGCTGTCACAGCACTTACAGTTAGTTTTTAAAACAATCGTTCCTGTCGTGTGTTGGATCGGCAGGAACTTTCTGAAATGAAAGGCAAAAAAATGGAAGAAAGGAAAAGCGCTGAACACTTTTTGGACCTTATCCGAAAATCGAGAAGAGGTCGCTTCAAACTTTATATCGGCATGAGTGCAGGCGTCGGAAAAACTTACCGCATGTTACAGGATGCCCATACACTTTTACAGGGAGGAATCGATGTGCGTATTGGCTATATTGAGACACATAATCGGAAGGAAACCCATCAATTGCTGGATGGTCTACCCGTTATAGCCCGACGCCATCTTTTTTATAAAGGCAAACAGTTAGAGGAACTGGATCTTTATGCTGTTTTGAATTCACATCCTGAGGTAGTCATTATCGATGAGCTGGCACATACCAATATTGAAGGTAGCAAAAATACCAAAAGGTGGCAGGATGTTATGGAGATTCTGGAAGCCGGGATTAATGTGATCAGCGCTGTAAATATCCAGCATATTGAGAGTTTAAACGAGGAGGTTAAAGCGATTACAGGGGTTGAAGTGCAAGAACGTGTCCCTGACAGTGTTATTGATTCCGCCGATGAAGTCGTTAACATTGACCTTACTGCAGAAGAACTTATCATCCGCCTAAAAGAGGGCAAGATCTATGACGCTTCAAAAATTCAGGCAGCACTTCAAAACTTCTTTAAAAGCGAACATATCTTGCAATTGCGGGAAATGGCGTTGAAAGAAGTGGCTTCCCAGGTTCAACGTAAAGTGGAGATCGAAGTTCAACCTCAACGATGGGTACGAAAGGAGCGTTTCCTGGCTTGTATAAGTTCCAATGAAATAAAAGCAAAAAACGTGATCAGAAAAACAGCGCGCTTAGCAGGATATTACAATAGCAGTTGGTTTCTGCTGTATGTACAGTTGCCAAAAGAGCGTGGCGATCGGATAGCCTTAAATAAACAGCGGCACCTGATCAATAACTTTAAGCTGGCGACAGAACTTGGTGGTGAAATTATCAAAGTGGAAAGTCATAGTGTGGCAAAAGAGATTATCGCTTTGTGCGAGCTCCGCAAGATCACCACAGTTTGTATTGGTAAACCACGATTATCTCTTTTAAGGATGTTACTTGCTAAGGATACATTTAGCAAATTGCTGACGCAACTGTCGACCGAAGACATCGACCTGATTATATTGTCATAATGATAAAGGTAAATTGTGAATAAGATGAAAATAAAAACGAAACTTACCTTTGGTGTAGGATCACTTTTTCTCATGATCTTTCTACTCGCCACTTTAAGCGGCTGGTATGTAAACCGGTTAAAAAAGGATACCGCAAATATATTGACAGCAAATTACAACACGCTGCTGTATGCCAAGAATATGTTATTGGCTTTGGAGGAAATTCCTGTTGAAAAAACTGCTTTTAAGAACTTCGAGGTCAACCTTGACAAACAACGGAGAAATGTTACTGAAGTCGGAGAGCAACAAACAACGAACGCGATTGCTGAACATTTTTTAAAACTGAAATATAAGCCCTTAGACATCACTATTATCTCGTCCATCAGAAAGGATATTGCTTTGTTAATGGAGCAAAATATGACGGCAATTTCTAGGAAGAGTATTGTTGCGGATCGCACCGCAGAACATGCAATTTTGGTCATTTCATTTGCTGGGGCACTCTGTTTTATTATTGCTTTTATATTGCTGGTCAATTTGCCGTCCAATATAGCTGATCCCATAGCAAAATTGACAGCGAGTATTCGACAGATTGCAGGACAGAACTACAAAGAACGAATTCAGGTACAGAGCGGAGGTGAGTTTGCTGAACTCGTCGCTTCATTCAATTCCATGGCAGAGAAACTTGAAGAATACGCTGAAAGTAAACTTGAAAAAATTTTAAAGGAAAAAAGTCGAATCGAGTCTCTTGTGGATCATATGCATGATCCGGTGATAGGCTTCGACGAAGAGCGACGTGTTATTTTTGTCAACGAGGAAGCGCTTCGCATCACCAATCTACATAAAGATCAACTTCTCGGAAGATCTGCTTTGGCGGTTTCAGATGAAAATGATCTTGCTAAAGATATTTTTAAAGACCTGTTCCTTCCCGTGGAGCAACGTGAAAAGAATGCTGTTAAAATTTATGCGGACGATAGAGAAAGCTATTTTGAGAAAGATGTTATCGATATCAATGTTTTGCCGACTGGTGAACTGGAATCAAAGTTTATTGGGCAGGTGGTTATCCTAAAGAATATTACGCCATTTAAGGAACTTGATCTTGCAAAAACAAACTTTATCGGCACCGTTTCTCACGAGTTCAAAACACCTATTGCTGCGATTCAGATGGGGGTTCAATTGCTGGAAAATGAACAAATAGGCCATCTGAATACCGAACAGCTCACCTTGTTAAACGGAATAAAAGAGGATTCTAACCGACTGCTTCAAATAACCGGTGAACTGTTAAATATGACCCAGGTTGAAAGTGGTTCCATCCAAATTAACTTACATACGACAGAAATACAGCCTATTATTGAATATGCTATCATGGCGAATCAATTTGCTGCGAATCAAAAAAATATACACTTTGTTATCGAGGTAGATCCCAAAGTGAAAGCTATATTTGCTGACAATGAGAAAACTGCTTGGGTTCTTACCAATTTTCTTTCCAATGCGATACGTTACTCGCATGAAGATTCGGTCATTCGTATAGGGGTGGAAAATAACGAACTTAAAACAAAATTTATCGTTACCGACAGCGGGCAAGGGATCGAGCCTAAATATCTGGATAAAATATTTGCACGCTACTTCCGTGTACCAGGGTCCAAAAAAGGTGGAACAGGACTTGGTTTAAGTATTAGTAAAGAGTTTATAGAAGCGCAAGGAGGCGAGATTGGTGTTGAAAGTGATTATGGCGCAGGAAGTTCTTTCTATTTTTCATTACGTACTGCTATTCCCGATAATTAATACATACTAATCGGATGGTGTCTGTTCCTATAGTGTATTATGACAACACGACAAAGTTGGATCAGATGAGAACAGTTTTTGAGATTATAAGTGGTGCCGGCGAGCCACTCATAATCTCAAAAATGGATTAATGGTTAACTAAAGCCATAGCACCTTCGCTGTATCGAGCTCCGATATTAGGGTATTTATGGAGTATTTCATCAATTGTTTTTAAATCATCATTCGATAATTGTATGTCAAGGGCGCCCACATTTTCTTCCAGGTATTTTCTTTTTTTAGTTCCTGGAATAGGAATGATGTCATTTCCCTGTGCCAGTACCCACGCTAAAGCGAGCTGTATAGGACTACAGTTTTTATCTTTTGCCAGTAGAGAGAAGTCGGCGACCAATTGTGCATTGTTCAAAGCATGTTCGCCTTGATTACGCGGTAAGGTTCTTCTAAAGTCGTCCGAAGCGAGATTTTCTAGATTTAAAGAATTTGAAAATAATCCACGCGCTAGCGGTGCATAAGGAATTAAACTTATCCCCAATTGACGTACAGTCTTTAGGATTTCTTTTTCTACATCGCGTGTAAGGAGCGAATATTCGCTCTGTAAAGCAGTTATAGGGTGTACGGCATTTGCTTTGATGATTGAGGCGGGGGATGCTTCGCTTAAGCCAAGATACCTCACTTTTCCTTCTTTAACCAATTCCGCCATAGCGCCTACGGTCTCTTCGATGGGAATATTGGGATCTACGCGATGTGCATAATAAAGATCTATGGTATCTATTCCAAGGCGTTTTAAACTTTTTTCCACCGCTAATTTTATCCATTCGGGCGAGCCATCGAAGTAGGTGTTTGCCGTACCACTTGGACCTGCTACTTCATCTTTAAAGCGAAACCCAAATTTTGTTGCAATAAAAACTTTGTCACGGTTGGGAACAAGTACTTTTGAAATAAGCTCCTCATTGGCACCGTTGCCGTACATATCTGCGGTATCCCAAAAATTAATGCCTAGGTCCAATGCTCTTTCCAATGTAGCAATGCTTTCTTTCTCGTCCGTAGGTCCGTATGCAAAGCTCATTCCCATACAACCTAATCCAATCGCAGAGAGTTTTTCATTTGTTGTTCCAAGATTTCTATATTTCATAATAATGACATTTTGTTTAATACAAAAGTACACATGGAATAAACGAAGGGAGTTAAGACAATCAAACAGATTGTTATACAATTCAAACAGTACCGCTTCGGACTTGGTTTGGGGACATCCCAGTTTGCTTTTTGAAGAAATTGGTGAAATAGGAAGGATATTCAAATCCTAGGCTGTAGGCAATATCCGATATATTCCAATTGGTATGCAACAACAAAGCTTTGGCTTCTTGGGCCACACGGTTTGCAATGTGTGTACTGGTGGTTTTGCCTGTGGCTTCTTTTACCGACCTGTTGAGGTGATTGATATGAACCGAAAGCGCATGAGCATAATCTGCAGGGCTTTTCAACTGTAGGCTAAGCTGAAGGGTATTGATTGGAAATTGTCTTTCTAACAGCTCAAGAAATAGTCCCGATACCCTGGTTGAAGCGTTGGTATAAGATCCAAAACTCGCTGCGGGACTCGATTTCATGGTTTCATGAATTAGAAGATGTAGATAACTTCGCAACATATCATCTTTATGAACGTAGCTTGAGTTCATTTCAACTATCATCTTCTGGAAGATTGCAGAAATTTCTGCTAATTGTGTTTCATCCGGAAAATAGATCGGATTGCTGCCTATCTTGAACAGCGGGGAGTCTTTTAGACTTTCTATCCGTTCACTATGCTGTATAAATTCCTCTGTAAATATACAATACCATCCTGATTGTTCTGAGGATTCCGGTTCCCAAGCATAGGGGACAACCGGATTCGCAAATAACATGGCCGGTTTATCGATTTGTATCCACTTATCTGCGTAATATAGTTTTCCACGCCCTATAATAAGGGAGGTTTTATAAAAATCACGGCGATTGTACGGAGATACGACAGTACAGGATTCTCTACTGAAAACATTGAAATGCCCAATTCCGGTATTATTTAGCGGCAAATCCAAATTAGTTAAACCTGGTTGCCTTTTGTAAAAATCTGTTACACTTTCGGCTGATTTCATATCACTAAATTAAAAAAAAGTGAAACAATCCTAGGTCATAAATGGATCAGTTTCTCAAAAATGAATTCCAATTTTTGGTTAGCTAATGGTATTTTATTTAAACTGTTTGTGATCTTGTTCGTATTTTTGCGTTATCCAATAATTGTTTTTCTTTATCACAAAGATACCCTTTACATGTTATGGCCATGATTAAAATTTATCATAATAAAAATTGTAGCAAGAGTTGTAATGCATTGGAAGTGCTACAGCATCAAGCTGTGGATATAGAAGTGCAGGAGTACTTAAATGATGTTCCAACCAGAGACCAGTTGATTGAATTATTGGGACAACTCAATTTAAAACCTTTGGAACTTATCAGAAAAGGAGAATCTGTTTTTCAGGAAAAATTCCAAAATCTTCATTTGACCGATGAGCAATGGATCGATGCGATGTTAGCGTATCCGATCTTAATTGAGCGACCTATCGTTGTAAAGGATGGTGTAGCCGTAATTGGTCGACCTATTGAAAAAGTTGTAACGCTCATTCTGGCTAAACAATAAGTTGGCTTGATCTTTGTAACTTCTTTTTTATGAAGCATTTTATGAATATATTGACAGCCTTGTTCGATATTTTTAAACTATTTGTCTGATCTAACTCATACTTATCTTCAGTGATCTGAACAGACTATTATTTGAGCAAATTAAGTTTATTGATGTCAAATAGGCTATCTATGGTTATGTTTACTTAATCAAGGGCTTGCTGACGTGTTCGGATGCAATATGCTGGTCATTTTTTTCTTATCATTTTCAAGGGCAACAAAGGGAAGATCAGACAGTACTCGGATTCTAACTTTCGAAAGTGCTTGTTCAGTGATTACTCAGTGCTTGTTCAGTGATCATTCAGTGTAGACTGAATAAACAATGATTGACTACTGTCTAAAAATTGATTTAAAACTGTTATTAGATACAATTTGGTATCAATGTATTTCAGTTTTATCCTTGATGTCTATGACCTACTCTAGTAAATACGGAAATCATACAGTCTACTTGTATTTAATTGGTTAAAATATTTGAAATTAACTATTGTCATGTTGTTTTCAAATATTGATTATTAAGCTACAAATATCGCTAAGTTTTGACCTAATATGGGTTGCAGATTTAATGGATGAATAATTATGTGCAGATTTACGGTGATCAATGAAAACATGGGATATGTTTTCACGATTTTACAGATTTAAATACTTCATTAAATATTTTTAGTTTGAAAAGAGTCCTCATTATCCTGTTCATATTGCTGGTTTCATTTTTAATTGCAGCGTTTTTTATAAAAGTCAACAAGAGGGAAACCTTACTCTATAAGATACAGCAGTGGGTTAGCTACGATGCAGCAGATTGGGAAAATTACGAAAAAAATAAGCAGCTATTGGCTTCCGGAGCCACCGAAGTAACGACGACAGAAGTGACGGCTGCCGAAGATGATCTATATCCGGTCTATACGAATCGCATATCGCCGGAATTTAGGGCTTTAGAAATCGAAAAAATTAAAAAAGCAGATTTTGGGCGATTAGTAATAGCAAAGTTACGACCCGATCATGAGGATGCACAAATTGCATTAATTCATCTCACAGTTCGTAAATTGACCGATGTGATAATCAATCAGAAGATTAATATTAAAGTTGGAACTTGTTTTGAAAACCCAAAAACAGCAGGTAATTATCGCTGTGTAAGTTGTATGATTTTACTTTACAATCGAGAGAAGAAAGATTGGGTTGAAGCTCCAAACGGCGAGAATTTCTTGAAAAATGCCTATGATTTCTACCAGGCGTCCGAAGGGGATATTTGGCAAGCACGCGAGCTGTCCATGAGAATCCCGTACGATTATGCGCTGGTAGCAAAATATAGTAAGTAAGATTTCTTTTAAGTAGTTAATATCAATACCGTTATGTTTAAATTTTTGAAAGAATTATTGAATGCGGCAAAGGAAGGTGTAAATGAAGCCAAAGATGAACTTACTTTGAAAGCCGAAGAGGAAAAAAGGGCGGGAAGTTTAGTACCTGATAACACTATACTTCTGAATATTCCTTATGAAGAACAGTTTGGTAATGCGCTAGGAGCCGCATTTAGAGTGATTGTTTTTGGGGATTGGTTTACAGTATTCGGAAGTACCGGAGATGATGGTAGTTATCCCATTCACTTATATCAATTTGGTAATTATCCAAGAATTGATCAATATAGAAGTGATTTTATCAAATTGCTAAAGAGAGATTTTGGTATAACGGATAGAGAAACTTGTCTTCAAATGTTGAGTTCATACTTTACGTTACTTGGGATAGAAAAGACAGGGACCGCATTGGAGGGAAAAAACGGTAAAATTGATGCATCCATTTGGGATATCTCCAAATCAGGGGTAAATGCCTTTGTTGTTGCTGTAGTAAGTCATATTACGACATCCGCAACGGACGTTGGATATTTACCAAAACCTGTGGCATTAAATGTTCTCAAGAGTTTGTCACTATATGCGAGAAAGCATTTTATTGATTGGTTGCAATTTTCAGATTATTTCCTGGAAGGAGAAGATCAAGTTGGTGTAAACAGTAAAATTGGAAAATCTTACTTGAAAAGGTATATTGGGTATCTTAAAGAAAAGAAAGGAAGTCCTTGGAATAATATCGCATGGTAGAATGGTAATCATTCCGTCTGAGTGTTGTCTCACGTGGCCTTCACATCCACTACATTTTACAGCTTTGGATTTGCTTTATCAATTTGAACAACAAATCGCTCAGAAACAACTCGGTGACCATAGGTATTTCGAAGGATTAGATGCTATCGAGAAAGATGAAGGGGGAATTCCGATGTTCTATCTGACTTGTGGAAGTTAATTTCTTTTTGTGGAATAAATGAATTCTAAAGGCATCATTTTGGTTCTCAGATGTGTGTTGATCGTTGTCATGTTGATAGAAGTCTATAGGAAAAATGTAGCTAAGAAATATTTATACGGTGTTAAAAAAAGCTATGAAATGAATGATCATTTTGAGACAGATAAATTAAGAAAACTGTCATCACGTCCCTTTTTATTTGGTATAGAAGATAATCTGCTAAGTGACGAAGATTATTTTTTTGATGAAAATTATTTCTACGCTGTCGGTCGAAGAGGCGGGGAAGGTAGATCCTTTAGGTTAGTGGATATCATTGCGCTTCGTAGGACATCGACTCAAATTAATAATCACTATATCTGGCAAGTCGTCGTTCAATTGGATAGTAAGGGACAGTCCATTTTCAGTTTTACGCATAACTATTCCCTCTGGAATAGGAATTTCTATGCTTTTTATCAAAAAATACGGGAACTAAATCCACATGCAATCAAATCAAAATGGAGTTTGTGGAGGATGTAACAAATTCAATTTCAGCGTTTGTTTTGTACTGAAAAAGTTGTCGTAACTAAAACCGTAATCTAATAACTTTTGTTATTTTAAGTAAAACGTTATGGGCAAATTACGATTATTGATCATGAGTGTGTTGGCAATTTTTATTTATGGAGCTTGTCAATTTCCTCAGCGCCCACCACAATCCAGTACAAATGAATCTAATCACAAGGCACAGGAATTACCTTCTAACGTAACCTTTTTTGGTGGTGGAAGATCTAAGGAAATGAATATGGTATCAGGGAAAACAGATACTATTTTCATTTCAGTCCATCAGGCAGATTCGGTTCTTATCAAAATAAAAACTCCCATAGATACAGCCAATGTACGAATTAGTCAGCTTTTTCTGCCCGATGGTTCTTCTGATGGTCCTTTTGGCAAGGAGTTTACCTATAGATTTAAAGATATTGGCCAATATCATATTACTGTGAATGAGAATAAAATGATAGGGAATCATTATTCAGGGCCATATATAGTGCAAATTGTGCCAATAGTTCAATCTTTCTAGGCTATTCGACATCACCTTTGTATTTAATCGTATTATTTACATAAAGCGCTGATTTTTTAGCATCGTATCTATAGTTATCCTTCTGATAAATGTCATTCTCAACTTTATCCAAGATAACGGTTTTTTTACTGTCATCAGGTAAGAATAATTCTAGCTTTGATTTGTCCTCGCTAAGGACAACAAAGGCACTAATGACAGCTTTTCCTTCTTCTTTCTCCGTTGGATTTAGGCGTAAGCCAACATTAAAGACCTGGATACATCCTTGTTTGATCTCACTCCAAGTTTGTCCTGCCGCGACCAAACAACCGTGCTCATCCTTGTTGCCGCCGATCGACGAGGTTGCTTCTTCCTTGCTTTGATCAACTGCTTCTTTGGATTCATTGTTCTTGGGAGTATTATTACAGGCCGTGAAAGTAACAAGACTCATTGCTATAAATGCTAATTTTCTCATTTGAATCGGTTTTTATATGTTCCATGAGGTTCGTACAATAAATATACCACAGTCATCAGTTTATTCTTTAATCGACCCACTACGTTAGATTTTCCTCCTTTAATTAGCTATAAAGTGTATCTCTACAGTATCGCAGAAAAATGTGTAGCGTAGGTCAATATTGTCATAGGACAAGTCGAATTTCTGTATAGTTTATTAATATTGTGATGTCGTTCAATGTAGCCTTTTATCTCAGTACATTGAACGGAATGATTTTAAACCGGTGTAGATAGATAAAAGGATTCTTATCATTTAAAACATCCTATGAAACATAAAGATCAACCTGTAAAAAAATTGGTTTCGGTTATTTTAGTTGAAAAGCAGCTAGCCGATGTTTGGAAATACTGGAATGATGCTGATGCCATTATGCAATGGAATATTCCATTTGACGATTGGCACTGTCCGGCTGCTGGTATCGATTTTAGGGAAGGAGGGATGTTTAATTTTAGAATGGAACAAAAAAATAGTCGCGAAGGATTTGATTATGTGGGTGTGTACGATGAGATTATTTGGATGGAGTCTATTGAAAGTAACAGTGGGGGAAGAAAGTGTATTGTGGAATTTCAGGCGATTGACAACAATACAATTATTCGCGAAACTTTCGACCCTGATCCGTTTACAAGTTTGGACCTGCAACAGTCTTTTACCGATGGGGTCTTGTTAAGTTTTAAAAAATTTATAGAAAACAAATCGCTGTAGAAGCGTGTTGCTAATGATAAAAATATAGACCATTTAGTATAAATTATGCGTGAAATAGAATCGAAAAGCGGTTATGCACCTGCTAACGGGATAAAACTTTACTACGAAATATTTGGCACAGGAAAACCTCTCGTTCTTATTCATGGTGGTGGCTCCTCCGGTTTTTCGGATTTTGAGGAGACTGTAAAAAGGTTGCATGATCAGTATCAGTTGATTTTGATAGATCTCCAAAATCATGGAAGATCCGATCATCGATCCTCAGCTGAAACATTCGAGCAGGATGCCAAAGATATTTTGGCTGTTCTAGATTTTCTTTCCATCGGAAAAGCTTCGTTTTTTGGCTTTAGTAATGGAGCGACAACCCTTTTGAAATTTGCGACGATGTATCCAGACAAGGTCGAAAAGCTGATAGCAGCATCTGGAAATACCAAAAGAGAGGGGCTTCTGGATGGTTTTTTTGAAAGTATGGAAGCGTCAACTATTAACGATATGCCGCCATTTCTGAAGGAGAATTTTATGAATCTGAACCCAGATCCAGAGAAGTTTAGAAATATGTATGAAAAAGACAGCCAGCGCATGATACACTTTCAGGATTTTGACGCCGAATCCTTAACGCGTTTGGCCTGCCCCGTATTTTTGCTAGGCGGAGACCAAGATGTTGTGAAAACGACACATTTAGCTGCTATGCAACAGCAGATTCCTGCTGCACGATTACTTATTCTACCGGCAAATCATGGCAACTATATGATGGCTGATTTTAATGGCGATGTCAACGTTGAACTGATTGATTTTACATTAAAACAAGTACAACAATTTTTGTAATCTAAATGATGTTCGGGTTATCGAATAACGGAGCCCTAATGATTTATCGGTAATTACGCATATTGCGTTCCAATTTACGCATGCGCTGTTCATTTTTCCCGTCAACACGCGATGCAACCGCCCATATGGCTGCGGGTATCCAACCAAGTATAGTTATCTGAAGGATCAAACAGAGAATGCCACTTAGAATTTTACCACGTAAAAAAAACGATAACCAAGGAAGTAAAACTGCTATTAGTATCATAAGTAAAAGGTTTATAAACATTAAAATACAAAATTACGGTATTCACTACTAAAAATTGCAAATAATATCAACTTAAGCAAAATAAGTAGTTTTTTTAGAATTGTAATGTATTGATATATAGTGCTTAGTGGTTTTGTCCTGTTAGCTTATGTAAATGTTAAGAAAACTTAAAACATGCTATTGGATAGCCAAATTTAAAAATTTTAAGGAGGAGTGGCACCAAAGTTGATGTTTCCCTGTCGAATATTTTAGATGCAGATTACATATAATAAATGACGGAAAACATGGGAAACGATAATAATATTATTGAGAATTTAAACAGCAAATATCATGGATATCTAGAAGATGAGGGGAAATGGCTCAATGAAGGATTTAAGAATATTTTCATCGATGGGGAACCAAGTAAAGCAAATCTGAAAACCTCGGTTTATCTGATGTTACCCCAAGAGATCAGAGAATATGTCGATCAGTTGTTACCCAACGATTGATTATAAAATTATACGAACAAGTAAATCAAATTAAAAGTTTACTAGGATCAGTTTGTCCTGATTTTAGTAAACTTTCTTCTTTAAAAAAAAGGACCAGTAAATCTTATTAAATGCCGAATTCTTTCACGGTTTGGCAAATTTGCTCTTTTTGTTTTCGGCTTAATACGTTCAACATGGTCAGGATTTCTTTACCTTGAAAAGTCTCAAGCTCAAGTCTCGGACCCAACCAATTGCTTTCAATAACGCGGATATTAACGATTTGAATGTAGGGCACGAATACCAGCGCATCCAGATCTGCCAAAGCCCACACACTCCCGGTCTTTTTTTCGATCCGTTTAAAATACAATCCTTTTTTATCTGTCCGGGCTCGGATAACTTTCCTGCTGTTTTTTAGAAGAAGGAAGCCGCCGATAATAAAAGATAAGTGGAGTAACAGCATAAATAATGAGACTAAAAAGCGAAATACGTCTTTAAAGTCAAGTACCATGGCGCTGAAATTCTCTTTAAGTGAATTATGAGGATGATAACCGATAAAACAAGTCGATATCCCCATTAAAATCAAAATACTGCCAATGATAATGGATCGCCAATTTGGTAGGTAATAATTGATAAAGGTTTCACTGTCTGTAGCTGCTAATTTTCTCCTTTTCATATCTAAATATAGGGACCTTATAAATTGACTGCATCGAAGAATTACAATTCGTTCAGAAGCATTTATAATTCGACAACTATTAGTTATAGGGGCATGAAGTCTGTTTTTGAAATTATTATGAACTTGTTTATTGGTCGCATCGAAATCCATGCTACCGAAGATTGGACCACTGTACATCTGCTATCTGGATGAGGTTGATACGAAAGAGTTAGGATACATTTGCACTATAAATCAAACTATTTAATGAAATGAATTATAACATTAGAAAGGCAAGTCTTGAGGATCTTGATCAAGCAGCAGCGTTATTCAATCTTTATCGAATTTTCTACAGACAGGAATCGGATTTGGAAAAAGCCAAAGAATTTTTGAGGGAGCGATTTTTGAACGGAGAGTCAGAAATCTTTTTGGCAATTCAGGGCGAACATGCGGTTGGTTTTGTTCAGCTTTATAAATTGTTTCATTATACTAAATTGCAGCGGCAGTGGTTGTTGAGTGATCTATTTGTGCATCCTGATCATCGGAGTAAAGGTCTTTCGGTTCGGCTTATAGATCGAAGTAAAGCTTGGTGTGAAGAGACTGGAGCTTGTGGTCTGATGCTTGAGACCGAGAAAACAAATGTTATCGGTAATAGTCTTTATCCGAGGTGTGGATTTGAATACGACGGCATGCATAACTATTATCATTGGTGGCGATAACTTTAATTGGATCGTCAGTGCACTCCAGCGCCTGGCGATCCAATTGGCAACTGAGATTAATTAGACGGCATCGACAGTCATTTTACCCCATTGGGCACTGCTGCCTGGATTAAGATTTTGAATCCGTGCTATCACTTCATCACCCACTGTTTTGTCAAAAATATTTTTCATAATTTCAATTTACGAAATAATAATCTACATTAATTGAAGTATAATATCACATTTAAAGGCTCATCGTTTACAGTTACTTTCTTTTCGGTAGGCCCACTTTTATTGCTGTACCTCAATGTATAAGACTGATTTTTTTTCACGATAAATGTTAAATGATCATTCGCATCCTGCAGTTTAGTAGCAGTCGAGCCTCCGCCAATTTGATCATTTCCTTGGAAGATATCTACATTGCATTTTGTTCTTCCTTCCGGTTGACATTGATCCTTACTGAGATACATGGTTACGTTTAGACGGGTGTAAGATTTGTCCTTCAATTGTTGGCTATATTGCTGATTGAATAGATCAATATAGCGCTGAGAAACATTATCGGCATACACTTCTGTTTCACTCCACGCCGGGAATGAGGTAGCTGCCGGTTTGTAGGAAGCCGCATAAATAGAATGTTCCTTGCTATTCGGATCGGCTTTACCCGCGTCTGCTAAAAACCAGCTGTAATTCAGGTCTTTGTCCGGATAATATTCAGTAAAATACCATTTACCATTAATCCACACCTCGACCCAACTGTGGTTACCACGGTTGTCATGCCAGTTTGGCGTTCCCGCAATCCGAGCCGGTATACCTACTGATCGCAATGCGTCGATCAATAAAATGGATAATCCGGTACAAGAAGCCATTCCTTGGCTTATCGATTCAGATGGATTTTGATCTGCTTTTTTTCGTTGCGTATTGTAATCGACTTTCACTTCATCTCTGATATTCTTATTTATGGCTACAATGGCATCTTTTATCGTTTTGCTATTTGTCACATATTTTGAGAAACGATCGTAGAAGTCACCACGCCAATCGTCGAGATCTTCAGAAAATACCCGATAGGGCAATACCTCATTTAGAAAAATTGAATCTGGAATTTCCTTTGCCCAGGAAAACGTTGATCTTGCCTGGTAAGCCTTTTCAATATTATGGATAAGATGATCACTCTTAATAGTCGTTAAATCATTCTTGGGCATATAAGCTATGAGAAAAGCCGCCCCTTCACGCATTTCTTTGGGTAGTTTCGCTAGTACTTTCTCTAATTCAGTGCGATTCATGCCGGCAGCTTTTAGTGCATTTTTGACCGGTTTTTGATACTGACTTGGCAACGAGGAAAGCTTGAAATCTTGTGCAGATACGTTGAAAAAAATGGCTGTAGACAAACAGCAGAAAACGAAAGAAAATACCTTTTTGAACATCATATGAGCTTGCTTGTTCTTGATCTATTTAAATTAACACAATTTGTATATTTCAAACATAGATAAATTGATTTTTATATGCAAGGATACGTTTTATAGTCTGACTAGTAGCTTGGAAGCCCAATTTACTTAGTGATGTTTCTGAATTTGAGCAGAAGGACTCCCAAATAGCAAGCGACCACGAATGATGTACTTTGGATTGCGCTGCACTTCTAAAAAGTCAAAAGGTGTTAATCCCGCACAATTTCATTTGCAAATGAATACAAATTTATTTTAGTTTGAAGATCTTTACGGCAAAGTAAAGATCATAACCCAAAAAATAATTTAAATGACAATTCCGATGAAGCCGTTTCATTTTCTATATTATAGTGTATGCTGTCTGATCCTTTTATCGGGTATGCTGTATTCCTGTCAATCGCAAGATCCAGACAGGGTGATACTTGAAAAATTGGATAGAACCTTTAATGCATCCAAATTTTATGGCCCCAAGATAAAAAGGAGCGAAGAGTTGCTGCATGCAGACGTTAAAAGTATGGATAAGAAAGAGTTGAAAGAAGTCTTTGAAACCGCCATATTTAAAAAGGATACGCTTGCTGTTTTTAATTCAGAAGGGAGTTTGCCAACACCATTTTATATCGAGTCTACTGCAGTCTGGGGAACACGAAAATTAAAGCCGGTCAGAGATTTCGGTTATCGTTACACCACGGTTTCTTACAATGAAGATAAGGACACCATAGCCATATTAAACGGAGTTCCTTTTCCAGCGTTGACAGTGGCAGAGGATAAAAATGGTGAATTTGCTTATCTATATGCACTGAAGACTTCAAAAAATAAAGATGATTTTCAAAATATTTACAACTATCTACAGAAGACGTTTACAAAATTGAAGGTTCAAGATGATGCTGGAAGTGATATAAAAGGTTGGGAAAATAAAGACTTTTACTATTTTTTGCATAAAAAAAATAGAAGGGAAGAACAGATTTTTTCATTTGGAGAAGATGAAGACGACAAGCCGACGACTACAGACATCACCGATATCCGTTTGGAAATTTATTCTAAAATTTACATCCAAAATATGCAAAAAGAGCAGGTTTACTTACCGGATTATATTCCCAGTGTTAATTAACAGCCTTTAAAAATGGAGCACCGGTAAACTTGTTACAAATCTGCATGGACGATTTTGTTTATATTTACGTCCTTGTAAAAAAATCAATCAAATCGTTTTGTTTTTATGTCCGATACTCAAATACCGACTTCCGTTTATGCAGATACCAAACCACATTATGCAGTACTTGACGGGTTACGCGGTGTAGCAGCTATAACTGTTGTTTGCTTCCATATTTTTGAAGCCTTTGCGACGAGCCATTTAGACCAGCGTATTAATCACGGTTATTTGGCCGTTGACTTTTTCTTTATGCTTTCAGGTTTTGTCGTGGGCTATGCTTATGACGATCGTTGGAAGACAATGACAATAAAAGAATTTATCAAGCGTCGGATAATACGTTTACATCCGATGGTTGTAATGGGTGCGATCATTGGAGCAGTCATGTTTTATTTTCAGGGATGTTCTGTTTGGGATGTGACTAAGGTGACATTTTCTTCGCTGGCAATCGCGACCCTTTTGAATGCCTTGTTGATTCCTGCCATTCCAGGGCAAGAAGTGAGAGGGCTTGGGGAGATGTTTCCATTAAATGGGCCGAGCTGGTCGTTGTTTTTCGAATACATCGGTAATATTCTGTATGCATTGATTATTCGTAGATTTTCAACCAAAGTATTGGTTGGGCTCGTTGTTTTATTCGGGATAGGGTTGGCGGCCTTTGCGATATTGGGACCTTTGGGAGATATCTGTGCTGGTTTTTCACTCACAGAAACGGAATTTACGGCGGGTTCACTTCGTCTTTTGTTTTCATTTACAGCAGGCTTATTCTTATCTAGAGTATTTAAGTCTTTACAGATCAAGGGCGCATTTTGGATTTGTAGTTTGATCCTAGTGTCACTTTTGGCTATGCCGCGCATTGGTGGTGCCGAGCAACTATGGATGAATGGTTTATACGACACGCTATGTTGTGTCGTGGTTTTCCCTTTACTCGTTGTGTTAGGCGCTTCTGGCAAGGGCGGTAATGGTATTACAAGTTGGCTTTGCAAGTTTTTAGGTGATATATCCTATCCTTTGTATATGGTACATTATCCCTTTATCTATCTATACTATGCTTGGGTTAAGAATGAAAATCTGAGTTTTGAAGAGTCGTTGCCTGGAGCAGCGGCTGTTGTGATCGGAAGTATTGTGCTTGCATACGGCTGTTTGAAGTTATACGATATACCCGTACGGCAATATTTGTCAAAACGATTTCTAAAGGCAAAAGGGAAATAGATGCTAGCAAACTAATCCTATTATTTATTATAAAATAAGAAAACACCATTTTTTGGTGTTTTTTTTATGCATGTTACCTAGGACAGTGATCTGTACATAGAGAAAATATCTTGTCATGTTAAATAACGCTTCAATGTCAGTCTTTTTCAAAAAAAACGTTGTTATATTTCGACGAATAAAATACCAAATAGAAGCCTAAAGGGCTTCGGTATACCGTTGGATCTGAAGCAAGAATATGATGAGCGGGGAAGTCCATCCACAGTTTTAAGCGTGCGGATTGGTAAGGACAGACTGTTTCGATCTTGCCTTTGTAAACTTTGGATACTTTACCCGCACTTACGACGTTGAAATAAATCGAATCGTTATCCTTTATGACAAAATTGTAGCTATTGTATTGCCAGTCAGCTTGTTTTCCTGGGAACAGGTCACGCTTTATGTGGTAGGTACCATAATAATCTTCTTTTTTTAGGATTTTTGGGCTCGTGATCCATTGAAAAAATTGAGACAAAGAAAAAAGTATAATTGCGCCACCGATCAGAGATAAAATTGCATACCCGAAGAATCGTCTTTTTGTGATAACCCCGCATAACAGCAGAATTATCAGCAACGGTATAAAGATAAATACTCCAAATCCCATATTTTTAGACGTAGTGTAGAAAGCTCTTTTCTAAATTGAAAGTTTAACTAAAGTAGCCCCATAGCTACCAAATCCAACACAGTATGCCTTCTATTGGCTAATTTATTGTTGACACATGCTTCAAGGATTTTTTTGACACCATTGGAATAAGAATCATGTCCGAGGACCTTGGTCTCAATTTTAATTTCATCATTTTTATCTTTGATCACAATCTGATGGTAGGCATGCTTTTCTAAGTAGGCAACGGGAATATGGATTTTATAAGCTTGCGTTTTTGCATCGCGAATAGAGATAACGCGTTCATGAGCGACATGTAAAGAATTGGCTATATGATAAGCTGTACCTGGTTCAGTAAGCTTGGAGGACTGATGAGACTCCATAATAGATATTTCGTAGTCTTTGAAATTATGACCAAATTGTTGAAGCATATGGAGTGTTTTTAGCAAAAGTATGGAGGTATTTGGGCAAATGACAAGTGGAAACGCTGTCTCGAGCTTTTCGGTCTCTAGCCCTGTAGACAGTTCAATGAATAACGAATCTGTACGTGCACAAAAATCAAGACAATCTTGCAACTCCCGACCCGATCCGGCATGTATAATGATCGATGGCGACGACGTTGTAATGGATGGCTGCCAAGGTAGAATTTCTACATTGGGGATGGAATAATCGGCTTCCAGTATCGCGTTTGCCAGTTTTCCTGATCCAACTACAAAGGCTTTTTTTGTATTCATATTGTTTGTTTTATCAAAACATCTGCTATCCTTTTGACTATGAAACGATAAAATGATACCGGATGAAATTGCAATGAAGTAAAGGTTATGCTTGAGCCGGGTAAGTTACAAAAATAGACGGTAAAATTTAATCTTTGCTATTATGGAATTATTCTTTTTTTACGCATTTCGTCAAAGAGCTGATAAAACATTTGTTCGGTGTCAATAAATTCATGAAAGCCGAGACGCCTTGCCTTTGTGCCATCGGCAAAAAAATCATAATCCCAAGAAAATACAAAATCGCCAAAAGGCCAAGCTGAAACTTGATCATAGCTATAGCTTAATAAATGCTTTTCTTTTAATTTTTGCCATATAGGCTCCTTATCTGCCATCATTGTGTTGAGTGATAGCGGAATAGGATCAGCGCTTTCCATATCAAAATAGGCCGCTAATTTGGGCCATAGTTCCTTCCAGCGGAAGAGATCGCCGTTGTTAATGTTGAAGGCTTGATTGGCCGCTTGTGGATTGGTCGAGGCCCATACCGTTGCTTTGGCTAATAGTGTTGCATCGGTCATTTCCATCAATGTCTGAAAAGCGCCAATTTTTCCTGGAAATCGAAGTGGAATACCGAGTTCTTTTGAGATAGATGCATATACAGCAATGAGCATCGCTAGATTCATGGGATTATTGGGGGCCGTTCCACCAACAACTGACGGACGCATCGCTGACCAAGTCCATTTCTTACCCTTTTGCAATTGTTCGAGGTATTGCTGTTGGCTGGTATTGAATTCCGGCGGCATATGTCCGGCATCTGATTCTTTGGCTGGTGTCTTGAAAGGGCCCAGATGAGCACCATATACTTTATACCCTTGCATTAAGCTGATGTGCTGAAGATCACTTGCTACCGGTTCCACCGCGGTCAAAACATTGCTTAGCATTTTCATATTGGGCTCCACTAGCTCAGCCCAGGTCGGTCTATCCTGATAAGCAACGTAGTAAATATGGGTTACGGTATCCATGTTGCCTAGCTTTTTGAGACAATCGGCTATATCCAATAAATCTACAGCGATAAAACGAACGTTAGCCCGATCGGCATTTGCTCGTCGTGATAAACCTATAATTTCCCATTCCTCCATCTTTTCAAGATAGTCTATGAGATTGTTGCCAATAACGCCATTGGCGCCAACAACTAAAGCGGTGTTTTTTCTAGTCTTCATCTTTCTATATTACTTATAGGGCCAAAGTTAGTTGGAAGCTTAGTGGGTTTTAATGTAAAAATCCAATATAATTAGGTATATTTCTGAAATGAAACGTTATCGTCAGTTTGAACCGGTGCTTATTTCAGGGTTTAAGATACTTGAATGGACTCATCCGGAACACAATCACAATCATTACGAGTTCATTTTTATTCGTGAGGGGACAGGGCGACATATTGTTAATGAGCATTCATTTCCTTACAAAGCAGGGTCGATCTTTCTACTAGGGCCAGATGACCAACATTATTTTGAAATCGAACAACTCACCCATTTTGTATATCTTAAGTTCACCGACGCCTACCTTGGTCGTAACAGTTCGGGTTCTACGTCCGCTATACAACAGCTGGAATATCTTATAAAAAGTAGAGAAACTCATCAGATGGGGTTTCAGTTAGTTGGAGAAGATAATGCGATAATAACACTGATCTTTGATACCCTTCTCTTATTAAGAAAAGATCAAATTGTAAATCAGGAGCTTATTTGGTTCCAATTATTCAGTGTTGTACATGTTTTGCAGCGGAATATGCCCGAATTGCGTAGCAATAGTTTTAAAAGCCGTGACCTGCAGGCCATGTTTTGTTATATCCATAAAAATATTTACGATCCCAATCGTTTACGGATACAAATAATGGCGGAGCATTTTAACATTGCCAACGATTATCTCGGTATTTACTTTAAACGTCAGGCAGGAATTACCTTACGCGAATATATTCAAAACTACCGCAATACATTAATACGTCAAAGAATAGCAACAGGAAGAGTTACCTTAAAGGAAATTGTCGCTGAATTTGGCCTGACTGATGTAAGTCACCTGAATAAGATTATACATAAAACGTAGTGTATTTCCGTCGATGTATTCAAATCAAATGTAATCTAGCAATAGTTGAGCAAAATAGCTTATGAATGTAATAGGTTACCGGCCGAGGCGGAAAGGATTTAGAGAAGTAAAATACGTATTAAAAATTTTAGAAAATTGAGATGTTATATAGAAATATTGCGGAAGAGATTATCCGATTAGCGCAGGACGACGAATCAATGCGGGAAAAGTTATTGCAGAGGGGAGAGCTTCATGGTGGATATCATGTGGAGATGGAAACAATTCACCGACGGAATGCAAAAAGATTACGTGAAATCATTGCCGAAATAGGTTATCCAACTATTTCAAAAGTCGGCGAAGCAGCTAGCAATTCAGCTTGGCTGATTGTTCAGCATGCGATAGGAGAACCTCAATTTATGCAAGATTGTTATCAGTTGCTTCTTGATAATATCTTGGACGTCAATCTCGCAAATCTGGCTTATTTGCACGATCGAATTCAGGTTTTCATAAGTAAGCCGCAACGTTATGGGACACAGTTAAGCAGCTGTGGCAGTATTTATCCCGTAGAAGATAAAAATGCAATAAACAGCTTAAGGAGCACAATGAACCTTTTACCCCTTAATCCTAAAGAAATGAATAAAATTGAAGATGTGGAGCGAATTCCATTTCTGGATCAAGAGAACGACACCTATAATGAGTGGCGAAAAAAAGTTGGCTGGATGAATTGATTTTTCGACATTTTTTGTAGATTTGTCGAGTAATGACAGGTCAACAAGAAAATATTAAAGAGGAAATTATCTTATCATCCATGAAAGTGTTTGAAACCTATGGATTTGCAAGGGTTTCCATGCAGGATATTTCAAAAGCTTGTGGAAAGGGGCGGAGCACGTTGTATTACTATTTTACCAGTAAGATGGATGTCTTTGATGCGATTGCGGAGTACTTATGTCAGCAAGTGTTTGAGGTCGCGAGTAGAACTTATAACAGGGAAGCTTCACTGGAAGATAATTTAGTTGGTTTTTTACAAGCAAAACTACGTCAGATTAATTTAATTACGAAACGCTTTCATCTCGCATTCGAAGATATGAAATCCGACCCAGCCTTGATGGTTTCAAAAACACGATACATGCTGGATGACGAGATTAAGCTGATTCGTGAAATGATTGAATTAGCCGTTAGGAAAGAAGAAATTCAGGCCTTGGAGGAAAAGGATGTCTTGTTTTTATCGGAAATGTTAGTGACAACATCACGTTGTTTTGAGCAGGAAGTTTTACTTTTTGATCGTTTTCCGGATTTTGAAGCGAGGCTTTCCTGGTTGACAAGTATATGTGTTAAAGGGCTGCGCTAGCCATTCGACAGGATAACGAGAAAAGTTATTGTAAATAATAGGGACGTATATCGTTCTTTTTTTAGAAGGTGGTTTCGACAAAAATACAAAATATGTCTATTTTGATTGATCGATTCTTTTTATACAGACAATAAACAGGATGACAACTATGGTGTTAAATGCGAAAGTAGGCAAGTCGGTGGATAGCTTTGCATCAGAAAGATGCGTTTTGGTCATGGTGGAGACAGAGGAAACGATCCGCCCTGAAATGATGGGGGTACTGGATCCCGATATTGATTGTTATTTATTGATACACAATGATGTGGAGCGCTTGGATAGCCTCGCTCTTGCGCTGGAAAATGAAAATAAAAAGGTTCGACTAGCCCGAGATTTTGAGGAACTGAAACAGATGCCTTTTTTGAACCACCAATTACAACAAATTGCCGTTAAAATTTTGAAATAATCTAAATATGTATAAAGTTGTTTATTCTTTATCTCGTAAGCTGAAGTGGAAAGCCAGCGAGATTTATCATTTTCTCTATCAGAGTTTCCCGGAGATAAAAAATATTGATTTATTGTTGGATGATCAGCAATTTTTGCTTGTCCTGCGGATTAGTACCCGATTGGAATTTTCTATTCTGAACATCTGCCAGAAACAGGGGTTGGCAATGCAATTTGTACAGGTAGAAGATACTGATTAATCCGTCTGTACAGGTAGAAAATCCTGACGAACCCGTGCGGTTTACAAAGCTTAGCTTATCGCAGATGTTCAAGCATGATGCGGTGAGCCGTAAAGAAACAGCAACTTGAGCTTTATGGCAACATAATTCTGAAAGTTGCTTTTTACTTTTGTTATCGTTCCTTCAAAACATTTTTTCCATCCATTGGTTAATTTTATCGTGCGGATGGAATCTGTGTTGTACATAGGAATTTTATGCAGTCATTTAAAACAGAAAACAACAATTTTATCAAGTATGAGTACATTTTCAATTAGAGCTTTTGGAACAAGTGCACCAACGGCCGATCTAAAACAGATGGATATTGAACGTCGCGAAGTGACGGAGAAAGATGTCGAGATTGATATCTTATTTTGTGGAGTTTGCCATTCGGATTTACATACAGCGCGAAACGAATGGGGTGGGACCGTTTATCCGAATGTACCCGGCCATGAAATTGTAGGGCGAATTACTCAAGTTGGCTCAGCGGTAACCAAGTTTAAAGTCGGCGATTTGGCTGGTGTAGGCTGTATGGTAGATAGTTGTCGCGAATGTGAAAGTTGTAAGGAAGGACTGGAACAATATTGTGAAAATGGAAATATTCAAACCTACAATGGACACGATAAGCACCTTAATAAACAGACATTCGGCGGTTATTCCGAACGCGTTGTAGTAGACCAGGATTTTGTGCTCCACATTCCTGAAAATTTGGATCTTGCAGCAACAGCGCCTTTATTATGTGCTGGAATTACCACTTATTCGCCTTTGAGGCATTGGAATGTGGGACCAGGAAAAAAAGTAGGTATCGTAGGTATCGGCGGCTTGGGACACATGGGGGTAAAAATAGCGAAAGCAATGGGAGCACAAGTTGTTGTCATTACAACGTCTGCGTCTAAAGTGGATGACGCCAAACGTTTAGGTGCCGATGAAGTGATCTTGTCAACTGATGCAGAACAAATGAAAGCGCATGCGGGAACTTTACATTTCATTTTAGATTGCGTTTCGGCACAGCATGACATCAATGCCTATTTAAGTTTATTGAAACGAGATGGTTCCCTTACTCTTGTTGGTGCTCCGGAGCATCCACTTCCTGTGGCTCCTTTTAGCCTGATTCCAACACGAAAGAGTTTTTCAGGTTCGATGATCGGGGGGATAGCCGAAACACAGGAGATGCTTGATTTTTGTGGTAAACACAATATTATATCCGACATAGAGCTGATTAAAATGCAGGATATCAATCATGCTTATGATAGACTATTGAAAAGTGATGTTAAATACCGGTTTGTTATTGACATGGCAAGTTTGAAAAACTAGCACAATAAAATTATTCAATGCTGAACCATCAAGGGGAATTTCAAGTACCTTTGATGGTTCAGTCTGTTTATAGAGGTATTTTTACCTAATTATTGAGTTAACCTTTTACCCTTTAAAATTGTTAACATGGGTAATGATGGTAAATATTGGTCGTTTTTATGGAAAAAAATAAAATTATTGTGTTTTGGTTTCGTCGTGATTTACGGCTGGATGATAATGCCGGGCTTGCTCGCGCGCTGGCTTTGGGTTATCCCGTATTACCTATTTTCATATTTGACGAGGAAATTTTGAAGCAATTGGAGGATAAAAGGGATCGACGTCTTCATTACATCCATCAGGCTTTAACCCGTATCAATACTATACTAGGGGAAAGTGGTGCAACGTTGAATACGTTCTATGGTAAACCTATCGCTATCTACAGGGACTTGGTTGAAAAATTTGATGTGCAGGGCGTCTATTGTAATCGGGACTATGAGCCAATGGCAATTGCGCGGGACAAAGAAATTTTTGAGTTCTGTCAAGCTAAGGGAATTCCCTTCAAAGCTGTGAAAGATCAGGTTATTTTTGATAAAGTAGATATCTTAAAGAATGATGGGACACCATATACGGTTTATACGCCTTATGCAAAAAAATGGCGTGAGAAATTACGTCCTGATGACCATCGTTCCTATACCTACGCAATGGAATCCTTCGTTCAGCAAAAGCATCAGCAGATCATTTCTTTGGAGAACTTAGGTTTTTTAGAGACCGATCTTAGCTTTAAAGAACCACACCTGGATGCTACTATCATTGATCACTATGATAAAACCCGCGATTATCCAGCGTTAATGGGCACTACTCATTTGGGGATAGCACTTCGTTTTGGAACAATCAGTGTACGTCGGTGTGTTACCTTTGCTTTCAAACACAATGCGACCTGGTTGTCTGAATTGATCTGGCGTGAATTTTTTATGCAGATTCTCTATCACTATCCGCATGTTGTTACCGAATCCTTTAGAAAGCAATACGACGCCATACAATGGCGGAACGATGAGGTAGAATTCCAGCAATGGTGTGAAGGACAGACCGGATATCCTTTAGTAGATGCGGGTATGCGCCAATTGAATACTTCCGGTTATATGCACAATCGCGTACGAATGGTCGTAGCCAGTTTTCTTTGTAAACACCTTTTGATTGACTGGAGATGGGGGGAGGCCTACTTTGCGCAAAAATTAAATGATTATGATCTGTCGGCCAATAATGGTAACTGGCAATGGGCCTCAGGCAGTGGCTGTGACGCAGCCCCGTATTTCAGGGTTTTTAATCCGACGCTTCAGGCTGAGAAGTTCGATAAAAATCAGGAATATATAAAGCAATGGGTTCCTGAATTAGGTACTCCAGCCTATTGTGAGCCTATGGTTGACCATCAGATTGCCCGTGATCGTGCGATAAAGACCTACGCAAAGGCGTTGAAATAATAGAATTGAATGTCTACATCTTACGAGAGGTTTTAAGGACCAACAAGTCGGAGTAGACATTCAATGTATCTCATTTTTATCAATCTAAAAACTCGGCAACGAATGCGTCGAATACCTGTGGATTTTCAGCTTGAACCCAGTGACCAGCATTAGGAATTGTTTTAAATACGGCATTTGGAAATTGTTCCCTGATCTTAATCTTATCTTCAGGTAATATGTATCTTGATTTTTCTCCTGGTAGAAATAATGTGGGGCCGTTGAATATTCCTGATTTTACCCCGACAGTAATAAACTCCGTATATTTATTTTTTAAAACATCCAGATTAAAGCGCCAATCTAATTTTCGATCTTCTCTGATATATACATTTTTCAATAAAAATTGGATAACACCCGGATCGCTCAAGTAGTGTTCAATCTTTACTTGTACATCTTTCCTGTTTTCTAGTGTTGTAATATCTACAGCAGATAGCGCGTCGAATATGTCCTCATGATGTGGAGGATAAGCTTTCGGAGCTATATCAGCGATGATCAGTTTTTCAATCTTTTCAGGATGGTCAATAGCAAATTGCATCGCTACTTTTCCGCCTAGAGAATGGCCCAATAGCAATACTTTATCTGCTCCAATGGATGCAATATAGGACAGCAGATCGTCTACCATAACTTCCACCGACATATCTTCACTATGGAAACTTCGTCCGTGATTACGAAGATCGAGTAGATGCACCTGTCTTTTCTCGCCAAAACTACGACCAAAGGATCCCCAGTTGTCTGCCATGCCAAAAAGCCCATGTAGGACAATTAATGGAGTGCCACCGTTATCTGCGCCATATATTTTGCTGTGTTGTAATTCTTTCAATGCCATGATATCTATTATTACGATTTATCACCTGTATGTGACGTGTATATGCAGCGAAGTTAGCTTTTGTTGGTGATTTTTTGATCGAAATTATGTAAAACATTACATAACTTTCTATCCATCCCGTCTTATCGCTCTTATCAAAATGGTAGTATTTGGTGATTTATTGGTAGGTCATCGCCGCTAAATCCAGCTTAATTTTGTATTAAACTTAATTCATAAAATAGATGAGAAATAGCGCATTAATAGTCATTGATATTCAAAACGAGTATTTTGAAGATGGCGGAATGGAACTTGTGGATCCCTTAAAGGCAGGGATGAACGCCAGAAGAGTGATCGACCAATTTAGGCGAGAAAAGTTACCTGTGGTTCATATCCAACATATTTCCTCAGATCCAAAAGCAATGCCATTCTTTATTGATGGCACAAGAGCTGCCGAAATTCATGAAAGCGTGAGTCCAATGCCAAACGAGCTAGTAATACGTAAACATTTTCCTAACAGCTTTAGAGAGACAGAATTATTGGATTACCTTCGCAGCAATAAGGTCGAGAAACTTGTTGTCGTAGGCATGATGACCCATATGTGTATCGACGCTACGGTACGCGCCGCTGTCGATTTAGGTTTTTCATGTACTGTAATTGCTGATGCCTGTGCAACGCGAGATCTTGAGATTAATGGTTCCGTAGTTGCTGCACTGGATGTTCAGCATGCCTTTCTTGCTGCTTTGGCGTTCTTTTATGCGCAGGTTCAGGATACCGAGACGTACTTGGCACGCTATTGATTTATAGGGAAATCGGGCCATGGGGAGGCCGATCTGCATGGCCCGATTTCCATAGCGACAATTTGTATAATAGATAATTCAACATTTACTTGAATTCCTGAATAAATGCACTTATGGTTTTTCCAGTTTGAGTTTTAAAAAAACGCATTAAATGATTGGGTTCTGAAAAGTTAAGAGCAAAAGCAATTTGATTAACGGAATGGTCAGAGTGGATCAGCAGATCCTGAATCTCAAATAGTAACCGTTGTCGAAGTAAGTGGGCAGCTGTGGTATTAAACTGTCCCTTAACGGCCTGATTTAGTGTAATCCTACTTATTCCCATAAGTGTCGCATATTCGTTTACCCGTTGTTTCTCCCGAATGAACTGTTCCATAAGCTCTTTGAATTGATAGGCGAAGTTATTTTCCGCTTTTTGGTTCGGAAGCATATTTAAGCGTGCATATTTTCGGTTTAAAGTTTGCAATAGGTAATAAAGTAAAGAACGAATAATATGGACACTATCTGCTTGGGTTTCCATGAGTTCAAGTTTAATTTCGGCGAGAAGACCTAAGAATTTTGACATATGTGTGTCATCTGCTATAATCTGTGGTACATAACTAAGCTGGTAGAAATATAATAGTTTGTATGTGAATAATTTATCCGAAAAGAAATCATTTAAAAACTCTTCCTGAAAAATCAATGTTGTAAACTCAAGGTGTTCAGGATCCAGTTCCCAGGTATGTTTCTGAAAAGCTGAAATAAAGATAATTGAATTGTCGGACAAGGAGAGGATCTCTTGCCCCAATATCAATCTGCCTTTCGCTTTTTTGAAAAATAGAATTTCAAAAAAGTCTTTATGGTAAGTTTCTTGATGTGTATAATCCGTTTCTATTTCGTTGAGGACATTCAACAAGAAGTCAACACCGCATTCTCCCTTATGGAATTTTATTGTTCTCAATCTAGATTACTTTAATCGATCAAAAATACTAAACTTTATAAGTTACACCAGCCGAAATACAAATATTATCGTAGCGTTTTATTCTGCATGTTTATTCAGGCAGCTGAGCAAGGAGTAAGGGTTGGAAGCGAAGAGTTTGGAACAAAGGTTTTCTAATGTTTGGTGTTTTTCAAAATAGTTTTCAAAACAGTTAAAAGACAATAGTTGAGGGAAATGTGAAGACGAGTGAAGCTGAATTTTGAACAGGAGAATAAAAATTTTATGAAAAGTGATTTTCATCACTTTTTTGCTGAGAAGAATAAGCTATTTTTACTGCTGTAGTCAGTTATCCAGTGGGATTAATCTTTGGGTTTGACAAAAATTATTTAGCCATAAAAATATATTATTTGGGGGTTTTCTCATTATGAGAGGCCCCTTAATTTTTTTAACAACCTCTATCCTGATGTAAAGGGTTGATGCACTATACCACAAGTTTGGAGTCTTATTTAAAGAAAATAGGTCTTTTCGATAGCTTTCAATAACTTGTTCGAAAAGACCTATAAGGATTTTCTTATTACGGGCTAGTAAATTGCATTCTGTACAGTTAATATAACGGGATAGCCATCGGTAACGAGAATCGTATGTTCGTGTTGTGCCATGAATCCACCTTTGTCACCAACCATTGTCCAGCCATCGTTGAGTTCGGTTGCGTAGGTGGAGGTCGTTGAAATAAAGGTTTCAATAGCAACAACGGTATTTTTTCGAAATCTTCGTTGGTCGAAGCGGTTTTTATAGTTAAGCAGTTCGTCGGGCTCCTCGTGCAGACTTTTTCCTACACCATGTCCGCCAAGGTTCTTGATGACTTTATACCCTCTTTTTTTAGCCTCAGTTTCGATTAGATGCCCAATATCGGCTATTTTCACACCACCACGAATATTATTGATTGCCTTTTGAAGAATTTCTTTCGATGCATTGACCAATTTTTCGTGTTCAAAGATGTCCTTTCCTATAACAAAGGAACAACCATTATCAGCCCAATATCCATCTAATTCGGCAGATACATCGATATTGATCAAATCGCCCTCTTGCAATATCCTTTCCGCCGTAGGTATTCCGTGGCAAAATTCGTTGTTTATACTGATACAGGTGTAACCTGGGAAACCATAAGTGAGAGCGGGAGCAGATTTTGCACCCATACTTTTTAATATTTCGGCTCCATATTCGTCAAGCTCCTTCGTGGACATGCCCTCTTGAGCATATTCTATCATAGCCTTTAAGGTGATGGCAACGGCATCGCTCGCTTTTTGTATGCCTGTTAGCTCAGTTTCATTCGTTATAGACATTGCTGATGTTTTTATTGTGGAGCACGTAAGCCCTGTTTTCTATTTTGTTAAGGTATTACCATCGAGAACAAATGATTCAAGGTCATTTTGTTATAACCGGATATAAACCAATACAAAGGTCTTAATAAAATTGAATAAAATAGGCATTTGTTTGCGATTAGAAGTAAATATGCTGTGTTTTGGCTTTAAAAGTTTAGTAATAAATGCTGACTGCCAGTCTGTTTTTGTCCTAGTTTTTATCGTTTTAGTTCTTGATTTTGATGTTTAGACATTTATTTTTTTATGTATCTTTATATAACTTTATGAAATTGCTATTGATCATTTAAATTAAAACAAAATGGCTTTATTGGATACTCTAGAATGGCGTTATGCCACAAAAAAATACGACCCTACAAAAAAGGTCGCTCAGGAAGATTTAGATAAGATTTTGGAGGCAGCACGGATGGCACCTAGCTCTTCTGGACTTCAACAGTTCCGTGTAATTGTGATTACGAATCAGGAATTAAAAGAAAAAATTGTGCCTGTGGCTTGGGGGCAACAAATAGTGGCTGATAGTTCACATCTATTGGTGTTCGCAGGATGGGATAGATACACCGACGAACGCATTGATAAAACCTTCGACAAGATGAATACCTTGAGAGGTTTACCTTTAGACAGCACTGACGAGTATAAAAATAGGTTGAAAGGCCAATTAGCAAGTTTTACAGAAGAACAACAAGCGGCACATGCGGCGAAGCAAGCTTATATTGCTTTTGGTTTGGCAATTGCGCAGGCAGCAGAACTAGGCGTTGATGCGACGCCTATGGAGGGTTTTTCAAATGCCGAATTGGATGAATTACTTGGTTTAGACAAGCTGGGATTGAAGAGTGCGGTTATGCTTCCGTTGGGTTATCGGATGGAAGAACAAGATTGGTTGTTGAAGCTGAAAAAATTTAGACTTCCAAAAGAGGAATTTTTGATTGAGCTCGCATAAATTGTAGTTCACGTTAGAAAAAGCGTTTCCACCATTGTCGAAACGCTTTTTTTATAGAAAAATATTTTTAAAATTGATAGGCAACACTTCCAAGTATATTTCTAGGCATTTGCGGGTTTACCGTTGTCCATCCTTTGAAATAAGTTTGATTTCCTAAATTGTTTGCTTTGAAGGCGAATTCAAAATGTTTAAATCCATAAGATAGACTCGCGTTCAGGAGTGTGTAAGACGGAAGGGTAAATGTGCCAGTTGCAACACTATTGGTAATTACATTTTCACTTGCATAATTCATGCCGATACCAAATCCTAGTCCTTTTAGTTTTCCTTGCTGTAAGCTATAGTTTGCCCAGATGTTGGAAAGATGTTTAGGCCCAGCTTCTGTCGGACGTAGGTTGTTGACATTCTTGTCTGCTTTAGTCATCTTACTATTGTTATAACTATAGCTCATAATGAGGTTTAGACCTTGAATAGGGGCCAATGTAACATCAAAGTCAACTCCCCGGCTCAAGCGCGTGCCGTCCTGTACACTAATATTATAGGTTTGTCCGTCAATGGTGACTATGTCAGGACGAAGCATATTATCTACTGAAATGTCATAGTAACTTGCTGTCAGGCCTAATTTGTTGTTTAAAAGGTCTAATTTGACTCCGGCTTCCCATTGTTTGGCTTGTTGGGGCTTGAAGTCTCCCGAGATGCTGGGATGTGGTTGTACAACTGGAGATACATTTTTAAACCCATTTTGATAATTGGCGAATAGTGATACCTGACCTTTTACAGCTTCATAAACCAAACCGAAACGGGGTGAGAAAGCAGTTTGATGGTAAGTCCCAGTCGTTGTGTCTTTATCGAAGTTGTAGGTTCCTTTATTATCAAAATAATCCATACGCAACGCTAGGTTTAGATGTAGCTGCGACGTGAGATCCAATACATTTGAAACATAGGCTCCCAATACTTGATTTCGACCTCTATTGTTCGTTTTGGCTGCCGTTGAAGCGCTTATGGCTGCGTCAATGGTTCCTGCATTAAATTTATAGTAATCTGGATCATCTATTGCTGTGTTGATCTGGTCTACAAGGATATAGGGCGAATTATGTGTTTCTGTTTGCTGGTATAAATAATCCAGACCGACAAGTAGTCTATTGCGAAGCTCGCCGATATGAAAATCACCAATAAAGTTCTGTTGAGCATTGATATTTTTTGCAGCATAATTTTGTTTACCAGCATATCTGTTAATAAGTGTGTCATTGCTGTTTTGTAGGTACATCACATATTGAAAGTAGCCATCTGCCTTCCGGTTGTTCCAGTTTACAGTGGTGTTGGACGTCCACCGCTCATTAAACCGGTACACTACATTTCCGCGGAGGTTGGTGGTTGGGTTTTTGAATGTGACGTCGTTAGCAGTATAGGACTTATCAAAATCGAATTGAAGTGCCTCGGGGGTTCTGGCAAATAATTGACGTGAACGATTGAGAAAAACCATCAGTGGATTAGTAGCCTTGTTTTGGTAAAGTTCAACATCGAGTTGGATATCCAGTTTCTCGTTTGGTTTATAGGTTAGTGAAGGTGTAATAAACACCGACTTATTAAATCCTGCGTCTTGATAGGTACCTGTATGGGATAATGCTGTATTGATTCGTCCGAGCAATTTTTTATCTGCTGTTAATGGGCCATATATATCTGCCGTAAGGCGATGTTGTGCGAAACTTCCAAAAATATAATTTACCCGACCGCCCACGGTATCTAAAGGTTTTTTCGTAATATTATTGATTAATCCACCGAAACCAACAGCCGCGCCGCCATATAATGAACCAGAGGGCCCTTTAATCACTTCAATTGTTTCGAGATTCGCAGGGTCTGGACTTGTACTGGAAATACCGACTACACCATTAATCATGGCTGCCTGCGTACTAAAACCGCGCAACGTGTAGTAACTAACACCGTCTCCGGGCCGTCCAGTCGCCGACCAAAGCTTATCAATTCCTGAAACGTTGGCTAATGCATCATCATAATTTGTATTCACCTGACTTTTTAGCAACTCTTTGGTAACGACAGCATACGACTGTGCGTTCTCCATATTTTTCAGTGACATTTTGGAAACATATAAACTCTGTTTCCGAGTAAATTTGTTATTTCCTTTACCATTAATAACGATCTCTTGCAGTGTCGATTGATTTTCAATTAAGTAAATATCAGGAACCCTATTTTTACCATCCGTAATTTCGACTTCCTGCTCATGTGGTTGAATACCTATGGCTGATATGGCTAATTTTGCCTGACCCGGCTTAAGTGATTTAAATTGATATGAACCATTAGATCGTGTAGAAGTTGTTATGTTTTGCGGTTGTAGTCTGACGGTTATCCCTTCAATGGGCTTTCCGTCAGACGAAAGGATTTTACCCAGTATTTCTGCTTTGTGCTGTGCTTGCGCAAGTAGAGCTCCTGGGACAAGCAACATAAGGTAGATGATGATGCGATTCATTGAATATTTTATTTAGATTAATTATAAACAGAGGTAAAGTTATTGGTCCTATTGCATTTTTCAAAGGATTATCTATTATTTTTTATAATCATTCTAAATAATGTAATGTAACAATGCAAAGAACCCAAATTATCGCTTCGGATGATTTGGGTTCTTTGCATTGTTTGCACGCTATCAGCTGACTTAAATTGACTGTATCGGTACTGTGTAAGGTGTTTTTTTAATTTGGTAAGGCAAATCCATTGTTTTTATAGGCTACATAGGTTGACTGTTTGTCCCTTTTTTAATTTCACATATTGTATGGTGTTATCTCTCTGTATGAGCTTCTTAGTGCTGATGTGCATGAGTGCCTTGGGTTCAAAAATTCGAAAGGTACCATCTTCGGTAGCAGTTATTTTCAGCAGAACAATTTTATTTTCTTTTTTTTCAGCGCTTACGATAAATCCACCCATCGTTCTCAAATTTTTGAAAGACGCTGTTGCCCATTCAGCAGGTAAAGCCGGAAAAACTTCTACATAGTTATTTTTGCTCTGAATGAGCAATGCGTGTATTCCTTGTGCAAATGCAAAGTTACCTTCTAAGGTAAATGGTCGATACGTAAAGTCTGAATATTGCCCGCCTTTTTGGTCGCCATTCAAATGAAAGGAATTCGAGGAACAAAAGTTCTGCGCAAATTTTCGAAGATTGGTTACGGCTTCCTTTCCTTGTTTAGCGCGCGCGTGTAAACAAGCCATCCATGCAAAGGAATAACCAACCCACGCACGTGTACCCAGTTTTTTAATGTGATCTAGGGAGCTCTCAATGAGCTCTTTTTCCTGCGGATTATTGATGTCTAATAAATCCAATGGATAAATTGCCATATAGGGAGACATGTGACGGTGGGAATGTTTCATTGGAAGATTTACAGCAACCTGTAGCCCAGTTTCATCGGTCGCATAGTGAGGTAGTTGCGCCTTGCATTTTAACCAATTCTCTGCTTCTTGCGGTTTGCCCATTGCTGTACTCACCTCTGTAGCAGCCTGGAAAAGAAAATGCGCTAAACTAAGATCGAAATTAGTCCAATTGTCAAACCATGCTGATACACTATTGTCGTTGTATTCGGGACTGCTGCTCAAGGGCAGGTAACGGCGTTCATTTTTTAGTGTGGTTATATTTTTAAGGTAAGTTGCAGATTCCATGATATAGGGATAGGCTTGTTCTTTTAGAAAGGTTTTATCCATGCTATATTTCCATTGCCAATAAAAATGCTGGGCCGCCCATGCACCAATAGTAGGAGAAAGAGAATACTGAATCCATCCACCCATAGGGTCTCCATTTAACGTGAGGACACCGGGTACATTCAGCCCATCGACACCAAAATATTGCTTTGTAAAGTCCTTGTTTTTTTTGCGGATCTTCCAGAGCCAATCCGTATAGCTTTTGGCTTCGGCCAATCTATTTCCCGAATAGGCTGGCCAGTAGCTTAATTGTGTATTAAGGTCATTGTGAAAGTCGCCTTTCCAAGGAGGAAGACCACCATTATCCGCCGTCCACACGGCCTGAAGCGTAATTGCTGGAGCACCTTCTCTTGCGACAGCACCGAGTTTATACATATCAAGATAATATTGTTTTTCAAGATTTTTATCAGGAATGGTTATACTTGATTTGGACCAATAGTTTGACCACCAATGCAAATGGCTTGCTTTTTCTTCGGTGTATTTTTTGAGGGAAAGTGCAGATGGGGTTGCCTTTTGATCATTGACGATTGTCCAATAACCAATCAGCTTTTTAGTTGATATTTTTTCCCACCTCAATACAACTTCAAAAAAATGATCATCATACGTATTTTGGTGCAGCACTTCATAGTTGCTGGTGCGGATTATATTTCCTTGCTTATACCCTAATCTTGCTAAATCTTGACCTTCGACAACGCTTTTGTTTTCGTCTTTGTTTGCGTTATTTTCATATTGATGTGGAATTAATTGAGGTAAAAGGTCACTAACATTGTTTCCTGTGATTTCAAAATAGCCAAATGGTTTATAGGCATGTATGAAGGTTTTTAATATCCTACCATCTTTAAATCTAAGAATATTGGTGGCCTGTTCCAGATCAAGTACGTTTGAAACGACAGTGCCAAATTTCGCCAAGTCAAAGAACAGCGACGCTGCTGGAAGCTTAGTAGGATAGGGGGATCTGTCATAAGGAGCGTCTCCCCACTGTTGTACAATGCCGTAGCTGTTGTTTTTTATTTGTTGTTGGACCCAATTGAAATTGTGGTTTTCTATTGCAAAGGCCTTTCTTTCGTCCCATAGATCTGCGCGATCAAGTGAAAATCGAATCGTATTGTCTTTTTTCCAAATCAGTGCACCCAATTGACCATTTCCCAAGGGAATGGCTTCATCCCATCGCGAAGCCAACTGATCGAAATGGAGGTTGTTGTCAGATGTTGGTTGCCCGAAAGAGAACAGGGTAAACGAACAGCATAGTATTAAATAGAGATATTTCATAATTGAAAGGGTTAGCTTGTAAATTTAAAACTCTGGATGGGGAGGTACTGACACTATTGTTACTTTTTTGCATACTATTTTAGCAAAGCGATGGCCCTGATCCTGGAATCACGTTTAAGCAAATTTAACTGAGATGTATGCAGTGTATGAAATCAAAAAAGTGAGTTCGTATCGAAATTGTTATACTTTTTGAGACGAAAGAATATGGTATAAAAGTACCGTTTTTAGGGACTGCAGTTTAACCGAAAAGAGTACATCATGCTGTTTTAAATCAATCTTTTGAGCAAGTGGGAATATAGTATCCAGAAAATCTTGCAAGAGCAAAGGGTAATATTGTTTATGTTTCTGTTAATCCAGTTTTAGTATAATCCAGTGTTGTTATCTAATTTTATCCTACTCGAAACTAGCACATTTATCGGATAGTTTCGGCTCCACTTAACGAAAAAAACAATCATTATTTATTTCGTTGTAGTGCGTAAACCTAAAATGTTATAGAGTAGATATATCCCAATGCTATGAGAAAAAAGATTGTGGTGCTAACATTATTGGCGCTTGTGCTTATTGGTACGAGCATTTTGACCTTTGGAAAGAAAGAGCCAATTGATTTTAGCGCTGATGTTAAACCGATATTGAATAAACATTGTATCACATGCCATGGTGGGGTTAAAAAAAATGGCGGACTAAGTTTTCTTTTTGAAAATGAGGCTTTCGCCAAAGCCGAGTCTGGCAAACCAGCAATTATTCGTGGCGATGGCGAACATAGTGAACTGGTAAAGAGACTGATTTCCGATGACCCTGAATTGCGTATGCCTTACAATGCCCCTAAACTGAACGATGATGAAATTGATATACTCAAAAGATGGATCGATGAAGGTGCCAAATGGGGAGAGCATTGGGCATATACAACGCCCAAGGAGACTGAGGTACCTAAACCTTTTTCATTGCTCGGCATATTTGGTGTCAAACCTAAAGGGGTGAATAATACGATTGATTTTTTTGTTTTGGATAAGATGAAGGAGAAGAAATTATCCTTTGCTGATGAGGCCGATAAAGCACTGTTGTTACGGAGAGTGTATTTAGATCTGATTGGTATTCCACCCACGTTGGCAGAAATTCAAGCCTTTGAAGCAGATCAGCGTGATGATGCTTATACCTTGCGTGTAGATAGTTTGCTGGCGTCGCAGAAATATGGCGAAAAGTGGGCGAGTTGGTGGTTGGATATGGCGCGATATGCAGATACGAAGGGTTACGAGAAGGATGGTTCGCGCACGATATGGTCCTATCGGGATTGGGTCATTAAGGCCTTGAACAAGGATATGCCTTATGATGAATTTACGATTGAACAGCTCGCTGGGGATTTGCTCCCGGAGCCAACCAAGGATCAACTTATCGCAACCGCCTTCCATCGCAATACCATGAATAATGATGAAGGGGGGACCGATAGTGAGGAATTTCGGATGGCTGCGGTTTTGGATCGCTTAAATACAACCTATCAAGTATGGTTGAGTACAACCTTCGAATGCGTGCAATGCCATAGCCATACTTATGATCCCTTTAAATTTGAAGAGTATTATAAATCGTTAGCTTTTTTTAACAACACCAGAGATGAAGACACCCAAGGTGATCATCCTAAACTTCGTTTTTATACGGCACAAGATGAGAAGCGAATTGACAGTATAAAAAGGTGGTTGTCGACGACAGGAAATACAAGCTTGGTAAAATCAACAGATCTATTCCTTCACACTCTTGAACCCAAAATACATGCGCATTACAGCGATCAAATAGTAGATGGTGCGCTTTATGATACGAAATGGTTGGGGGTTAGAACTGGAGGATCGGCTCGGTTAAGGGCAATAAACTTGGATAATAAACAGCAATTTTTTATGAATTTCTGGACAGGCGCGGTAGGTGGAAAATTAGAAATTCACGTGGATAAACCTACAGGACCAATTCTCGCCGTTATTGATTTGCCGAGTACAAATGGAAGACAGGTTATTCAGTCTCCCATACTCCCGACTCGCGGTGTACATGACTTATATCTGCTTTTCAAAAATCCATCTGTGGCGCATGGGCAGCCGATCTGCATGATTGAATGGTTTGCATTTCGTGAGAACTTTCCACATGAAAAGTCACTGGATAATATGAATTTTCAAAAGACTTTTCTCCAGTTGGTCAACATGCAACCCGAAGGTGTGCCAATCATGATTGAAAATCCCAAAGACATGCATCGTAAAACAAATGTATTTATACGTGGTAACCGTCTGTCTCTGGGGGCGGAAGTACAGCCTACAGTTCCGGCTTCACTGAATAGTTTCCCGAAAGGCGCTCCGCGCAACCGTCTGGGGTTTGCGCAGTGGATTGTCAGTAAGGAAAACCCCTTGACAGCACGAACCTTAGTTAATCGCGTATGGGCACAGCTATTTGGCCGGGGCCTAGTTGAACCATTGGGAGATATGGGCACTCAGAGTATCCCGCCAATTCACCGAGAGTTATTGGATTACCTTGCCCTAGATCTGATGAATACCAAAAAGTGGAGCGTTAAAAAACTGATCCGCGAGATTGTCTTATCCGGAACGTATAAGCAGTCCTCTAGCTTGAACAATTCCAATTTTGAGAAGGATCCACAGAATTATTATTTGGCAAGGGGACCTCGGTTTAGATTATCTGCCGAACAGATTCGTGACCAAGCTTTAGCTGTAAGTGGATTGCTCAGCAACAAAATGTATGGACCAAGTGTAATGCCCTACCAACCTGATGGGGTATGGATGACTGTATATAGCGGTGAGTCCTGGGTGAAAAGTGCTGGAGAAGATCAATACCGAAGGGGCATCTATACGTTTTTAAAGCGTACGAGTCCTTATCCGTCTTTTGTTTCTTTTGATGCTTCTAGCAGGGAGGTTTGTTTGGTCGACCGTATTCGCACCAATACACCGCTGCAAGCGCTTGCCACATTAAATGATCCTGTTTATCTCGAAGCGGCTAAACATCTGGGGGCTATTATGGAGAAAGAGGGAAATGGAAACCTTAGAAATGGTATTCGTGTCGGTTATAAACGTGCCATGTTGAAGGATGCCGATGAAAAGAAACTCAAAGAGCTGGAACATCTTTATCAAAAGGCATTGGTTGATTTCAGCAAAAAACCTGATTCGGCAGCCAAATTTTTGAATGAAGATTTAGCAAAAAGCAATGTAAAGGTCCTGCCTTCAAAAGCTGCCTACATGCTTGTTGCGAATGCAGTGTTGAATTTGGACGAATTTTTAACGAAATCATAAATATTGAAATGATAAATATGGACCGAAACTTCTGAATAAGGACTATCGTATGAAAACGAAGTCTTTTATTGAGAAGGTTAGACCTATAAAATAGTAAGAATATAAACCGAAATGAGCTAAAGCTGCGCACTAAAATTTTAGAGACACAGCCCGTTCATACGTAATGATAGTCAGATGAAAGACCTAAATAAGCTAATAAAAGAAGCGCAACAATTTGAATTGCAGGCTGTCACCAGAAGACATTTTCTAAAAGATTGTGTGGCCGGTATCGGCGGTATTGCTTTGGGGAGTTTGTTAACGAGTTGTAATGGATGGGGACAGTCAAAATCAGCAGAAAAGTTGGATCTGAATGCACTCAATCCACTTGTGCCCAAGCCACCTCATTTCCCAGGTAAGGCTAAAAGTGTCATTTACCTGCATATGGCTGGCGCTCCATCACAATTGGAGTTATTTGATTACAAGCCTGCCTTGCAGAAATTACATAATCAACCTTGTCCGGAGTCCTTGCTTGCAGGAAAGAAATTTGCTTTTATTCGTGGGATTCCAAAAATGCTGGGACCACAGGCTACTTTTAAACAGTATGGAGCAAGTGGGGCTTGGGTATCAGATCATTTGCCTCATTTTAGTAAAGTCGTTGATGAAGTGAGTTTTCTGAAGGCTGTGCATACCGATCAGTTCAATCACGGCCCGGCCCAATTGTTTATGCATACAGGAAGTGCCCGTCTCGGTCGCCCTAGCATTGGTTCATGGGTAACTTATGGTCTGGGATCTGAAAATAGCAATTTACCCGGTTTTGTTGTGTTAACATCGGGAGGTAAAACGCCTGATGCTGGTAAAAGTGTCTGGGGAAGTGGATTTTTACCATCGGTATACCAAGGCGTTCAATGTCGTTCAAAGGGTGATCCCGTATTGTACATTGCCGATCCTGAAGGAATGGGAAGGGGTATGAAGCGTGATTTGATTGATGCCATAAATAGCGTCAACAAAACAGAGTATGATACCTTTAAAGACCCCGAAACCTTGTCGCGGATCGCACAATATGAGATGGCTTATAAAATGCAGGTAGCCGTACCTGAAGTGATGGACATCAATAATGAACCGGCTTATATTCACGAATTGTACGGAACAGAGCCTGGTAAGGAATCGTTCGCCAATAATTGCCTATTGGCTCGGAAACTCGTAGAACAAGGGGTACGATTCGTTCAGTTATTTGATTGGGGCTGGGACAGTCACGGTACTAATCCAGCAGATTCGATTGATCTCGGTTTTAGAAATAAATGCCGAGAGATTGATCGACCTATGACCGCATTGATTATGGATCTAAAGCAACGTGGTTTGCTGGAAGAAACACTGGTGGTGTGGGGCGGGGAATTTGGGCGCACACCGATGCAAGAAAATAGGGACAACAGCGACATGCCATTCCTGGGACGTGATCATCATACCGATGCCTATACCATCTGGATGGCAGGTGGAGGAGTTCGTAATGGTATAAGTTACGGTCAAACCGATGATATCGGGTTCGCCGGGGTAGAAGGGCGTAGTTCTGTACACGATGTCCATGCGACCATGCTTCATCTTTTGGGTTTTGATCATGAGAAATTTACATACGATTTTCAGGGAAGGCCATTCCGATTGACAGATGTGGAGGGTGAACTGATTCAAGCTATAATTTAAAAAAATGAAACAATTTCTAGTATTAATTTTATTTATGAGCAGTTTTCTATCCATGACTGCCCAGCAGTTGCACATTAAATATTATTGCACCAATTGGGGAAATAGTGATTCCTGGGATACGTTCTGTCTCCGTGTGAAAAATGCAGGTTACGATGGTGTTGAATCTTGGTTACCTGGTAGTCCCAAAGAGCGCAAAGAGATGATCGATGCATTACATAAACATGGATTGAGTTTAGGGTTACTTTCAGGGGGATCTGGTGGAACTTATGAGGAATATAAAGAAAGTTTTAAGCGTAATTTGGATGAAGCAGCACAGCTGAAACCCGATTATATTAATTGCCATACAGGTAAAGATTATTACTCGTTTGAACAGAACAAAACATTGATTGAGCTTGCTGATGCAGCTAAAAATAAGTACCATATCCCCGTTTATCATGAGACTCATCGCGGAAGATTTAGTTTTGCAGCCCATGTAACAAAAGAATATTTAGAGAAGATTCCGACGTTACAACTTGCGTTGGATATTTCGCATTGGTGCAATGTACACGAATCAATGCTTTCTGATCAGACCGAGGCCGTAACAAAGGCACTGTCCAGAACTGAGCACATTCATGCACGCATTGGGCATCCCGAAGGACCACAAGTCAACGACCCCGCCGCTCCTGAATGGAAGAGTATTGTTGCACAACATTTGGCCTGGTGGGATAAAGTTGTTGCTAAACACAAGGAAAACGGGATGAAGTTATTAACCATAACAACCGAGTTTGGCCCAGCGGGTTATTTACCCACATTGCCATTTACACAACAACCGGTGGCCGATCAGTGGTCAATCAATGTCTATATGTTGCATTTACTCAAAGACAGATATAAAGAATGATGGTTTTCTTTGATGAATTATTGGGCTTTTCGGGACGATTTCATCCTCTTTTGGTCCACCTACCGATCGGCATATTGTTGTTGGCTTTTGTTATGGCAATTATTGCGCAGTTTAAAGGCGGAGCTATGTATTTGCCTGCTATTAAGCTCTCCTTATTCCTAGGGACCATAGCTGCCATAGTGGCTGCTTTATCGGGTTATCTGCTTTCACGAAATGGAGGTTATGAGGAGGATGTACTGAGCTATCACAAGTGGTTAGGAATTGTCGTGGCGTTGAGCAGCTTATTATTGTGGTTTCTCTATCGTAAAGAATCTTCTGCTGCATTTCGCTTTTGGCTTTTTTTTCTCGTAGTAATCATGATTGGGGTCACTGGACACTATGGTGGAACATTGACGCATGGAAAGGGCTACTTTGTCGAAGCTATGCCAGTGGCACTAAAAAAGCTGTTTAAAACGGAAGAAGACAAAGAGGAGGTTCTTATCGTTCAAAATGCACAGGAAGCAGATGCCTATAATGGAATTATTCAACCTATTCTTAAACAGCGTTGTCAAAGCTGCCATGGGAAAAAAAAGCAGGAAGGGGGGCTGGCATTGGATACAAAAGAGAATTTGTTAAAAGGAGGAGAGAATGGCACAGTACTGCATGCAAGCGATTCGAAAAAGAGTGAATTATATGCCAGGTTGGTATTACCTGAGGGACATAAGAAGCGAATGCCACCTAAAGGTCGTACGCCGATAACTCCTGATCAGATCAGACTGATTGCCTGGTGGATAGATCAAGAAGCCAATTTTGATAAAAAAGTGCGTGAAATACCACAAACGGAGGAAATCGCTCATTTGTTGAAAAAATTGGAAACAGGGGAAAAAGACACTCCATCGGTATTATATGCAGATTTACCTGCAGCGCCAGCTTTGCCAAAAGATAAAATCGATGCTTGGCAGGCTAAGGGTATTAAGATCATCCAAGTTGCAAAAGATAATAACTTTGTGTTGGTTAATGCCATTAATTATCCTCAATTTAATGATAAGGACCTACAGGAATTATTAAGTATTAAGGATAATATTGTACAGCTGAAATTAGGAAATACAGCTGTTACAGATCTTGCTTTCTCAATATTTTCGGCAATGCCGAGTCTTTCCCGCCTACATCTAGAAAATACAGAAATTTCCGATGCCGGATTGAGCCAGTTGAAAGGTCTGTCAAAATTAACGTATTTAAATCTGACGGGAACAAAAGTTACCTCAAAAGGTCTGTCAAAACTGAACGACCTTCCGAGTTTAAAAAACGTCTATCTCTATAAAACCGCAAATCAGGAAGTCGCTACGATAAAGCAGTTGAACGCTAAGATTAAGGCAGATACCGGTAATTATAGTTTGCCTTTTATTGAAACCGATACAATCAGGTTTTGAGCTGTTGTTGGAATTGCTGGCTATACGCTGGAAATCCGCAATCCGAATGAAATATTATTGTATAATTTAACGATTGGGCCGACATGGACAAGTAATTTAAGGAAAATAAACAGGATTTTTTAGCAGATGTGAAGCGAATGTATAAGGGGAATGAGACAAAATGCGCTAGAGTAGGATAGGAGGAATAGGAATAGGAATAGGA
>NZ_DJTD01000005.1:0-9509 GCF_002440385.1 Sphingobacterium sp. UBA6317 | reverse complement strand
GAATAGGAATAGGAATAGGAATGCGGAGGTGACGATTTCAAATAAAAGAGCAGCAAGGAATTTCCTGCTGCTCTTTTTACATCACGATAAGCTGTTTTTATTTCGTGCCAGCACCTTCTAATAACTCGATGGCATCGTAAAGGACACCTGCTTCACCTCTAAAAGTTCCAGAGCCCTCTGGTTTGTTATCTTTTGTGTACCATTCATAAAATCCTTTGTTTTTGATAACACGGGCAAGCATCGGCTGTATTTGCGCATAAGCTTCCTGTTGAAAGCCATTTTTAACAAGCTGCTGAATCATACGACCACCAAACCAAGTCCAGTCCCCACCATTTTGATAACCGTAAGGATACATGCCTTTGTTCTTAAACGAGCCTGCCGGATAAGTCGGGTACACAGTAAGTCCAATTGTTGCTGCACCAGCATCTTTTACATTTTTAATCATTTTATCCAATGAAACTTTTATTTGCTCTTTGCTGAGCAAATTAGCCTCAATAGCAATTGCTGTTCCACCATGATAATAGATTTGATTTTCATCAAAATCAGCCGCAAATGGAGAGCCTTTGATATAAATATGGGGAATAAACTTTTGGTTCTTTTCGTCCCAAAGGTGTTTCATGGTATTACTTGCTATAGACGCTCTGATTTTTCCCCACTTTTCTTTTTTCTCAGGGAAAAGATCCATGTAATTGTCAAGCGCGATCAAAAACATTGCATTGTCGTAGATGTCCAAAGCAATATGCGAATTTTCATCCAGGTGGACACCCCAATCGTGTTCAGGTTGAACGTCACCCCAATCGACTGTAGTTGCGCCCCAAAGTAAACCATAAGTAGCATTATAACGTTTGTCCAATAAAAATTGTAAAGCATGCTCCATGCGATCCTTTACAGCCGCATTTCCAATTTTTTCATCGAGAAAAGCCTTATCTTTCGTTGCAACGATATATTTATGTACCGCTTGGATCAAAGAAGACTCCTGGTCCGTTTCAACTGTATTTTTGTGTGCTGCATAATCAGGAGCTAAGGGACTAGTGATGGTATAATAGTCCGATACGCCATTTTTTAAGCTAGATTTTTTGACAAAACCATCGGCAATATTACCATCAGGACCTTGTAGCTTAAAAAACAAAGCTAATTGATCTTTGATCTGTTCATGGGGATGGACTTTTGTTGCTAAGGTGATAAATGTATTGTAATCTCTAATCCACACCTCACTGTATCCATCCCCCGCATTGAATCCACTTTTAATGACGTTCGTAGCCATATCTTTGACAAGATTGAAGCTGCTGTCTTTTTGGATGCTATCCTGTAAATTGCTTGTAGAAACCTTACCGCCAGCATTTTGGCAGGACAGTAATAGGAGAGACGAAGATAACGCAAAAAATATAGTTCTCATTGTGCTGTTAGTTTATAGTAAATGGTTTGATTAACATTTGGATTCTTTGACAAAAGATTGGATAACCTTTGCCTTATCGTTTCCTAAATTACGCAATGTATAGGATCCGGCAGCAGCAGGAACAGCAAAAGTCTCAGCATAATGAAAGACTTTCTTCATGCCATTTGCTGTCGTCAGCTCAATTGCCTCCCCCTCCACAAGCATCATGATGTGACACTGTTCTTGTGTTTCAATTGCAACATCCTGATCGAATTCGTATCTAAAAACATCGTAGAAATGATCTTCATGCGTTGGCAAATGTATTCTTGTTGCTTGCGCATCAAGGGCTACTTCAGTGGGCTGAGCAAGCAGCGTGTTTTTTACGACATCACCTTTTCGGCTAAAATTGAGGTTGGCGAATGCTCTATCAATATTTAATGGGCGTGGTTTCCCATCTAAATCCGGACGCACCCAGTCGTACATTTTAAAGGTATAATTGTAAGGTGTTGCACTGATTTCGAGTACGAGATTATTCACGCCGGAAGAATGTACAGTACCATGTGGTATCAAATACAATTGGTGTTTCTTGGATTCGAATTTTTGAACGTATTGCTCGATATCCATGGCTGTTCCGGTATGGAAGCTCTCTTCTAAAGCTGAGCGAAATTTGTCTGCATCAATGGATTGCTGAAAGCCCAGATACACTTGTGCGTCCTCTTTTCTATCAACGATATAGTATGATTCGTCCTGTGTGAAGTTTTCTCCAAATTCTGTTTTTGCATAGGCTGGACTAGGGTGACATTGAATGGATAGGTTGCCGCCATCAAAGGTATCCAGAAAATTGAAGCGTATCGGGAATTCAACATCGAAACGTTGCTGGGCATGACCAAGCACATTGGCACTTTCTTGAAACATCAATTGATCAAATGAAATTTCGATTGTATGTCCATCTGCTTCGAGCAAAATGCCATTCTCAGGGACAATCATTTCGAAGGACCACGCATAGTTTTTGACATGCTGATCTATGCCTGAAAGGTGCTCTTTCATCCACTGTCCACCCCATACGCCGGGTTCAAAAGTTGGTCGTACGCGGAAGTAATTTTGGGACATGGCCAGCAAAGTAGCATGTAGATCCTTCCCTGTGATCCATGGTAGGTTTTGGGCCGATTGTTGATCGGCAAGAATTTCGACACGGGAAAGGATAGACCTTTTATGTCTATTCAATATTTCCCAATCGACAAAATAGTAACGCTTGTAGGTTTCCTTTTGATTGGTCTGTGTTGAACAACCTAAGTTTAAAGCTTCTCCCGCACGCATACGTTGAATTAGCACGTTTTTGGGCAGATCAATAAACATCAGCTGACTAGACGTATCGACTAATGATGCTCCAGGGCCATAAAAGATGGTATACTCAGCTTGTATTGATTCGGCGTTTGCTCGTATGGTTTGAAGGTCCGCAAGCTTTTGGGTGTCAAAGTATTCAATGAGTTGAATCCCGGCCTTTTTTCCAAATAATGGATCGTCGCCACCGAGGTATGGTGCGACAAGCTCCTGGATCGCTGATTCAGTTTTTAAAGCTGAATCCATGGCAATAAATCGTGGAGTTACGCCCTGTTTTTCAAATTCTTGCTTTAGCTTGGGGATGATTGTAGCCCAGTCAACACCTACAAAACCATCAATGCTATGTATATTATGTGTAATGAGATGTGCAGCAAGATCCGTGTAGGAATTTGATAGTGTTCCTTGAACCGGAAACGTCGGTGTGATTTCGTACTGAAAAGGTTTTGTTTGAGTATTAGAATACATATAATGTAATTTATTGCAAATGAATGATGTTGGATTAAGTCGCTTTTTGCTTACTTGTTTGTTGATTTTTTATTGTGCTTTTCAATCCAGAATTTTTCGATCTCTTCCAAAGGTTTACCCTTTGTTTCCGGAAGGAATGCAAGTACAACAAGGAATGCGATGGCACAGAAAAATGCAAACAACCAGAACGTATAGCGGGCCCCCCAGGAAGCGAGTAGAATGGGTGTTAGTTGTCCCACGATAGCATCGGAAATCCACATCACCATAATACTGATACCCATGGCACGAGCCCGGATGGCATTTGGGAAGATTTCGGCGGCGACAACAAATTTTAGCGGGCCAATGGAAAAAGCAAAGAAAAATAAGAACGAAAGTATAGCGATAATCAATGCGATATTATTGACTTGACCTTGATTAAAAAGATATCCAGTAACCAGCAAACTCAGGGTAGCACCTACCGTTCCCAAAAGATATAAGGGACGTCTACCCCAATTGTCAACCTTCCAGATGGCAAAGAAAGTAAATAACACATTGGCGGCTCCAAAGAATAGTTGAGCATGATAGGAATTATTTAATGAAATACCAGATTCAAGCAATATGCTCGGACCATAGTAGACAATTGCGTTTATGCCACTGAGCTGTGAAAATAAAGGAAGGAATAAGCCCAATAGGAAGGCCTTGCGATAAATAGGCGAGAAGAGATCACGTAGATTTCCCTTCGAGGAAACGTTGCCGACCTCTTGTATATCCGATAGTCCTAATGCGCCACTGATCGCTGCTACTTCCGTGTTCCGCCCATTTTTAGATAGCCAACGTGGACTTTCAGGAATAAAGTAAACTCCGATGCATAACAATAAAGCCGGTACTGCACCAACTAAAAACATAGTTCGCCAGAGTTCATTTTGCTGTGCGGAGCTATATTCGAGAATCAAATAATTGCTGATATACGCAAAAAGGATCCCGAATGTAATAGCGAGTTGGTAACAGGTGACTGATCTTCCTCTAAATTTACTTGGCGATATTTCAGCGAGATATAAGGGCACAACGATTGAGGCTATTCCAACACCCAAGCCCCCAATGCTTCTACTTGCAATTAATATGCTATAAGAAGGACTGAATCCACAGCCAATTGCTGAACATAAAAAGAGCAGGGCCGCAGTAACAAAGGCTGGTTTTCTGCCGTATTTATCTGTTAATGGTCCTGTGAAAAATACACCGACAATACAGCCTAGCAGGGCTGAACTGACAAAAACGCCCTCTTGAGCAGGAGATAGTCCGAAAAATTGCTTTACTAACGGCAATGCACCTGCAATTACAGCCATATCGAAACCGAAAAGGAGTCCTCCAAGTGAAACGATACATAAAATGATGATAAATCTCTTTGACATCTGCGGTTTAAATTAATATGTATATACATACAAACATATATCTATTTTTTTAATTATGCAAAAAATCTTATTTTAGCACAAGCAATCCAACTGATGAATTTAAAAATAGATCATAAAAGCCCTGTTCCGCTGCATATACAAGCAGAGAATCTGTTACGCGAATTAATTAAGCAGCCTGAATATATAGAGGGTAAGTTATTGCCCAACGAAATTGAATTAGCAAAAAGATTGGCAATTTCCCGTTCTACTTTGCGTTTGGCGATCAATAAACTAGTCTACGAGGAGTTGCTCATTAGAAAGAAGGGAATAGGCACGAAGGTGGCTAGTTCCAAATTTAGTTCCAAATCCAAGAATTGGCTGAGTTTCTCACAAGAGATGAAAAACAGAGGAATTGAGGTAAAGAATTTTGAGCTTCACGTCAGCTGGGTTGTTCCGGACAAAGCAGTCTCGAAGTTTTTTAATGTAGATGAGGACCAAAAGCTATTAAAACTGGAACGTCTGAGAGGAAAGAAAGATGACCCATTTGTTTATTTTATCTCTTACTTTCATCCGCGTATAGGTTTAAACGGCGATGAAGATTTTAAGAGACCTTTATATGAGATCTTAGAAGCAGATTATCATGTCGTTGCAGATCTTTCTCAGGAAGAGCTGGATGCAATGGCCGCAAATAAATTTATAGCTGATAAATTGGATATTAATATCGGTGATCCTATTCTGTCCCGCAAGCGCTTTGTATTTGACCAATCTGGGAAGCCGATTGAATATAATTTAGGGTTCTACCGCGCGGAAAGTTTTACCTATACTGTCGAAAGCAGAAGAGATTATTAGGGAATTCACTCATCCTTTTTGAATGGATTAATTGGATGAGTGAATAGCTAATTTATTTATTCTTTTAATGATTCTTTTCCAGGGTAGTTTCAGCCCAGCTTTCTAGGAGAGCTATTGCTTTACTCAGCACGCCTGCTGAACCTTTGAATTTTCCTGATCCACTGGGTACGTTATTTTGACCATACCATTCGTAAAATCCTTTGTTTTTCACAACCCGATCGATCATCGGTTGGAGTTCGGTATAGGCTTCCTGATAAAAGCCATTTAAAACGAGTTGCTGGATCATCCGCCCGCCAAACCAGGTCCAATCACCACCATTTTGGTATTGGTAAGGTTGAGCCATTCCGCCAATGAAAAATCCGACGGGATAGGTTGGGTACAAGGTCAATCCAATACTCGGCATGCCAGATAACCGCACGTTTTCAAGCATTTGTTTGTTGACTGTTTTTATTTCTGAAGGTGTTAGTAGCCCCGCTTCTATAGCGATGGCGGTGCCGCCATGATAATGGATCGTATTTTCATCAAATCCTTTAGAAATAGGTGATGTCTTAGGGTATATGTGCGGAATGAATTTTTGTTTTTTCTTATCCCATAAATAACGTCTACTGTTCGTTTCGAGACTCTTTTTTAATCCTTTCCATTCCGCCACCTTGGGAGAGTTGGGCTGGATATCAATCAATGCCTGCAATGCAATAATAAACATCGCGTTGTCATAAATATCGATTGCCTCATTGGAAAGTTGGTCATTCCAATCACAACCAAAGCTGTCGTTGGGCTGTACATCTCCCCAATCTGCTGTCATCGCACCCCAAAGTAGCTGATACTTTTGGTTGAACCGTTCCTTTTTCAGATAATCCAACATAAGTTGGATACGGTCTTTTACAGAAATTCCACCGATAGACTCTTCCAAGATACTGTAATCCTTTGTTTTTATTATGTATTTACCCAACAATTGGATGAGTGACGTTTCCTGGTCGGTTTCTACCGTGTTTTTAAAACCCACATGATCAGGAGCGTTTTTTGAATAGTAGGGTGTATCATCATGCCAGGTAAAGTCTTTCTTTAGTACATAGCCGTCTACCATTTCGCCATTGGGCTGTTGCATCCTAAAAAATACTAAAATAGCCCCTCTAATGTCCGCTTGGGACCGCTCTTCCAATGCGGTTTCGATGAATGTATTGAGATCTCTGGCCCAAATTTGTGAGTAGCCACTTCCCGCATTGAAACCTTCTTTGATGACCTCTCGGGCAAGGATGTCCACATATTTTAGGTTTTGATCCGCTAGAATGCTTTTTGCTAACTTAAGTTGCGCGATACGGTCGGGTTTTGTTTGTTGTGCTGATAGTTGGGTTCCGAGTAACAGAAGTATTAGACTAAAAAATGTGTTGTTTTTTTTCATTGTGGTTGTATTGTAATTAATTAGGATTGACAAGTGTACCTGTCAATCATTGGTATTTATTTCAACGTTAATTTGTATTTATTTCAGGCTTGTGATCGAAGATCAGCCGTTCGATGTGTATTTTTTTGAATTTATTTACTGGTTATATTTTAATATGTATGTACAATCAAAGTTATGGAAAAATGTCAGTATTTAAGCTTTAATAGTGTTTTATTTGATTAGTATTTAAAATTTTACAAATTTAGGCGTTGCGATGCAATCTGTTAAGTCGTTAAATTAAGTAATAAAATCTAACTCATGTTTATACATACCCTATTTTTTTGTAAGTTTGCTGTAGAACCTAATTGAGAACAATGGTAAAGCGTATCATTTATTATTTTTGTAGTTTATTTGTGAGTACGGCAGCTGTTTCCGCACAGCAGAAAACAGATTTGACCGTTTTTGTAAAACCTAATATTGGATCCGTCCATAGTCGGTATTTCTTTTATACACCAGCAGCCGTACCTTTTGGAATGGCTAAGCTCGCTCCGAGCACAAATGGAAGCTATGGGAACAAGTCGGGCTGGGAGGCCGTGGGTTATGACGATAGGCATACCTCAATAGAAGGCTTTGCTAATTTTCACGAATTTCAGGTAGGCGGAGTGGTATTTGCACCATCCGTTGGAAAATTGAAGACAATGCCCGGTCAACTTGATCGTCCAAAAAGCGGTTATCGTTCCGATTTTGACAAGAAGGATGAATTTGCCACTTCTGGCTATTACCGTGTCATGCTAAAAGATTATAATATACTTGCTGAACTTACGGCAACGAAGCGTGTCGGTTTTCACCGCTATACTTTTCCAAAAACGGAAGAAGCCAACCTTATTTTCGATATTGGCCATGTGATGGGGGAAAGTGGACCGGTCGTTGATGCCGAAGTAAATTATGACAAACAGCACGTCTGGGGATATGTGGTTACCAATCCTGTATATGTACAAAAATATCAGCAGGGGGCTACGGTCAAAATGTTTTTCTTTGCGGAGATCAACAAACAACCGAAGTCTTTTGGGACATTTAGAGATTCTATAACTTTTGACCAACATACGCGCATAAAAGGAAAAGGAGCTGGAGTATATCTGAAGTTTGGCACTGAAGCAGGCGAATCAATAGACATCAAGACGGGTTTATCTTATACTTCTGTAGAAAATGCACAACTGAATTTGCTTAAAGAGGCGAAGGATATGTCGTTTGATGCTGCAAAGAATAATGCCTTGCAAACCTGGAATAGTGAACTGGGAAGAATTTTGGTGGAAGGGGGCAAAGCGGACGACCGCATTAAATTTTATACAGGATTGTATCATGCTTTACTTGGCCGTGGGCTTGCAAGCGATGTAAATGGTGCATATCCCAAAAATGACGGCTCGGTGGGGCAGATTGCCCTAAATAAGCAAGGGCAACCGATTCATCATCATTATAATACCGATGCTATCTGGGGCGCATTTTGGAATTTAACACAGTTGTGGTCTATTGCGTATCCAGACTATTACAACGACTGGATTCAGAGTCAATTGTTGGTCTATCGCGATGCAGGTTGGTTAGGAGACGGTATTGCCAACAGTAAATACGTTTCGGGTGTAGGAACTAATTTTACGGGTTTGGCAATCGCAGCGGCCTACAATGTCGGTATTCGTGACTATGATATGAATCTTGCTTATGATGCGGTACGCAAAAATGAATTGGAAGCGAAGGACCGTCTGCCTGGAGCAGGAAAGTTAGATGTGGGAGTTTTCGTCCGCAAAGGCTACTCACCGTATATAAAAGATGATCATGGCAGTCCCGAATTAATGACCAATGGATCTCCTTTTGGCGCTTCGCATACCTTGGAATATGCTTTTTCCGCTGGAGCGGCTGCGCAATTTGCAAAATCATTGGGGCGTCAAAAAGACTATGTTAAATTTCAGGAATTATCCAATGGATGGCGCAATCTGTATGATACCGAGACGAAGTTTATGCGGCCAAAGGATAGTACTGGACGATTCATTTCAAACTTTAACCCTTATGAACCATGGCGTGGATTTCAGGAAGGAAATGCATGGCAGTATACGTTCTATGTTCCGCATGTCCCACAAGAATTGGTTAAACTCGTTGGAAAGGATCTGTTCAATCAGCGGTTGGATAGTATCTTTACGGTGTCGCAGAAGAATGTGTTTGGAGGTGGTACACAAATTGACGCCTTCGCAGGGATTGAAAGTCTTTATAATCACGGTAATCAACCGAACCTGCATATCTCTTGGCTGTTCTATTTTTCTGGTAGACCTGATCTGAGTCAAAAATGGGTAAGGGCAATTTGCAATGAGTTTTATGGTAACGATGCGATACATGGCTATGGCTACGGACAAGACGAAGACCAAGGACAGCTTGGAGCATGGTATGTCTTGTCAAGTATCGGCCTATTCGATGTCCGAAGTCTCACCACCGAGAAGCCCGCACTTCAGATAGGCGCGCCACTTTTCGATCGGGTAACGATACAATTGCCGAAGAAATTGAGAAAAAATAAATTTATCATTCAGGTGAAGAAAGAGCAACCCAATAGTTCTATTGTTGATCAAGTTCGGTTGAATAATCGCCTGTGGAAAGGTTGGCAACTTCCTTTTGAGCGTTTGGTGGAAGGTGGGATTTTAGATCTCAAGTTGAAAGGTGACTAAATATAAGATAAAAGAGGCTGTCTCAAAAA
>NZ_DJTD01000069.1:69974-164144 GCF_002440385.1 Sphingobacterium sp. UBA6317 | reverse complement strand
ACTGCAAAGGTAGAAATCTTTTTTGAACTTCCAAAAACTTTCTGAAGTTTTTTTTCTTTTCTCTTTTTCCGATTTCCGCGCTCAACTCTCGTTAAACCCTTCTTTTTTCATGGTTCCCTGCTCTCGCGGTAACCGTCCCTCCCTTGCGGAGTGGTGCAAAGATAGGGAGTTTACTAACAAACTTCCAAGGCTTTTGTTCTTATTTATTTCATTTTCACCTTAACTACCTGTAACGGTGCGAGATTCTTTTTGTAAAACAGGTGATCGGAAGGCTGGGAAAGCCGGATCCGGCACAGAATGGGGACGGGAACCGGGACTCGATACAGGCTCCGCAGCGGAAACATGGATGAACATTGTATTGCTCGATCTGCTTAAGCTCGGGATCACTTTGGTAGCCCGCTCGGCTCAACGCTCAATCGAAGACGATGCGCATAGGCGCAGCCTATAAACGGGTGGATATTGATAAGACCGGAAAATTGTCCCATCGGAAAGATCACAGCGGAAAGACACCGCAATGCAGGATATAACAGGGGATAGGCGGATATCGGTAGGTCGGAAAAATGGCAGAACACAGGGCTCCGGAATACCTTCATTTGCAGTTATACTTTCCTGCCTGTTTACTTAGGGTTAGTTTAGGGTTTAGTTAGGTTTAGTTTAGGTATAGTATAGGTTATAGCTAAGCAAACCCTAACTTATTACTAAGCTAACGGTAAACAAAAGCTAAACTAAGGAATAAAGCATCCTTAACTCTCCCTTATCTAGGGAAAGGTGGTTCCGCTTGGGGACAACGCTCCGGCTGCTGACAAAGGTCTGCGGAAACCTCCGACTGCCCTCCCAGCCTCCTTCGTACCATGGTCGGGGCTGGTTTAGCCCCTGAACGTCCTGCGTCCGTGGTGAGGCCGTGTTGTCTCCGACTCTAAGCCCGCACTCACCCCGCTGCCAGCACGGACAAATGACGCTCCGAACGCCACCATGTCCCCCGGATGCCCCTAAAAAAGGACAATACCAGACTGAACCGTAGCCGAACAACTCCGTAGCAACGCAGCAAACACGAAAACAACTCGGAAAAACATACTATCAAAGGCGCAAAAAGAATTTGGGAGCAGAGCAGCGTAGGGGAATGCCCCAATTTAACGATGGAGCGGAGCAACCCTTGCTATCTTATCTCCCTTGGTTTAAGGCAACACATAAGCTGTGTTTATTTATCAGTGATACACCGTGAATACGTGCTAAACCCGAGGTGAGTCTGCGTTGAGTCCGAGTCAGGCACGCAGTAAGCCCTGTCACGCTATGCTCCCCCCTTTAGCTGTCCTTAGAGTGGCTTTCGGGGCGGAATGAAAACTGGATAAACCCTGAATAATGACTAAAAAGCGCTATATGCTCGGAGTAACACAGCATAAAAAGGGCTAAAAAAGCGTTTCACCCTACTAATTTCCCGCATCGGCCTCAACATAGGACTGAATCAGGATCCAGTTTAGAATCCAATTTCGAATTCTGGACGCCCTATTTTATCGTTTTTACCTATCGACGGTATTAATCTGAGACATGCTCAATGACCGCCTTAGTAAATGTTTGCTCGAGTACTTTACCTAGGTTTCCTTGATTAGCATTAGTCTGGGTACTCTTTTTTATTAAAAGCTAAATATTTCATCCGATTAGCGGTCTGTTTTAAGAACAATTCATCTACTTATATAACAGTCAATTTTACAACTACTGGAATAACGCTTTTTTCAGTAAATTTGATCTAGGTTAATAAATAACAAAAAAGAAGACCTTATTTTTAAGAAATTAAAGATATTAAATACTTTTATTGCAAATAAAACCATATTGGTCCATGATAGATTATGCTCAGCTTTTAAAACAGGTAGAAGAATATGCTGAAACTTATATTACAGAAAATATTTCAGTTTGCCATTGTTTTCACAATACGATACACACACGTTCTGTTGTACGTGCCGCGGAGGAGATTTCATCGTACTATAAACTAGGAGAGGAGGATCACTTTATTGTTATTAGTGCCGCCTACTTTCATGATCTAGGCTACGTAAAATCTGACAATGCTATTGGTCATGAAAAAAGAAGTGTCGAAATTGCTTTAAATTTCCTCCAGGACAAAGGCATACCGGAAGCCATACAGGAAAAAATCAAAGGTTGTATTTTAGCAACGAGAATGCCTCAGGATCCTACAAATCTGCTGGAGCAAATTCTCTGCGACGCAGACCTATTTCATTTTGGGAATGAGGATTTCGTCAACAGAAACAAACTGATGAAAGCCGAAGCTGAAGCAGTACTAGGGAAGGAGATCGATAAAGACGTATGGCGGGCCGGCACAATCAAACTACTAATGAGCCATCATTACCATACTGAATATGCGCAACAAAAGCTTAATGCCAAAAAGGAGATGAATCTAAAAGAACTGGAGAAAAAACAGGAGAAATCTATCTCAAAAAATAAAGAAAGTAAAAAGGAAGACAAAAAGGAAAAAGAGAAAGGCAGTAAGCCAGAACGTGGGATAGAAACAATGTTCCGGATTACGTCCTCAAACAATCAGCGACTAAGCGACATGGCAGACAATAAGGCCAACATCCTCTTAACGGTCAATTCTATTATCCTTTCTGTCGTGATTGCTGTCTTATTTCGGAAACTAGATGCCAACGAGCACCTGATTATCCCAACAATTATCTTAACTACAGCCGTGGTAGCAACCATGGTCATGGCCATACTGTCAACGATACCCAAAATTCCGTCGGGTAAATTCTCAAAGGAGGAAATCGAACAGAAATCAGTCAATCTTCTCTTTTTTGGAAATTTTTACAAAATGAAACTCGACGATTATAACGAGGGTATGCAGAAGGTAATGGTCGACTCGGAATTTCTATATGGCATGCTCACCAAGGATGTTTATTCGCAAGGTGTGGTATTAGGACGAAAATATAAGCTTCTACGATACGCCTATGGAATTTTTATGTTTGGACTTGTTATATCGGTTGTTTCTTTTGTCGCCGCAACCATATTTTAATGCAATACTATAAAAACAGTGAAATATTTCAGCATCATGTTTTCCAAACTTTCTTTTTTATTTAAAAAGATGCCGCCTTTAGATCAATCATTAGCTACCAATAGATAGCATCATTATTAATGTTGTTGTAAGCACGTTGCCATAACCATAAATTTATACGGATGAAGAAGAAAGATCTTTATATCAACAGAGACATCAGCTGGTTATCGTTCAATGACCGGGTACTTGACCAAGCCGCTCGTGAGGAGGTACCTTTACTGGAAAAACTACAGTTTCTCGCTATTTTCTCGTCCAATCTGGATGAATTTTATCGTGTTAGAATGCCTGTACTAATGGCTTGGAAAAAAATAATGAAGCAAAATCCGGGACAGCTCATTCCGAACATCGATATTGGCACATATAAAAAAGCGTCAAAAACCATCAACAAACAACAGGAAAAATTTGGCTTAATACTAGCTGATATTATCCAAGAATTAGCAAAAGAAAATATATCCTTTATCTACAACCAAGCTATTCCAGCAGAAATAAAAGACCTCGCAGCTCAATATTTCTTTAGTACAATTGCCTCCTACCTCCAAATTATACCAATTGATGATACTTTTTTTTTTCCGATCAACAATCAGCTCTACTTCGTCGTTACAGACGACAATACTGGAGTGGTATTCTTTCTAAATGTCCCTTCAAATCATATTGGCCGCTTTTTCACCTGTGAGATCAATGGGAATAAATATGTCGTACTCATCGATGATATTATCAAAGCATTTTTTCCTGAAGCCATAAGAAATACATCATTAAATTTCTATTCCTTTAAAATCACAAGGGATGCGGAATTAAATCTCCAAGATGAATTTGAGGGTGATATTGCCCAAAAAATTGAGACGGAAGTCAATAAACGTGATCTTGGCTATGCGACACGCTTTCTATTCCAGCCAAATCTGCCAAAACAGCTGATTGAAACATTGGCAACACTATTTGATCTGCGAAAAAGTAGCATTGTCGAAGGCGGAAACTATCACAATCTGAAAGATCTATTTTCATTTCCGATTAAAACAGCAGAACTTTCTTATCCAAAACAGCTGCAAATCAATAAGAATCAGAATTTCAGGGAATCTATCTTTGACCAAATAGACCGAGAGGATCTGTTGGTCTGCACGCCCTATGAATCGTTCGATCCCATACTACGTTTTTTTAATGAGGCCGCAATAGATCCAACCGTAGATGAGATTTACACGACCTTATACCGTATCGCCGGTGATTCGCATATTGCACAAGCGCTGGCTACCGCAGCAAAAAATGGGAAAAGAGTCAATGTATTTGTCGAATTGAAAGCGCGCTTTGATGAAGCGAATAATATACATTGGGCTCGATTAATGAAAGAACAGGGCGTCAAAATCACGTATAGCATCCCCAATTTAAAAGTACATGCCAAAATAGCGCTCGTGAGACGCAAAGAGGGTCGAGAAAGTGCTTTATTAGGCACAGGAAATCTAAATGAAAAAACGGCGAAGGTCTACACGGACTACTTCCTTATGACCTCAAATAAACTATTGACCAACGAATTAGACATGCTATTCGAGTTTTTACCAGCTCGGAGAAAACCCCATCATCCAAATGAGCTGTCTTTTAACCAACTATTAATTGCACAGTTCAATCTCAAACATACATTTTTATCCCTGATAGACAAGACCATCCAAGCAGCTAAAGACGGAGACAGCGCTACAATAAAAATTAAATTAAACAATCTGGAAGAAGAATCGTTAATCAATAAATTGTATGAGGCGAGCCGGGCAGGGGTAAAACTGCAATTATTGGTCAGAGGAATCTGTAGACTAAAACCACAAGTACCCGGATTGAGCGACAACATTGTCGTGAAACGGATTGTAGGACGATATTTAGAACATGGCAGAATATTTATTTTTCAATATCAAGCACAAACGAGCGCGTATCTGGGCTCTGCAGACTGGATGAACCGTAACATCTACCGACGTATAGAAACTTGCTTTCCATTGCTGAATCTAGCATTAGCACATCAAATACAAGAGTTATTCGATATTCAGTTTGCAGACGACACCGAAGCAACTTTACTGGATGAACACGGACAAAATCAGGCAATAGAAACACAGCAGAAAAATGTTTCTCAGCAACAAATCCTTCATTATTTGAAAGGCAACATGAGACAATAGGGCTATTCAACAAGGCAGCTCATTACAACAAGAACAGCCTAAAAGCCCAACAATATAATCATTGAACGTAAGCTCATTCAGAAACCGGATGACTTCCTCAATTTAAAATTTAATCATATAATGATGAAAAATCCCACGATATTGACAACTATGGCATTAGGTTTAGCTTCTGTTATTTTTCTCGCCTGCAATCCGAATAATACAACCAAGGAAAACAGCAACAAACCCGCTCATGTTCAAGCTGAAAAACAGCAACAAATACCCTATACATTATCTTCGGGCATAAAGATGAGTTTGCCCGACGAATTGTTAGAAATATCCGGAATAGCTTTTCTCGCGGGACAGGATGACGATATTTATGCCATTCAAGATGAGCAGGGCTTTCTTTATAAATTTAACCAACCGACACAAAAAGTTACGTTCAACCCTTTTGGAAAAGATGGCGACTATGAGGACATCTCGATAAGCAATACACATTTCTTTATTTTAAAGAGCAATGGTAGCATCTATTCCTTTCCCATTGCCGAAAAGGACGATATAAAAAACGTGGTCGAACAGAAAAATTTACTTCCAAAAGGAGAGTATGAAGGGCTTTTTGTTGACCGCGAAAGCAACCAGGCATACGTATTATGTAAAGAATGTAAGGTCGACAGAAAACAATCGCAAACCTCGGGTTATGTCTTTTCAATTGACGAGCGTGGTCAATTTCAGCCGAAGGGAGAATTTGCCATCCAGCTTGATGAACTTCATGCATTTGATGCTAAAATCAAGAAAACGTTCAAACCCTCGGCGTTAGCTAAAAAAGCAGACAGCAAGGAATGGTATATCTTATCTTCTGTAGACAAAGCTCTTGTTGTAACCGATGAGAATTTTCATGTGAAATCACTCTCTCCATTAGACCCGAAGATTTTCCCTCAACCTGAAGGCATTAACTTTGATTCAAAATTTAATCTTTACATCAGCAGCGAAGCCGGTAATCAGGATAAAGGGATCATTTATAAATTTGAACAAAAATAGGCATGCAAAAGGTAGTACCATTCTTTCTTATTTTTCTTGCTAGTCATGCTTATTCACAACAAAAGCATACACAGTCCCCTGCACATCAGGGCAAATCCTTTGCTCAAACCGTTATCAAGGACAGTGTAAGCATCGTTGCAAATGCAAAATATGGTAAAGCCAGTAAATTCAAGAAGTTCTTCCTTGGCGAAAATTACCGCAAAGAATGGGCCGCGGAAACCACCTTGCCTTTGCTTCAGCTTTCAACCTTGTACGGGGGACTGCATCCTGTCAAACAGGGAGGCGGGATGCAATCGGTTTCCCTACGACTTACGGATTCAATCGGTCGGGAATGGGCACTACGTTCGGTCAATAAAAGGACTGAATCCCTCATACCTGAAGAGCTCCATGGGACCTTTGTACAGGATGTCTTAGACGATGCCACCAGCGCCCAGCATCCCTATTCCGCACTTATGATCCCTGCTTTGGCAAATGCCGTGAACGTCCCCCATGCCCATCCCATCATCGGAGTTGTTGCACAAGACAGCATATTGGGGGAATACGCACCGCTTTTTGAGCATACGGTGGCTTTACTAGAAGAACGCGAACCACTTGGTGATTCAGACAACAGCCCAAAAGCTGTCCGAAAACTACAGGAAGATAACGATGATAACTTTAAAGCTAAGGCATATCTGCGCGCAAGAATGCTGGATGTATTGGTAAGCGATTGGGATCGACACGAGGATCAATGGCGTTGGTATAATGAAAATCAGGATAGCACAGATCACGATAAAGACTACATTCCTATTCCCCGCGATCGGGATCAGGCGCTGCGTGTCACACAAGGTTTTCTGATGAAAGATATCTATCAGCAATTTGTCAACCCAGTCATGCAAGGTTTTACGACGGGTATTCCCAATATTCGCTATTCTTTATTTAAATCGCGTTTTTTAAATGCCCATCCGAGCAACCAGCTTTCTCACAAGGAATGGACCAAAGAGGTCAAGCAATTTGTAGCACGTCTCACAGATTCGGTATTATGGGAGTCGGTACGTAGCCTGCCACAGTCGTCCATTGCTATTCGTGGGGAACAAATTTTTAAAACACTTCAAAGCCGTCGTGATGCTCTACCCTCAGCGATGGAAGAGTATTATAATTTCATCAATAACATTGTCGATATTCACCTCAGCGACAAAAACGAAAAAGTAGAAATACACAGCACGGAAAATAAAAACCTGAAAGTCAAAGTTTCGAAGATCAATAAAGATGGTAAGGTCACCAAAGCATTGATGGACAAAACCTATAAAGAGCGCCTAACAAAAGAAATTCGTCTCTATTTAGGTGAGGGAAAAGACTCTGTTGTCATCGATAACGCAAATTCTCCGATTAAACTCCGAATTATTGGAGATAGCACGCCAAAGACTTATGTTATCAACGAAAGCAAATCGAAAATACAGCTTTACGAGAATACCAAAAACTCCACTTTACTGGGTGAGAAGAACAAAATAAAGCTTCATTATGCACAAGATAGTACCAACACGCAATTTGTTCCTGTAAACCTATATAACACCTGGCTTCCTCTGGTGACTGCGGGTTATAATGCTGATGACGGTTTTTCGCTCGGGCTGGGGGCTGCTTATACACATCAGCGTGGATTTAGAAAAAATCCTTTTACGTATAAGCAACAACTGACTGTAGCAACAGCCTTCCGGACCGGAGCTTATAAAATTCACTATAGAGGCGAATGGATAGCTGTTGTCGGGGATGCAGATCTTGTTGTCGATGCGCTAGCAAAAGCTCCTGACAACACGCAAAACTTCTTCGGTGTAGGTAATAACTCGCTCTTCTTAAAGGAACAGTATGGTGCAAAATATTACAGAAGCAGATTCAATATTTTCAATATCAATCCGCAGTTAAGATGGAAACCTTCATCTACGTTAAGCTTTGCCGTAGGTCCGCATATCCAATTTTACCACTTAGATCCGATTGAGAATGAAGATCGATTTATTTTAAATCCCAAAGCTTTACATTCTTACGATAGTTTATCGATTACCAAAGACAAAACTTTTGCAGGTATCAATGCATTTTTAACACAAGACTCCCGTAATCGAAAGATTAACCCAAGTAAAGGGCTATATATTGAAGCCGCTTTGAATTCCTATTTTGGACTCAATCCGTACTCAAAAAAATCAGCGCAGTTAAGTGCCGCAATAACCGGCTATTTGAGTGCATTCAATGAAGGCATTATATTCGCCAATAGAACGGGAGGGGGGATCGTTGTCGGGAACCCTACATTTTATCAATATTTATTTCTAGGTGGCCATGAAAATCTCAGAGGATTTCGCCAATATCGATTTGCGGGGCAACAGATGCTGTATAATAACCTAGAGGCCCGTGTTAAAGTACTTGATGTCAAAAGCTATGTTCTTCCAGGTGAATTCGGACTAATGACCATGTATGATATTGGAAAAGTATGGGCAAAGGGCTATAACAGTGACAAGTTTCATCAAGGTGTGGGTGGGGGTATTTATTACATCGTCGCCAATGCACTTCCTTTGCATTTTGTCATGACGAAATCCAATGAAGGCTGGTATCCCTATTTCAGCACAGGTTTCCGCTTTTAAAATTTCGATCCATGGAGATAAAGAAAGTACAACTCACAACGGCAAAAAACGCCAATACGTATACAAATGGCAGGCTAGACTTTGAACCATTTTTCAAATACCTGGAATCTTTTATTGAAAATGGCACTTCATCGGATGAAATGATTCCTTTGTTTGCGTTGGAACGCATCAAAGAAATTGAACATCTCAACGGCAAACTCTGCAAGCAGAATCTCAATGCCTATAAAGATATTCTGCAATTGATTTATAGCCTCTCCGTATCGTTGATTGACACTGCTCCAAAAAGGTACTGGGCACTCACAACAGCCTTAGCAGAAGAAGCCTTCTATGGAACCGAAGCCTTTTTCGACCTAGCTAGCCATCAGCTTGTGGAGCAAGAAATGCAAGGGAAGATGCGTGCCGGAAGCCTTCTTACGAATCAAGAAAAGCTCTTTTATACCCTCATCTTCGATAGACTCTATGGCTTTTCTCCCAATGAAAACAGCAGCATTGTTTATCATCACCTCGATGATCAGGGGGAGATTATTGATTATTACGATTTAGACATCGATTTTAAATTTGTTGAGATCAAAGCAAAAAAAACATTGCCGGCACTTGATATAGGTCGTTTATCGGAAAACCCCAGTGATTCCATTTTTGACTGGAATACCGTTATCAACACCGTTAAACTGGAAGATTTTGAGTTATCGAGCTTTAGCATGGTGACTTTCAGAAAGACCAGTACAGAACATACCTTACGGCGAATCCAGTCCATCCTCCTGGATTTGCCTACATACAATTACCACCTCTTTTTAGCTGATTTAGAAAAGATCATCAAACCGCTATTAAAGGGGCCTGATACGGTATTTAGTCTATTTCCGCTGTTCCAATTAAATGGGGTACCATTTTTCGATTATTCAATCACCAATAAAAGCATCTTGTTTGCTGAAGCGTATACCGCCAATAAAACCTTTAAGATCAATCCTGAAATCGCAGGTTACCTGAAGCATCCGCATGTGATATTTTATACAAGTAATGCGACGAATGGTATCCGGAATACCACGTCCGTTTTCGACGAGCGGATTAGCTTGTCGGGGGTAACGACCTATTTGTGTATTCCACTTATTCATAATCATTCTCTTTCAGGCATATTGGAAATATACAACCGTGAACAAGATCAGCTCGACAATGAAACTATGCAAGCCTTAGGTTCTCTGGTTCCGCTTTTATCACAACTAGCTCAGGATATCACCCTGGAATTTAAAAAACGTATCGACGATATCATCATTAACCGATTTACGACAATACAGTCCTCGGTTCAGTGGAAATTTAACCATATCGCGGCCCAGTACATTCAGGAACTGGAAAACGATAGTCAGGATGCCCATATTAAAGCGGTTGTATTTGAAGAAGTCTATCCGCTCTATGGTGCTGTCGATGTCAAAGACTCTACGATCATACGAAACGCCTCTATTCTCAAAGACTTTAGCTTCAAGGTCAAACAGCTCGCCATGCTTATTGATGAGCTCTCGTTAGACGGAAAGCACAAATTGATTATGACTTTTTCAGCACGGGTCGATCAAATTACAGAATCTCTTGACCATATCTCTTTTGATGAATCGATGGTCAAGATCATTGAGTTCTTCAGAAAAGATGTGCAGCCATTTTTAGAAGAAGCCAGAAAGCAATTCCCATCAAAAATAGCGGTGATTGAGCATTATGCGAAGCATTTTTTCACCAATCGGGACACCGGGGAGTTTTATCGGAATGAGTTTGAAACTTCTCTACGTCAGATCAATCAATTGATCAGTAGAGAACTGGATCATTTCAATAGCTTCATCCAGGGAAATTATCCGTCTTATTTTCAAAAGTTCAGGACAGACGGTATTGAATATGACATTTATATCGGCGAATCCATTACGCCCCAACAATCGTTCAGCTACGAATTCATCAATGTATTTAGGCGTCAGCAAATTGTTTCGATGGCCAGAATTGCGCTGAAAGCATACCATGCGAAAGATACGCTGCCACTGGCTTTAGAAACAACACAACTGATTTTCATCAACCCACATAGCATTGATATCAGCTTCCGGGAAGATGAAAGGAGGTTTGATGTCGAGGGATCGCTCAATATCCGTTATGAAATCATCAAAAAGAGGATAGACAAAATTCGGATAAAGCGAACCAAAGAACGACTTACCCAGGTCAATAAAATTGCTATTGTCTATTTATCGGATGAAATCCTGGAGGATCTCATGCTAAGTATACAGGCAATCTATGACATGGGCATTATTGAGCATACCATCGAACATTTAAAATTGGAAGATGTACAAGGAATTGCGGGGTTGAAAGCAATTCGCCTTTCGGTGAATTTAAACTATCAAGATTTCTCCTAAATTTGTCCAATAAAGGTAAGTTTATCCCCGTTGATATAGGCTAAATGGGACAATGTCAGATGGAGGATTTAACATATTGATTTAAAAAGGATTACCATGATTACTGATGCCAACTATTTTTATCTAAGCGATTTGCTTGGCACTTTATTTTTTGCAATATCGGGTACCCTGTCGGCAAAACGTAAAGATATTGATATTTTTGGGGCAGCCTTTTTAGGGTTTGTGACAGCCATTGGCGGTGGATCGATGCGGGATGTATTTTTGAATCTACGCCCAGTATGGGTCAATGATAGCAATTATCTCATCGCTATTTTCCTCGGAATTTTAATTGCCATTATCTTCAATAAACAGTTGTATAGTTATTATCGTACGTTGACACTTTTTGATGCCATCGGAATTAGCTTTTTTACCATCCTTGGGGTACAAAAATCACTCAACTACGAAAGCAATACCTATGCTGCCATTATCTTTGGAATGTTCACCGCGGTATGTGGGGGGATGACACGCGATGTGCTACTCAACGAAACCCCACTAATCTTTAAAAAAGAAGTATATGCTACGGCCTGTTTAGGTGGAGGGCTCACATATATCTTGCTGGTGCACCTTGATCTCGACCTCTCCTGGGCGGCATTTATTGGGGCTGCTGTTGTCTTTTTAATACGAATGACAGCCGTTAAATATCGTTTGTATTTACCCCGCTTGGATTGAGGAAAGTCCCTCTTAGCACGTAAACTTTCTAGAACACGTCACACTGGATGACCGAATCCATATTAAAAATGGATTAAAAGACGGACTAGAAGGAAGCGACAAAGAAAAAGCGTTAGTATGAACTAACGCTTTTTCTTTTGCTGTGGGAATTTCATTTTATAACCAACACGAATATTTCCTTTCGCGATAGCATCCAATCGACCTTTTAGCATCGTCTTCTTCAAGGCACTCAATTTGTCGGTAAATAGTTTACCTTCAATATGATCATATTCGTGCTGTACCACTCGGGCAGCCAAACCTGTTAAGTCTACTTCATGCTCTTCAAAGTTCTCATCTAAGTAATTGATGCGAATATTCCGGTGACGCAATACGTCCTCATTAATATCTGGGATACTTAGACAGCCTTCACCGAAAGCCCATTTTTCACCAGACTCCTCAACCATGATGGGATTGATGAAAACTTTTTTGAACGATTGGAGCATTTCTTTGTTTTCTTCATCATCTTCTGCGAAAGGAGTTGCATCGATAACGAACATACGTATAGGCAAACCTACCTGTGGAGCTGCCAAGCCAACACCATGCGCTGCATACATGGTATCGAACATATCATCAATCAATTTCTTTAAATCTGGATAGTCTTCATCTATTTCTTCAGCGACCTTTCTTAATACAGGATCGCCATACGCCACTATCGGAAGTTTCATATGTATTATAATTATTTATAAGTGCCGATACTCATTTCTACCTGAGCTCGTTACACGCTGTTTGCTTTTAAAGTCACTTGGCGCCTGTTGTAATTTTAGCACGTTTTTATTTTAGATCATGTCAGGCTAATTGCTCATCCTGAGTCATTGTACTTTTTTAACAAGGATACGCTGTCGCTCCATTATATTCTTGGGTACAAAGGTACGGATAATTATTAAAAGTGAATATTTCGTCAAAACTTCCATAAAAGTTACTTTTGTTTTATGAATCCTTCGTTTATAAATTTGTCGACACAGTTCAAGCTTAGGCTAGAGCAAGCTCTTGAAGTTTCATTAGCGCTTTGTCATGTTGATAGATTTATACAAATATCATCTCCGGAATTAACAATTAACATTTTACTATACCCTCACGAGAAATCCGTGAGACGTGATACTTCCGATCCTTGTATTCATATCGATGAAGACCAATTAATAACAAAGTTTGATTTGATCGTCAGGCGCATCGTTTCTAGAACAAAAAATGACAAACGCATTTACGCCCGTAATACTGTCGTTGCCCGGATCGACAAAAGAACGAGTTTACAGTTCCTCGTGGAACATCATTTACAAACCGCTCTTCCCGGCAAGTATCGTTATGGCCTTTATGAACAGGGAGAGCTTGTTGCGGTCGCGGTATTCTCTGGAGGGCGCCGAATGTTGGATAAAGATGAAGATTATCGCTCATTTGAACTATTACGCTTTTGTAATAAAACAGGTATTAATGTCATAGGGGGCCTTAGCAAATTAATTAAAGCCTTTTGTAGCGATTTCTCGCCAGGAGACATTATGACTTTCACCGACCGTGATTGGAGCCAACATTCTTCGCTCGAAAAAATTGGGTTTGTTGCGAAGGAAATAACTGCACCTATCAACTTTTGGATAGCAGAGACAAAAAGATATGTTTATCGCAATACAGAAGAGCTAAAGATATTAATGGAACAATATCCGAATGGCTTTCCAAAGGAAAATATGGGCAGCATCAAGATGATTTTATATGTAAAATAAGCTAAATTGTGTATATTGTACACTGTAAGGGTTTGAAAAATAAATAATCAAAAATAATAACGTTATGAAGAGAAAACTTCGCATGGGTATGGTCGGAGGCGGAAACGATGCCTTTATTGGCGCTGTACACCGTATTGCTGCTTTTATGGATGGCAAGATTGAACTGGTTTGTGGTGCATTTAGTATTGATCCACAGATTTCAAAACAATCTGGAGAAGACTTATTTGTAGCTCCTGAGCGTGTCTATCTAAACTATGAAGAGATGATCGAAAAAGAATCTTTGCTTCCTGAAGGCGAGCGTATGGATTTTGTAACGATCGTAACCCCCAATTTTCTACACTTTGCTCCAGCTAAATTAGCGCTAGAAAAAGGTTTTGATGTTGTTGTTGAAAAACCAATGACAGTATCTGTTGAAGAAGCAAAAGAATTACAGGAAACAGTAGAGCGCACAGGCCGCACACTGTGTCTTACGCATACGTATTCCGGCTACCCGATGGTTAAACAAGCCAAAGCGATGGTCAAAGAAGGCCACTTCGGTAAGATCAGAAAGATTGTGGTTGAGTATCCACAGGGTTGGTTAAGCCGACTAACAGAACGCGAAGGTAATGCCGGGGCCGCTTGGCGTGCAGATCCGAAACGCTCAGGTAAATCGTTGGTTATGGGTGATATCGGTACCCATGCTGCGCATTTAGCGGAATATGTATCGGGGTTAAAAATCCAAGAACTATGTGCAGACCTCACAACATTTGTTGAAGGTCGTCTATTGGATGACGATGGCTCGGTGCTTTTGCGTTTCGAAAATGGTGCTAAAGGTGTATTAATGGCTTCGCAAATTTCAGCCGGAGAAGAAAATGCCGTTCGTATCCGTATCTACGGTGAAAAAGGTGGATTGGAATGGGCAAATGAGGATCCGAACAATTTAATCATCAAGATGCTTGATCAGCCTCGTCAGCTTTATCGCACAGGAAATGCTTACGCAGCGCCTTATACGTTGAGTTCTTTTGCAACACATAATACCCGCGTACCAGCAGGTCACCCAGAGGGCTTATTGGAATCATTTGCGAATATCTACCGTAATTTTGCGGCAACAGTTACGGCAAAACGTGAAGGACAAATTCCGACAGCTGAACAACAAGATTTTCCAACAGTTTACGATGGCGTAAGAGGCATGGCTTTTATCGATACTGTCGTAAAAAATAACGAAGGAACAGAAAAATGGACTAAATTTGTTCTGTGATAGACAGATTAAAATATACACTTTCTCTTTTGGAACAGCAAACCGTTCCGAAAGAGAAAGTTATCGTTATCTTAGGACCTACAGCTTCAGGAAAGACGAAACTAGCCGTTCAACTGGCGCAACGCATCGATGCTGAAATCATCAGTGGAGATTCCCGCCAAATCTATAAAAGAATGGACATCGGTACGGGAAAAGATCTATCGGAATATCAAGATATTCCCTATCATCTTATCGACACCCATGAACCGGGAGAACGCTATCATCTCGGAAACTTTATCGCTGACTTCCATCAAGCTCGACAATCCATTCTAGAAAGGGGAAAACATACTATCCTTTGTGGTGGTACAGGCTTATATATCCAAAGTGTAATCCAACAAAATCCATATGCGTTGATCCCATCGATCGAAGGGCTCAAGGAGTCATTACTTCCCCTCCCAGAGACAGAGTTGTTAAAACGCCTTCGGGAATATACACTACCCGCGAATTTCCAAATCGATCTTTCGACCAAAAAACGTATCATCCGCGCAATAGAAATATTAGCATTTTTAGATACTCACCCCGATCACATCGCTCAGCAACAAACGGTAGATAGCATCGTTATCGGATTAAATCCGTCAGTGGAAATCCGACGCGAACACATTAGCCAAAGATTAAAACAACGATTGAATGATGGCTTATTAGCAGAAGTGGCAAAACTCCTGACCGAAGGGATTACACACGAACAGCTTCAATACTATGGTTTGGAGTATAAATATGCTTCTCTCCATCTCCTTGGACAGCTCGATTACCCGGCCTTTACCAAAAAATTGGAGATAGAAATACATCGCTATGCCAAAAGGCAAATGACTTACTTCCGAAAAATGGAAAAAGACGGTATAATTATCCATTGGGTTTAAAAAAAATAACAATTGTTCTCTATCATAAAAAAAATTTCATATTTTTAAAAGAACCTTATAACAATTGTGATGAGAACATTATCGCTTATTTTTGCACTGCTTGTCTGTGCCCTATTTTCATTGAAAGCACAAGAAAAAGTTATCGCCGAAGTTCATTATCAATTTAAACATAACAACGATACGACCAAAAATGCGGTACAGCTAACGGATGAAACAGTCACCTATCTCGGTAAAGAAAGTAGTCTCTATAGAACCTACTCAGATATTCTCGTCAAACAACAGTTAGATGCCAAAACTGCAGCTCAAGATTTTGACGGCAATTTAACGTTAAAAATGCCTGCTAGTCCCCCGGTTCTGGATGGATACATTATTTATCCTTCTTTAAAAAAGACCATTCATATAGCGGGAATATCGTCTCCGGCAGATGCTTATTCATGCGAAGCTCCCTACGAAAGCCAGGACTGGGAAATAACAGATGAAACTAAAACTATCGGTGGATACCTTTGTCAAAAGGCCACATGTCGATTTAAAGGAAGGGATTACACGGCTTGGTTTACGACAGAACTGCCATTTTCTTTTGGACCATGGAAGCTACATGGACTACCGGGGCTTATTCTTTCGGTACAAGATTCCAAAAACGACGTCAGCTGGGAATATGCCGGCTTTCAAAAACAACCTTCGGACCAATCACTTCGAATTGAGCCTTCAAAAAGTGTTATACCCGCAAAAAAAGAGGAAATTCAAAGACTAAAAACGGCATTTAAAGAGAATCCCAGCGCCTATTATGAAACACTTGGGGCAACTGGTCGCGCAAACCCTTTTCAGATCGATTATTCTAAAGTTCAAATCAGCTTCGATGTTCAAGGTCAAGCCCCTTCAACACAAACAAACAATCCTATCGAATTAGCGCCATAGTTTATGCCCAAAAATTTTGTGCTGTTTGTCTGTTTTTGGCTATGCGGCTATTTCTGTTATGGGCAACATCAGATCTCCGGGGTTTTATTAGATAACACGAGTAAGCAAGGTATTCGCGCAGCAAGCGTTAATCTAAAATCTAGTGATGGAAAAGTAATTTCCTTTAAAATAACGGATGCTCTTGGGCATTTTGAAATGATAACATCCAAGGATCTAACAAATGCCTACATAGAGATCAACCATATCGGGTACAAACGTTTCAGCCAAACACTTGGGAGCCAACTACGCAACCTTCAAATCATACTCGAACAAACCACTATTTTATTGGAGGAAGTCAAGATCAAAAGTGCGCCTAAAATAGCACGCAGCGGGGACACACTCACCTACAACATGGCTGGATTTGCTGACCCCAATGATCGAACTATCGGCGATGTATTGAAGCGAATGCCTGGGCTGGAAGTCCTTGAAAATGGTGAAGTGAAATACCAGGGCAAATCCATTTCAAACTTTTATATCGATGGGGATGATTTGCTGGCTGAAAAATACGGTTTGGGGACAAAATCAATATCCCCAGATTTAGTTAAAGACATACAAGTCATATCTCATCATGAGCATATTAAATTGCTCAAAAATAAAAGGTATAGTGATGATGTTGCGCTAAACCTGGTAATAAAAGAAGAAGCTAAACTAAAGCCGTCCGGTAGCATAATGCTCGGATTGGGAACTCCCAAACATTTCGATGGAGATCTAAACACGATGATGTTTAACAAAAAAGTGAAATTTCTCAATGCCCTGAAAGCAAATAACATCGGTCAGGATCTTGCTATTTACATGGAAGAAACGAGATCACAGGCAAAAATTGACAATCTACTTTCTTTAGGAACAATCGGCAGCCCTCCTTTAGAGAAAAGAGATTACCTCCAGAATAAGACCGGCCTTTTCGATTTCAATTTTTCAAAACCGATTAAAAAAGACTGGTCGCTACGTACGAATATCCAGGGATTATATGACAGAAACAACATTCATTATGAAGGGAAAAACACCTATTATACTGAAAAGGGGGATATTTCATTCCATGAGATTCAGATTGCACAAATTAACACTAAGGCCGCGACCGGGCAAGTGACAGTTGAGCGCAATACCGATCATTTTTACTTTAAAAATTCCTTAACAATGGGGCTAAATAGTGAGGATTCCGAATCGAGTATCTCATCAGATACAATACCGATCGACAACAATATTCATCATAGGTCCAAAACGATCAACAATCAACTGATTTATGTGCCGGAGCTTAAAAATGGAAATATTATCCAACTTCAATGGTCTAGTAAATATTATACAAAGCCCCAGAGACTACGCAGTTCTACCGAAGTATTCAATGACCTGTTTTATCCAGTCATATTTGATAAGATAATCCAACATGTCAATGTACCGACCTTCAATACTGTCGCTTCGCTGGGATATCGCCTCCCCAGCGGTAAAATAAACCAATACTACGGTATAAAGCTCGAATTAGAAAATCAACGCCTTGAATCTAAAATCGAACTCCTACAGGGAGAAAAAATTTTCAATCCGTTGCTAGATTCAACAATAAATAGAATGAATTGGTTACGCACATCCAGTGAATTCAATGCACATTATGCTTGGAATAAAGAGCGTTTTAAATCAAATTTATCCTTGCCTGTCGCCTTTATCCATACCCGTTTTGAAGACAAAAATTATCAGCTCAATAATTGGAAAAATCTCATCCAATTTACACCCAGCTTTAGCGCTCGATACCATATTGGCTATGATGATGAACTTGCATTTTCCTATAAAAATAGCAACAACTTGGGAAATATAGATGCTGTTTATCGCGGTTTGATTATCCAAAATTACCGAACTAGATCTTATAATAGCTCAGCCAATCCAGTGAGCAGAAATAATGATTTTTTCTTGAACTATAAATTGGGACAATCGGTTAAATTACTGTTTTTTCATTTTGGACTAGGTTATGAAATTCACTCAACAAACAATATAATAGCCACTACAGTTACAGACTCATTGACGGCGACACAACTGATTGCAAAAGAAAATTCTATGCACAGCTATACAGCTACCATCGGTCTTGATAAATATATATTCAAGCTAGGGGCCCTATTCAAACTGAAATTCAATTGGAGACGATCAAACTACAATCAGTTATTTAACAAGGAAATATTACCCATTGCCATTACTTCTTATGAACTACAACCTGCTTTCAACAAGAAATTTTTCAGAAGGATAGCACTAGATTATAATAGCTCCATTAATCTATCATTTTCTTCCCAGGGCAATGCATCGTCAGATCGTCGTATTCTTTTTATTACGCAATCGATGAACTTCCCCATCAATATCACAAAATCAGTATTACTTAAATGGAATCTTCAGCACCTTTTTAACAAACAGCCTGATTATAAGAATACAAATTATTTATTCTGCAACGTCATGACAAGATATAGTCGATGGGGAATGGATTTTGAACTGGATATACGCAACCTAGCCAATATAAAAAGTTTTGAAACAAACTCCATAACAGCCAATGTACAGTCGCAGAATCGTTATGAACTGCGGGGACGAACGGCTCTCCTTAGGGGAATTTACCATATCAAATAGGTTTCTTATAGGAATTTAAATGCTATAAAAACAAAAAAGGGTTAGTATCACTACTAACCCTTTTCGTTAATCTCTTTCTATTATAACTTAATTTCTTCATCCTTCGCATTGAAGAAATGGAATTCAGTTAGATAATATGACGTCATTGGATTTACTTTAATCCATTTTCCGTACTTCATGAACCATTTCATTCTTTTAGAAATCAAACCAGACTTAATGTAGGCGTCTATATAAGGGTGAACACATAAGGTCACCTTCTTTTCGTTCTGTTCTTGAAGAATAAAGCTCAAATTATTTTCTATATCATCCATAAGGACAATACTTGATCGGATTTCACCTGTACCATCACAAGCCGGACATTTTTCGTTTGTGACAATATTCATTTCAGGTCTAACGCGCTGACGTGTAATTTGAACCAATCCAAATTTACTTGGAGGCAAAATCGTATGTCTCGCTCTATCCGCTACCATACATTCTTTTAAGAACGTATACAACTCTTTTCGATGATTGGGTTTATGCATATCGATAAAATCGATGACTACAATTCCGCCCATATCACGCAAACGCAGCTGTCGCGCAATTTCTTTTGCTGCTTCCATATTGACCAGCAATGCATTGTCTTCCTGATTCTCCTTATTCGCAGAACGGTTACCACTGTTGACATCAATGACATGCAGGGCTTCGGTATGCTCAATTACGAGATACGCACCACCAGGCAATGTTACCGTTTTGCCAAAAGCTGCCTTGATTTGCTTTTCAACTCCGAAATGATCAAAAATTGGCTCTTTATGTTTATAAAGTTTGACAATTTTCTCCAAATCTGGAGATATATCGTGTATATATGATTTTGTTTCTTCGAAGATCGAAGGATCATTAACATAAATATGTGAAAACTCGTCTGTCAAAATATCCCGTAGAATAGTGGATGCACGATCCATTTCGCCAAGAACCTTTTGAGGCGGTTCAGCATTACGAAGACGTTTGGTAAATAGTTCCCATTTTGAGATCAGGTCCAATAAGTCACGTTGTAGTTCTTCAACACCCTTACCTTCGGAAACTGTACGAATGATAACACCAAAATTAGCTGGCTTAATCCCTTCGACAATCTTTTTTAGGCGGTTGCGTTCATTACTACCTTTGATACGCTTGGAAATGGAAACAGTACTTGAGAAAGGTACCAAAACGACAAAACGACCTGCTATTGAAAGGTCTGAACTCAGACGCGGTCCTTTTGTTGAAATGGGTTCTTTGGCGATTTGTACTGGCACGAGCATATTTTTGCTCAAGACATCAGAGATCTTACCAGCTTTATCGATATCCTTTTCAAGTTTTAAACTATTGAGCAGTTTCTCTTGATAACTGCCATTCTTCACTATACGCGTAAGCTTTAGCAAAGATTGAACTTGAGGACCCAAATCTAAATAATGTAGAAAAGCATCCTTTTCGTAGCCTACATCTACGAAAGCTGCATTAAGCCCAGGCATAATTCGCTTGATACGTCCGAGATAGATATCTCCAACAGCGAAGTTATTATTTGCGGGCTCGCGGTTAAGTTCAACAAGCTGCTTATCTTGTAGTAAAGCAATAGTTACCCCTTTATCAGGAGTTGAATCGATAATTAATTCCTTTACCAAAAGCTACTCATTTTTGATACCTATGCAATATCCTATCGCAATCTTGGGTATCCGATTAAACATTTAAAGAACGTTGTTACGAAAAAAACAATCTACATCCCCTTCACAGACATGTAGATCGTTTCGTAAAGCTATCTCAGCAAAATGGGCCAAGATGTTTAAAAGCTTATCACAAGACTATTTTTTCTTGTGTCTATTTTTTCTTAAACGTTTTTTACGTTTGTGAGTAGCCATCTTGTGTCTTTTTCTTTTTTTTCCGCTTGGCATAGCTAAATTTTTTAATGATTATAAATAATAAATTAATTACTTGCTCAATTCGGCAATCTTTCGATCGATGAATTGTGATAGGGAAGGATCGGCTGCCAGTTCCTTACTTTTTTGAAAAGCTGTAACGGCTTCCTTTTTCATCCCAATATTTTCATAGCCTGTGGCTAAGTAAAAGTATGACTCAGCATCGGGTTTTTGATCGATAACGGTCTTAAAACGCTCGATGGCTTTGTCAAACTGACGGGATTGTAATGAAAACAATCCCAAAGTTTTGTTTGCTTCTAAGTTTTTAGGATCGGCAGCAACGACTTCTCGCAACAAGGCAATACCTGCCATAGGGTTGTTCGTTCCCGATACCATTGCGGCACCCAACCCTGTTTTTGCATCTAAACTACTTGTATTCGCTTTTAACGCAGCCTCATATGCATGAATAGCATTTTGATTCAACGCTTGAGCTAAAGTAGAATCCTGCAAATTTGTATAAGCGGCACGATAAGCATTACCTGCTTTCAACCAATACTCAAACTTCGGTGAAACCTTCGCCATTTCCTCATAGATGAAAGCCTGAGGGGCTGGTTTTGCGACATCATCCCACTTATTTGCCAACTGTTGCAACAGCTTTATCTTATCCTCTCCAGAAGCTTTTGCAACTTGGCCCTCAATATCGGAAATTTCTTTGACTAAACTAGCATCTAAACCTTGTTTTGTCATCGAAGATATATTTTCCAAATTTACTTCATTGGACGGCTTCGACTCAGATGCTGCAGCAGTTTGTTTTTCTTTGTTCACCAAACCTTTAATAGGCTGCGCTAAAAGCACAGCAACCAAGGCTACTACTGATCCTATGACTATTATCTGTTTGGTTTTTGCCATTTTAATCTATTTTAAAGATTATTTATTGCCATTCTTTACTTTCTCTACGAAAATTTTTGCTGGCTTGAAACTAGGAACAAAGTGTTCAGGGATAATGATTGCTGTATTTTTTGAAATGTTTCTTGCAGTCTTCTCAGCTCTTTTTTTGACTACGAAGCTACCAAAACCTCTTACATATACATTTTCTCCTCCGATCATTGCGTTTTTGACAACTTTAAAGAACGCCTCTACGGTTTCTTGAACATCTACCTTCTCTAAGCCAGTTTTGGTAGAGATTTCTGCAATAATTTCTGCTTTAGTCATATCTATTTTACTGTAATTATTTATTTTTCAACCCTTAAGCCAACTAATGTTTGGGGATGCAAAAGTATTGTTTTAAAATGAGTAATGGAAATTATTTAAATACTTTTTTGATAAATAAGCTTCCAAAAGCCAAACATTTACAATCAATTAACGAGACATTACGTTTGACCAACCCTTAAATAAACCTCAAAAATAAAAACAATTATCTAATTTACAAGATGTTGACTTATTAGTTGTCATATAAAAATCAATATATGCCAATTGCATGACTTAGCTGATCCAAATCCGCCTTGGTATGGTGTGCATTTACCACAATCCGATTTAATAGGGGATCTGTAGCAAGGGGATAAGGAAAACTTGACACCAGTACTCCCGCATTCATCAGCCTCGCATAAAGGCCCGTATCCGTTGATGAAAACACCGGAAAATTAGCAACAGCGTTTAATTCAGACCCCATATGTGATTTGAAGGAATTAATATTATACTGCAACTTTTCGAATTGCCGTAAATAGATCTGCTCTCCATGGATAAATGCATATAAGCTCGCTGGCGAACTTGGAGAAGCCCCTGTATAAAAGTTTGATCGCTTGAAATACTTAATTCGTTCCTCATCGGCCAAAATCAATCCAGCATCTGTTGCCAGGCCTTTCGCCAAGGATGCGACGACAATCAGCTCAATATTAACCTGTTGAAAACTACTCTTATCTAATGAAATGCCATTCTTGCGCAAAACTCCTATTCCGTGAGAATCATCCAAGAGCAGTATAATTTTTTTGCCCGGATCAATACGATTGAAAACAGTGAAATCGTATAATTCCGGGCGCATATTGTCCAAGCTGTTACTAACGATGATAAATGATTTTTGGGCTGAATGATTGATATACTCGATCGTTGCATTGGCCCAGTCAACAAAATGTCCAGTTGCTGCAGGCTTTTTATCTAACCATAAAGAAGGGTGACATGCGGGTGCGTACAATACTTCGCCTTCAGCCGCCAAGGTTCTTACAAGAAATTGAGTCGCCAGATATCCACTTGAGAGCAACAGACTTGCTTCAAAACCAAAACGCATTGCAGCATATTCTTCCGCTTTATCAAATATGGCCTGTTGCACATTATTATTTCGTGAAGTGCCATTGTTAATACCATATCGCTGTATACCTTCTATGAAAATAGCAGCATATGCTTGATCTGTTGCCAGCCCTAGATAGGAAGTTCCACCGAAAAAAAGATATTCCTTACCGCCGACCACAATAACTCGACCTGTTGGTTGTTCTAAATGTGTAAAATTATTCATCTATATATAGCCGATTCATTTAATTAGCGGGTCAAGACTTCGGGGTTAGCGATATGCTGTGGATTACCCTCGGAAAAGGCTACAATATTCTCAAAAGCAAGTCTAAATAATCGTTCATAACCATTCTTCTCCACATAGCCAATATGTGGCGTACAGAGCACATTTGGTAGCTGCAATAAAGGATAGTTAGGATCAAAGACTGGCTCGGACTCATAGACATCTACCGCAGCCATTCCCGGAACACCTGTTTCGAGCGCGGTCAATAGTGCACCCTCTTCAACCAACTCTGCACGGGAAGTATTGACAAAAAGTGCAGTCGGCTTCATAGACCGGAGATCTTCGAGCTTTACGATACCTCGCGTCGCAGGCACTAACCGAAGGTGTAAAGTAACAACATCTGAAAAATGAAAAAAATCGGATTTACTTGTTGCAGCTAAAAAACCGTCTTTTACAGCTTCTTCTCGGGAATTTTCGCTTCCCCAAACAATTACTTGGGCACCAAAAGCCTTTGCATATTGCGCTATTCGCTTCCCTATTTTTCCATAACTCCATATCCCTATTGTTTTTCCGGAGACACATTCTCCTATGTTCGTTTGCCATAGGCCTTTGTCCATATCTGAAAGAGCCTTAGGTAAACCTCGGAGTGCATTCATGATCAAAAGCCAGGTCAATTCAGCTGGAGCGACAGGAGAACCCATACTTTCAGCAACAGCCACATGAAAGCTGCTACAAACAGCCAAATCCAAATGATTTGAAATTTTGCCCGTTTGGCTGATCAACTTTAGTTTGGGAAGCTGGGACAACAGATCTTCTGTAATCTGGGTCCGTTCTCTGATGAGCACTAGCGCTTCCGTATCGCTTAATTTTTCCGCCAGTAAAGCCGGATCTGCATAGGACTGTTTCAATATTTGGACATCGTGACCATCAAGAATTTTGAAACAGTCCAGCTGTCGGACAGCATCTTGATAGTCATCTAAAATGGTTATTCGCATTTTTTTTGACTTAATTTTAAACTCTCATTTTCAATATCCAACGAAAATAAAAGGCTTTTATATCCCTATAACTTCATCGCATATAAAAGCAATATAGTACGTTCCCATCTTTCCATTGCGGAACTTATTTTGGAAGGAAATTTTGCTTTTCGATATCAATTTACAGCATAAAGTTGGAATCCTGCAATTCGTCATGATATTTTGACATTCCATCCACTCTTTTTCGCAGAAGCACTTACAGCCGCTGATATTTGAATAAAAATAAAGAAAAATGAAGCTGTTATTAACCTTACTATTTTTAAGTATTACCATCGTATCGGCACAGTCTATCTTAAAAGGGAAAGTACTGGGCAAAAACGGCAAACCGATATATTTAGCCAATGTTTTTATTGAAGGCACCTATGATGGCGGCACGACCGATTCGCTTGGAAACTTTATGTTTGAAACTAGTGAACAAGGTACTAAAATGCTGAAAGCGTCTGTTGTGGGCCTCCCAACATATAGTAAGTCTATCCAGCTTCCTCAGAAAGAATTGCTTATTATTCAAATGCAAGAAAGTGAGAATCGCCTACAGGAAGTCACGATTCAGGCAGGGGTGCTACAAGCCAATAGCTCCGGAAAAAACACGGTAATGAGTCCATTGGATATTGTCACTACGGCAGGCAGCATGGGAAACATCATCAGCGCATTAGCAACATTGCCCGGTGCACAGGTTGGGGGAGAAAATGGACGTCTTATGGTTCACGGTGGAGATGCCTCAGAAACACAGACCTACATCAATGGAATCAGAGTAGCCCAACCTTACATCGCAACACCAAATGAAGTTCCTGTAAGGGGTCGATTTTCACCCATGCTCTTTAAAGGCGTAAATTTCTCTACAGGTGGTTATTCGGCAGAATTTGGTAATGCGCTGTCCAGCATTCTAGCCCTAAACACCGAAAATACCATAGAACAGCGCAAAACAGAGTTTTCACTATCTTCCGTTGGACTAGGTTTGGGACATACCTTACAATGGGGCAAAAACTCCCTCACCTTCAACAGCAGTTATACCAACTTAAAACCTTATTCCAAAATTATTACGCCAGATATCAAATGGACAAAACCCTATGAAAACGCCTCCGGAGAAATGATCTATCGCCATCAGTTTAAAGAAGGCTTTCTAAATATCTATGGGGCATACAATTTCGAAAATATGGGACTTTACCAAGCAGACATCAATTATGAGCAACCTGTCCCATTGAAAAAGAAATCCAACAATGCCTACGCCAACATTAGTTACAGTCAGAATCTGGGAAACCGATGGACTTTCCAGTCCGGCATTGGCCTAGGCTACCTGACCGATAAGCTGCACTACGATGACGTTTACCTACCTAATGAAGAAAAAAGTCTTCACTTAAAAGGAATGCTAAGTAAGGTCTGGAACAATAAGATTAAAAGTATTGGCGGAATAGAATATTTCGACACCAATTATCAAGAAGAATATCACCGACAAACCATTGGTTATCACTACGGGTATCATAGCAAGATGACCGCCGTATTTACGGAAACGACCTTCGGCATCCTCCCGAACTTAATCGGGAAAATCGGCTTACGAGAAACCTCCTCCAATTTGCAGTCGAAGAACACTTTAGAACCAAGAGCTTCGCTGGGCTACGCATTAAATAAATATACGCAGCTCTCACTTGCCTATGGGAACTTCCATCAGCAGGCACCAACACCTCTATTAAAATATGCCCCTCAGCTTGGCTGGATGGAAGCCAATCACTATATCGCAAATTATTTCTATGCCCGTGGAGGGCACTTACTTCGATTAGAAGCTTATCATAAAGAATACAACAATTTGGTAAAATACAACAGTGCGACGCCAAATTACGACACCCAATATGACAATAACGGAAGCGGTAAGGTCAAAGGCTTTGACCTATTTTACAAAAACAACAGCAGCATCAAAAACCTCCAATACTGGATTTCATATTCTTATACGGACAGTAAGCGAAATGACGCGAATTATCCGACAACAGTTACTCCCCCTTATGTCTACAAACACAGTTTCTATATCGTTGGAAAATACTGGCTACCCAGTCTACGTTCACAGCTCAGTGTGACAAATTCGTTTGTATCCGGCAGAAATTACAATGATCCCAATCAAACAGTATTTATGAATAGCCATACAAAAGGTTACAATAATCTTTCTATGAGTTGGTCGTTCCTTTATAGCCAGCAAAAAATTATCCATTTCTCCGTCAGTAATGTTCTTGGCGCTAGCCCAATCTATGGCTATCAATATGCAGACCGACCAAATTCACAAGGAATCTATGACCGTAGACCGATTGTCCCTACCGCCAAGCGCTTTGTGTTCCTAGGTTATTTCTGGACAATTAGTAAAAATGAAAAGGACAATCAATTGGACAATCTATAATAAGCATCAACACATCATCGAAATATGTCGGTCCATCCAAAATTATTTCTGTTTGCAGCGAAGGATTGCCAACTTCAATAACAATCAATAACATATACATCAAACACAACAGCAATAACTTAGAAAAATATTTAAACTAAAACGAAAGATCATGAAATCATTTATTATCGTCCTCATCTGCCATATAAGCGGCAGCGCGTTTGCACAAGGCAATTTTGAAAAAAATATGGGACAAGCCATGAGTCTATGGCAATCGGGAGAGACACAAAAAGCGGCCGCTCTTTTAGAACGTATTGCACAGGCAGAAAAGGACAATTGGATTCCTGCCTATTATCAGGCAATGGTACTGACAACAGCATCCTTTAGGGAGAAAAATAAAGAGACACAGGCAAAATATATTCAGTCTGCAGAAGAAATACTAAACAATAGCTCCCAGGACAACAATTCAGAATGGCTTGTACTGAAAGCGATGAACCAAACAGCATTGATGATCACAGATCCCATGACAAAAGCCAAAGAGCTTTCGCCTAAGATTATAGCTCTATATAAAAAAGCCATCTCCCTTGCGCCAAACAACCCCCGGGCTGTATTGGGACTAGCGGAATTCCAAATAAACGCAAAAAAATATTTTAACCAGGATACCAACAAAGAATGTGAGGATGTAAAGAAAGCACTATCTTTATTCGGTGAAGAGAAGATTACTACGCCATTTGCACCTTCATGGGGCAAAGATCGGGCAGAACAACTCGTAAAGGAATGCAAATAACACGTTGTGAAAAAAGCACTATTTAAAGCGATTATACAAGCACTACTCGCAAGCCTGGTCGTGACCATCTATTTTGTGGTTGTGGCCAAGCTTGACCATAATGATGTCCCTTGGGTATCCATCATCTTTCACCCTAATATGGTCCGAGGTTTACTATATGGATTTTTTCTCTTTCTGGGTCACAGCTATCTATCAAAATGGGTCGGAAAAAAGTACCCGAACAGTAAAGATTTTGGGAAGAAGATGATTGTTTTTTACAGTATCAGTTTTTTCTTGACCGTACTGGTCGTTTTTATTGTCAATGCTTTTTTCTCCGGACTTTTTAACCCTGGTGTTCCCAAAAATTTCGCTCAGCGTTTCCACCAATTTATTCATCAACAACGTGTTGCATATTATTTTCAAACCGCGATGATATCTTGGTGCATTTCAATGATTTTTTTTGGTTTCTATTTCTATAAAAGATTCAAAGATTACCAAATCAAAGAATCTCATCAGGAAAAACAACAAATAGCAGCACAATTTGAGTCGCTCAAGAATCAACTCGACCCACATTTTTTGTTCAACAGCCTGAATGTATTGAATGGATTAATTGAGGAAAGCCCTAAAAAAGCCAGCATGTTTACGACAGACCTTTCTAAGATATATCGCTATGTATTGGAACAAAGGGACAAAAGCCTCGTTTCTTTACAGGAAGAGCTTACTTTTTCAAAGGCTTATTTAAACCTCTTGAGTCTGCGCTTCGAAACCGGTATACAGATCGATCTACAGATCAATGCGGAACAGCATACTGGTTTTATATTACCGCTTTCCCTTCAATTACTGATCGAAAATGCAATCAAACACAATATTATTTCGATCAGGAAGCCGCTTTTATTGAAGATTTATAGAAAAAATAATTACCTCTATGTTGAAAACAATCTTCAAAAAAAGAAAGTGCTCCATGATCATTCGGGAATCGGTTTGAAAAATATTCAGGAACGTTATGCTATACTGTCCAATCTACCTGTGTATATTCAAGAAAGTGATCTATTATTTTCTGTCGGACTGCCTATTATCCATGAAATAGTCTTTTAAAAGTAACCTGCTCTTAATAAACATGCGGGAGCTAAGCACAGCAAAAACAATAGCATGGGCACAACGATTCAACAAATTAAGCAATACAACGGTCTGATGATCGATAACCACGTAAAAAAGTAATGAAAATAGTAATTATAGAAGACGAACTTCCATCGGCGAGATTACTTCGAAGAAAACTTGAGGAACTCGGTTACACCGTATCTGCTGTACTGCAAACTGTGGAAGAATCCATTGAGTGGTTTATGTCAAACAGTGACCCAGACCTCCTTTTTTTGGATATTCAGCTCGCGGATGGGATTTCATTTGACATCCTGGAGCAGGTGAAACCCAGTTCGGCCATTATTTTTACCACCGCATACGATGAATATATGTTGCGTGCTTTTAAACAAAATAGCATCGATTACCTGCTGAAGCCAATTGAAGATGAAGAATTGGAAAATGCAATTGAAAAATTCCGCCAATTTAGACGCCCCAATCCCCAGTTTGATCTGGCATCGCTTCAAGCGTTGTTTAGAAACCCTGCCCCAACATTTAAGGAACGCTTTACAATCAAAATCGGCCAAAGTCTAAAAGTTGTGACAAGCCAGCAAGTTGAATGCATTTACAGCGAAAACAAAGGCACTTACCTTTATACCAACGAAAATGGAAACTATCTTTTGGATCAGACATTGGACGCACTAACACCGCAACTGTCACCCAAAGCATTTTTTAGGATCAATCGAAGCACGATTATTCAATTTGATGCCATCAAAAATATTGCTGTACATTCCAATGCCCGGCTAAAAATATACCTCAAGCATTATGAATCCGAAGAGCTCATTATCTCCCGGGAGAAAGTCTCAGCCTTCAAAGACTGGCTGGACAAATAATTCAGGAAAAACCAAAAGACTTCTTCCGAGCAGGAGTTAACGCGGGCATACTGATACCGTAGCGACGACATAATCATGCGGTAAGCAAATATCCCAGAGAAAATATACAAGCTGATTGAAGAATCTGAGCTACATATTGATCCGATAATTTAGCGGAATACTAAATCGAAGAGACACCGCAAAACCCTTTATCGGATTATAATCTTTTTTTTCATTGATGGATAATCCATAACCAAAATCAAGATCCACCAATGTAGCCAAGCTCAATCCAACTTTGGGGGTAATGGTATATGGAGTAAGTTCTGTACGAACAAAAGGAGTCAAGACATATGTTTGGGGATAATACGTTATTCCGGCCTCAGGGATTACGGCAAACTTTTTTTGTGTCCATGTAAAGTTAGCTGTAGCATCTGCTCGCAGTATATGATCTCCACTAAAAGGAAATGCGAAATAAGCGCCGGTTTTTAATATACTGCCTTTTTGGAACTGATAACTCAGTGAAGGACCGATTAAATAATCTTGCGCTTTTAGGTTGCTAACCAGCGCTAACAACACAACAAGTGACCCCAGGAGTTTATAAATCGTCTTACTGCGCATTTTTCAATTAATAAATATGAAAATTGAGCGGAATATTTACCCCTACTGAAACGGTAATTCCGTCAATCGGCTTAAAATTTTTCTTCGTATTGTAATCAAATCCATAACCTATTCCCAGATCCACAATGGAGAATAGACTGGCCCCCACTTTTGGCGTTATAGTGTAAGGTGTTAACTCTGCTTTCACAAAAGGGAAAAGAACAAAATCATTTAGATAGTAAGTAAATCCCAGCTCTGGAATAACCGTCGTTTTACCTTCAATCCAGCTGAAATTAGCTCCGGCATCAATTTTCATATATTGAAAATAATTCGGGGCAAATAATCCCCAGCCCGAAACTTTCAGAAAATTACCACTTTGATACTGATACCCTACTGAAGGACCCCAGATCCATTTATTATGTTGTTTCCAGGGCTTATCTTGTGCTTTAGACAACGTAGTAAAGAGAAAAAGGATAGTAAATAACGATAATATTCTTAGTTTCATCCAGCTAAATTACAAACTATAATCTATTTTATGGAATACAACAGGTGCATGCCAGAATAGTTTTACTTAAAACAGAAAAATAGTAAATATATACGCCTACAGCAAATGAATAAAAGTACAGTTTATGCCCGTCTTTAATTATATAGATCTTTAATAAGGTAATATCCTTATTCGGATAAACTGTGATCGTTCGTTCAACGATCCTTCATCGCCCCAATAGCCATCAATATGGTTGGCAGCAGTATATATGCATCCATCTTTGCCCCAAAATATCAATTCCTCTTTCCAAGTTGGCATCCACTCTTTAAAACTAACAAAAAGCATCGGCGTCACCTTTCCTTGTTTCACGTGGAAGAGCTGCAAGTCACCCGTCGATTCATAGGAATCAGCGTGTAAAGTCATCAGATAATTTTTATCGGCAGAAAAGAAGGGATAATCTCCACATTCCACAATAAGATGACCGTCTTGTTTATCAAAAAGCCGCACATCAGCACTTTCCCAGTAATTCCCATCAACAGCAAAAGCATTTAGAAAATCATAATGTCCTTTATACGAATAACTGGCTTCCAATTCATTATCGATATCCTTATCTGTAAAAATTAACTTTTTTCCATTGGTCAAAGGCAATTCTAGGGTTTTTCCGTTTTTAGGATAAGACAGGGTATCCTTGATCAAGTAATTTTTAGCCGTATTCTGAGCGGCTAGGAACGTTTGCTTATCAATCAACTCTAACTGGAGATACTTATCTAAAGAATGCCCCTTTTCATAATACGTTTCTTTACCATTTATCGTAAGTGAGACGATTGAATTTAAATCCCTGGGGGAAATTGTAATCTGATCCTGTTTCCCCAGCTTGGACTTCGCTACATACACCTTTTCCCATCGTGTAATATCACCTGTTTCGCCATTTCTCCCTTTGTAATCACGCTGTATACGGTCCATGACAGCAATCCATTCTCCTTCTTCACCGATCACATCGAGCTTGGTGCCATAGGGATATTTTCCTAATAGCGGAGCCGCTCCATCTGCACCTTGTCTAAGTTCGACTCCAGCACGATCAACAACATAGGTGTTTTTTAAAACCTTTGTCCTGTCATAGTCAATCGGCAAAGGAGGAAATTTAGCATTATCCATCGTATCCTTCACGGCAATGGTTTTAAGTTCAGAAGAATCCTTTAAATCTGTATTATTAACCCTCGTATTGTGACCACAGCTCAAGATTCCCATGAATAATGTCGCTCCAAGGAATAAAGATAGGGGTGAAAATAGTTGTCTATTCATAAAGGTCAAGGTAGCGATTCCCATGCCAAAAAAAAATACTGGTTTTCAGGGGTTCTCCGAGAGCAAATACGATTATCCAAAGGTTCACAGTTTTAGCGAAGTAAAATCTAAAGCTCATTCCAAATTTGGACTAGATCCTTTGAATAGGATATCTATAGCCACAAAGGCTCGTTAAAACCCCGTGGAATTTTTAATCTTTTAGCCATAAATTTTTCCCTTTAATTTGTAAACCGGCCTCTGACTTCCGTACATGAACAATTGTACTAATGATAGCGATAAAGATGGTCAAGAAGCGGAAAAAATTGCTCCATCCATTTCCTGCAGCATTGTCTGCAACATCAAAGATCATCCATGCCAAATTCATCAAAACATGAAGTGCTATCGGTATCCAAAGATTAAAACTCCATTCGGCATACAACCACGAAAATAGGATAGAGCCGAAGAAAGTCGTACAAAAAATCAGGGCCAATTCTCCCAAATCCTGACTCTGATAAAGATGCAGTATAGCAAAAAGGAATGAGGTGGCTAAAATGGATGGAATAAAACCTAGTCGGGTATAGCGATAAACTAAACCAAAAAAATAGGCCCGAAAAATCACTTCTTCAAAAAAACCCGATGACACACTATTTATTAATAGCGTGTTCGGATCTATTTTGCGGTTGAAGGTAAAAACAAGGGCATAGCCCAAGAACATGGGTAAGGTGGCTATAATTCCAAAAGATAGCCCCTGTAAAAAAGAGCCCTTTAAACCAAATTTTTCCAAGAACTCATTCGGCACTTTAGGTTTAAGCAGCGTTGCCCCCAAAAGCAGTGGTCCAAGGCTAATTGAATACGTCAGCACATGCCCCAAAAATCTACTGTGGACATAGTTGCTCATCGTGGGTTGAAGCCTAGCAAAAAACAAATTATCAAGGATAAAGTATATTCCGAAGAACAGGAATAATACCAGCAGGTTTAAACTTTTTGTGTTCATCTTTTTTTTGAGCAAAATTATGCCCCTCATGATGAGTAAACAAAGTTATGTGGCGTATGGCAAGACTTAGGGCTGACTGACAACAGCGAGGCGATCTTCTGCCCTATAAATACGGTCTAACTGATTCCATAGCAGACCTTGAAATAACAGCACAATCTTCAGTATCTGCAAAACGTAACAAGACACCTTGGGCATTCCCTTCCTTTGCAATTACTTTTTCAAAGTTAACAAGAAACGACCGATGACATCGGTGAATAGACATTGTATTCAAGAGTTCAGACAATCGGCTCAACGTAATTCGTACCATCTGCTTCTTTACCGTACCATCCTTCCTAAAATAGATCATGCAATAATTATCCATTGATTTTGCAAAAATAAAATCGCTCGGCAGTAACTTTAACGATTGATTACCATTGGGGATATCGACCAGCCCCAAATGACAGTCATTCATTTGGCTCAATATGATCGCTGGCTTTATCGATAAACGTTCAATCGACGAATTATTCTTTTCATAATACGAATGACGCTTATCAACTCGAAGCAAAAAATAAATCGTAGCAATTGGGCTGTAAAGTGAAAGTGTGTAAAATCCAATATAGGGGAGGTTATTCCACTGTAATGGGGCCTGATTGATGAACCAGCCATGATAGACGAAATTTAAAAAAACTGATAATAGGAGCACAAGAAAAATACGAAATAGTTCTATCGCAATTGTTCCCCTTTTTTTACGTAAGAGGACAGAAATTAAGGCATATGCAACGGATAATATAACCCCATATCCGGATAACAAGCTAAATTTATAGGCATGCTCAAAATTATACGTTCCAAATGGCTGAAAAACCAGTAGGAATACATAAGCGGATAAGCCTAGTAAAGAGGCATAGGAGAGCAGCTCTCTTATGGATACAATTTTGGGAATTACGCTATTTAAATAATTTAGAACAGGCTTTTTATATATCATGATTGGATAAATTTAGCGTTTTTGGCCGGCAGAGTGAAAATTTATAGCGAAAAAATTGAAATATATTGAATTTATGATTTAACTTAGAAGATATTTTTTCAAGCCAACATTAGTCGCTCGAATTAAAATTGATTTGTCATATTATATATTAACGTAATTCTCCAAATTATGCGTTTAGGTCAACTACTTACTTTATTTCTTTGCTCGGCTTTTATCCATTTCATCCAAGCACAGGAAAAGCAAGTTTTAATAGAAAATGTTAAACTGCTCGATTATAAAACTCAAATGTTAACTCCGCCAAAACATGTTTTAATAAACGGTAACACGATTCAAACCATTAGTACATCTCCTATTGACGTGCAAGGTAAGAATATCGTTAAAATAAACGCTAAAGGCAAAACCCTAATGCCTGGATTGATTGATGTACATGTCCATTTGGTATTTGGAGCTTTGACAATGCCTCAAATGATGACAAATGACCTTTCCGAGGAATTCTTGATCAACACGGTGGGGCTCTCGGCGCAACAGATGTTAATGCGGGGTTTTACAAGTGCACGAGATGTCGGTGGCCCTATATTTCCATTAAAGGCGGCGATCGACAAGGGTAAGCTTCTAGGCCCTAGAATATGGCCTTCTGGTGCTGTTGTTAGTCAAACAGCGGGGCATGGAGATTTTCGGACACCGGAGGAAAAATCGCGTCGTTTTTTTGGTATTGTCTCTCGTGCGGAGCGATATGGAGCAACATTCATCGCCGATGGTCGTGATGAGGTTCTGACTGCAGTACGAGAGAATCTGAGATTCGGAGCAAGTCAGATTAAACTCATGGCGGGTGGGGGAACTTCTTCAGCATACGATCCTGTGGATGTTACCCAATATACGCTAGACGAAATGAAAGCAGCAGTAGAAGCAGCCGAAGACTGGGGAACCTATGTCACCGTACATGCGTATACGCCAAGAGCAATTCGAAGAGCGATCGAAGCTGGTGTAAAATGTATAGAACATGGACAATTGCTCGACGAAGAAACTTTACAGCTGATCGCAAAAAAAAATATCTGGCTTAGTTTACAAAACCTGGTGGAAGATACACCCGATATGGATCCACAACGAAGAATCAAGCGTAAACCCGTCATTGAAGGTCAGGAAAAAGTATGGCCAATGGCTAAAAAATATGGAGTAAAGCTAGCTTGGGGTACAGATTTCCTTTTTGAGCCGGAACTGAATAAAATGCAGAATGCTTTTATTTTGCGACTTCAAAAGTGGTTTACAAATGCCGAGATCATTAAAATGATTACTCAAGACAACGGTGAGCTTCTGCAGCTTTCGGGATTAAGAAGTCCTTATCCTGGCAAGTTGGGAATAGTAGAAGAAGGAGCTTTGGCAGATCTGATCCTTGTAGACGGAGATCCGCTTAAGAATTTAAAACTATTGGCAGATCCAGAAAAAAACTTTTTGTTGATCATGAAAGACGGTCAGATTCATAAAAATAGCCTCCAGAGGCATTAATATTTACAAGGTGAAATTTATTGTATCTCGAAAATCCGCATCTTAAGATGATAAAATGTATTTTCGATGACATCAGTTAAAACGGGCTATTTTGGCTCGTCAAGGTGAAAAAGGAATCAAACAATTTTACCATCACATGGTGCAGGCGGTTGCATTACGGTATAATTTATTTGAAGAGTAAACACCTTTGCATTTAATTGATTAGTTTTGCGTTTAAACGATAAATCAAAGCATTCGGTGGCATTATTATTCAACGACGGGCGTCCAGTAGTAAGACTAAGAGCATTTCGGGCTATCGACGATCCCCAAACCTGTGAACGTTTCATAGAAGGACACGCGCATGTGTTAACTGCTATAGGCGTAAAGAAAGTAACTTCTTCCAAAAATGACTGGATGTACAATCCCGCATCATTCGTACTGATAGTAGAATCCCTTGATGGTGATAAAGTCTATGGTGGAGTACGTATACACGTATCTGGAGGGAGTGAACCACTTCCGATTGAACAGGCCACGGGAGCGATGGATGCCAAAATCTTAGACCTTGTTTATGATTATGCGCAACAGGGAACCGGTGAAGGTTGTGGGCTTTGGAATTCCCGGGAGATCGCTGGATATGGTATTGGCAGCATATTTTTGACGAGGGCTGGTGCCGCTATCAGCACACAGGTTGGCATTAAATCGCTCTTTGCTTTATGCGCTCCTTACACGGTGAAATTAGCAGAAAGTGTTGGCTACCGCATTGATACAAGTGTTGGAAATAATGGCACGTTCTATTATCCTAAGCTGGATCTGCTGGCTACGGTAATGATTATGCGTAATCTTGACACCTTGAACGAAGCCGATCAAGAAAACAAAGATGCAATTTTATCACTTCGGAATAATTCCAATATTGTCCGCATAGAAACTTTGCGGAATAAGGAAATTGAAATTCATTATCAAATCGATATTCCGAATCTCAATCAATGGGATTTAAATGAAATTATTAAAAACCTGAAACATACATCATTAGATCACAAACCAGATGATCGTAATTTAAATATCTTATAATGGACACTAAACATTATGGTGCCGGCTATTTAATGGATACCGGTGATTTTCTTAAACAATTAAAAATACATTCATATACTCCTTTTAATACGATTAAAGAGGGCGTTGTCGTCGATCTAGGTTGTGGCACTGGAATGGATGCCATCAATTTAGCTAATATGCTAGGCCATAACGTTCTTGTCGTTGGATTGGATCATGATAAGGCTTTAATCGAACATGCCAAAACAAGCAGTGTGGAGGTAAAGAACGTCGACTTTGTTCAGGGTGAAGTTAATCAACTTAGCTTTACAGATAATTCCATTGCTGGCATCAGAATGGAACGTGTTGTACAACATCTTCCGGAAGCACCGAAAATGTTTGCTGAGGTTCACCGTGTTTTGCGTGAAGGTCAACCCCTAGTCATCGTCGAGACGATCTGGAATAGCCTGACATTTTACAGCAAGCATGTGGGTATTGAGGCTAAGATATGCCATTATTTGACCGAAGAAAAAGTCAACAATGGCTGGGCTGGGAATAAATTAACTTCAGACCTATTGACTCAAGGCTTTAAACAAGTTCAATTGCAAACATTCTGTATGGTAGCCCGCTCGAAAGAAGAAGCCAACCGCTATCTTTTCTTAGATAAAATTCTTTTGGAGATGGTCGAAAAAGGGAAGTTGAGCACAGCTGAAATGGAGGAATTTCAAAACACATTGGACCAAGCTGATGAAGCGGGTTGTTTCCTTGTTTCAATGAATTTAGTTATTGCCGAAGCAAAAAAATAGCATATAGTGATGAAATGCTGGCTTAACTTGATCTTCTTATTTATTTTTACGTGCAGTTCAACTTGTTTTGGAGAGGTTATTATCGATCAACCGACGCAGCGTGTATTGATCGGATATGGTCTCGAGCGTTATATGGGGAAAGGAGAGCCTAACTTTGCGGATACTTCAGCTTCCTCCTTCCAGTCGCTAGAAAGCAAGGTACCCAATTTGGGCATATCACCCACTGACATCTGGTTCCGATTGCCTGTGACAAATAAGGGAAAAGAGAAACTTGAACTCTTGCTCGAAATTGCCTACCCTCTCTTGGATGAGGTCGAACTTTTTGTACCATCATCAAATGGGCATTATAAATCGATCAAACTGGGCGAGCATCAATCTTTTTCGGCTAGAAAATATAAGGTTCCTAATTACGCATTCGACATCCAATTACCCGGATATGAGAAAACGATCTTTTTTCTTCGTGTAAAAAGTACGGAACAGATTATTCTCCCGATCTATTTAAGTAACGAGCGCAGTTTCTTAAAAGAGATGAATGACGACAGTTTGATAAGCGGGATCTATATTGGTATTGTCGGGATTATGGCGATATACAATTTATTCCTGTTTTTTTCAGTTCGTGAAAGGGGCTATCTGTATTATGTCCTTTATGTTCTTTGTGCAGGAATAACACAAATGGGCATTAAAGGTTATAGTTTTCAGTATTTGTGGCCAAATTGGACATATTTTGCAACAAAAGGTCCTATTATCTTCGGATGTTTATCAGGCTTATGCGCCCTGCTTTTTGCAGATTCATTTCTTCAATTACCGAAAAATGCTCCTCGGTCAAGACGTGTGATTACTGCTTTTATCATCCTTTTTGTCGTTGGTAGCCTTCTTACACTGCTCAACCTTACACAACCAGCGTTCATGGTTATGCAGCTAACAACAGGAGCAGGCTCTTTATTTGTCCTTTACTTATCCTATCGGGTAATGATAAATGGCTATAAACCAGCTAAATATTTTGTTTACGGTTGGACAATTTTACTATTAGGTTCTGTCGTCTTTTTATTGAAAGATTATGGCATTTTAAAATATAACGATTTTACGAGTAACGCCGTACAAATTGCATCTGTTGTGGAGATGGCCTTATTGTCCTTCGGTCTAGCTTATAGTATCAATATCTTAAAAGAAGAAAAAGAAGCATCACAAGTCAGGGAATTAGCGATCTCATTAGAAAACGAAAAGTTGATACGCGAGCAAAATATCGTATTGGAACAAAAAGTAGATGAGCGGACACGTGAATTAACAGAATCTAATGAGTCTCTACAAACCACTCTTACCCACTTGAAGGAAACACAATCTCAACTTGTCGAAGCCGAAAAGATGGCCTCTCTTGGTCAACTGACTGCGGGGGTTGCGCACGAGATCAACAATCCAATCAACTTTGTTACATCCAATGTCGCTCCATTAAAGCGTGATATCAAGATGATCTGGGAAACGCTGGAGGAGGTAGAACGTATAGCTTTTAAAGAGGGGATATCCGAAACGGAAAAGCAATTGCAGATCAAAAAATTCAAAGAGGACCTGGATATCGATTATCTGAAAACAGAGGTAGATTTTCTATTAAAAGGGATGCATGATGGGGCCCATAGGACCGCCGAAATAGTAAAGAGTTTGCGGATCTTCTCGCGTGTAGACGAGGATACATTAAAATTTGCAGATCTAAACGAGGGGTTGGAGTCAACAATGGTTATCCTCAATAGTTTATTAAATAACACGATTGAAGTTGATAAGATCTATGGTGATATGCCAAAGGTCGAATGTCATGCCGGCAAACTCAATCAGGTCTTTTTGAATATTGTGACAAATGCTATTTACGCCGTGAATAAGAAGTTTAATCACGATGTTGGTGGTAAAATATGGATTGAGACCGGAGTTCACGCGGATAATACCTCCGTCTTTATCAAAATCGCAGACAATGGTATAGGTATTCCAAAAGAAATTCATGAACGGATATTCGAACCATTTTTTACAACAAAAGACGTTGGCGAAGGTACTGGTTTGGGAATGTCCATAGCCTATAATACCATTGCGAAACATCATGGTAAAATTATCGTAGATTCAGAAGTGGGACAGGGCACAAGCTTTACACTCCTCATTCCAATTCAACAAAACAATTAATACCACTATAAACTTAAAATAGTTCAATTAACTATTATTTTTTCATATCTTTTGTAAGGGATAAAACCATATAATAAAATTATGCAGAGGGAGCTTGAAATATTATATATCGATGACGAAGTAAACAATTTGGTTAGCTTTAAAGCGAACTTTAGATACGATTACGCTATCCATACAGCATCCAATACGAGTGAGGCCGAAACGATCCTTCATGCTCATCCTGATATCCGTATTATCTTCTGTGACCAACGTATGCCGGATGAGATGGGCATCGATTTTTTGCACCGCATTAAAAAAGATTTTCCAAAACCAATCCGTATTCTTTTAACGGCTTATGCCAATATGGAAACTGTAATTGATGCAGTTAATAAGGGCCATATTTTTAGGTTTGTCCGAAAACCCTGGATGAATGAAGAAATCGTTTCCGCAATAGAAGAAGCTAATAAGTTTTATGTTGCAAACTCCATGCTAGAGGTTAAGAATCAAGAGCTACAAAAAGCTTATGATGAATTAGATAAGTTCGCTTATAGCGTTAGCCATGATCTTCGTGATCCATTGACCGGGGTTCTTTCTGCGGTGAAACTTGGATTAGAGTTTGACAGCATAGATCGTATCCATGAGTTGTTATCATTGATGGATAGTTCCTTGGTCAGCTTAGATGCTTATATTGACAGTCTGCGCGACTATTATCTTTTACGAAGAGGAGAACTCATGTTGTCAGCGATAAATTTCGAAGAGCTCTTTGGCAACATACGCCAGTTTTACAGCATGTATACGCAAAATAAGGATGTGGCTTTTGAAATTTCAGTGGATCAAAAAGAAACCTTTAGCGGAGACAAAGCACTTTTAGAACTGATTTTGCATAATCTTCTTTCTAATGCTTTTAAATATCAACGTAAAGGGCAGGAAAACCAGTACGTCAAACTCTCTGTATCCGTATCAGAACGTAAAGCTAAAATTATGGTGAGTGACAACGGAATAGGCATATCTCCAGAGTATGTTGAAGATATCTTTAAATTATTCTTTAGAGCCAGTGATCAAGCGAAAGGCATGGGATTTGGGCTCTATAATGTTCAGAATGCACTCTTAAAACTACAAGGGAAAATCGAAGTACAATCACAACCCAATCAGGGTACAACCTTTACCGTCGTCATACCGAGCAAATAATCCTTTCACTTTCGGCAATCCGATGCGATGGCAGCGAAGAGCATCACAAAGCAAACAGACATTTTAAATAAAAGTTGACTTTCCTAAAATTATAATCCTTTAGGAAAGTAGCTTTTGCCGAAGCAAAAACTCCAACTGATCATTTGAAGTCTCAAGTTGAGAATTAGTCTCCACAATTTTTTTGCGCTCAGCATAGACATCATAAGCGCGTTGAATCGTTTGATCGAGCTCCTCTTCACTCCAAGGCTTATTGAGGTAATGAAAGATTTTTCCTTTATTGACCGCATCAACGACAGCTGCCATGTCCGTATATCCTGTCAAAAGGATACGCATTGGGGCCGCATTGATCTTAATAATCTCTTCCAAAAACTCTACACCGGTCATTTCCGGCATACGTTGATCAGTAATGATAATATGTATCTGGTTGTTTTTGACAATATCGATTGCATCGGCACCACTAATTGCCGTAAACACTTTATACTTTAGTCGAAATGTCGCTTTAAAAGAAAACAGATTGTTTTCTTCGTCGTCAACGTACAATATCGAAATCTTCTTGTCTTCCATAAGCTTATCGTCTGAAATACAAATTTACGTAATAAATTCGCTGAATTAATAACAGATTAAAGAGTTTTATGTTTTCCTAGCAGAAATAATACGGGATAGCTGATAAAAATAATGGATTCGTTATCCGATGATTATAACATTCAACATTAGAAAAACGATTTAAAGTTAATAGCTGCACAGGGAAAATAATCCAACTTGTATTGAAAAAAGCCATCCTACATTTGTAAAACGGCTTTTTTGAAAGTGACCCCGCTGAGGCTCGAACTCAGGACCCACAGATTAAGAGTCTGTTGCTCTACCAACTGAGCTACGAAGTCATTCGATAATCCAAATGTAAGGTTCACCGCAGAAAAAGTCAAGTGGAAAAGAATATTTTTTTGACTTTTATGACATTCAAGCGAGATTTTTGGCAGCTGTCCCATAAGAAAAACAGACTCAAATATGTCATTTAAACAAATTATTCTTTCGCTCCATAATGTCTTATTTCCTTGCCACAGCAATCTTTCCCATAATCATTGGCTTAACTTCCATTTTTATTGGTTTATCCAGTTGTATTTTACTCCCCTTTTTGATTGAAATCACAACCGTTTTATAGCCTAACATCTGTGCACGGAGCTCCTGATCTACCCGAAACAGAGATTGCGGTACCCAAAGTTGAAAATCTCCATTTTCATCCACTTGCGTACGGTAATTTCCCAAGGACACCTCTGTTCCCATCATACTTACATCGCTTCCAGCACAAACTACTTTACCTTTTATGCTTACTTTTGTGCTATCGGGGCTTCCTTTTAATGTTGAATTATCATTTGTTGATGAGCTAACCTGCCCCTGCTGCTTTATCTGATCATTTTCTGTTTTTGTTTGGACAACGACAACTTCTCCAGTCAATTTGTTTTGTGCTTGAGCAGCATGAAAGCTCAAGGATCCAACCAACAAGAGGCCCGCAGCGATCCCCGGCCATCTTCCTTGCCAAATAGGGTTTTTAGAAAAAGAAAAAGGGACATCCAATTCACGCATCAACTGATCTTCATAAAATCGACCACATAGCCCTTTACCGGCTTTTTTTATTTGATCTACAATTTCCTGATCATCCATCTGTGAAAAATCTACAACCATCTTCTCACATTGACCACAAAAACGCCCTTGTTCTTGTGGCGTCATCTTATCCCACTCTGCAGAGCAAGAGTCCTTCACTTGTAATATAATCTTTTCCATGTTGTCTCCTTTTTTTATATTTTGAGAAGGGATGCAGGAAAATCGACTATTGCATAATGAAACAGCAAAAAATCACTAAACACTGATAAACAGGCAATTAATAACACACCTTAAAATTATATGTTGACTTTTTAGGGAAAGGGTGGCCCGAATGAAGTACATCATACGCTGAAGGGCGATATAGCAGAAATCGGAAGATCAGGTTCATAAAAATGCCCCCAGAAAGTGTCTAACTTTTTGGGGGCACTGCAACTTTGGACAGTTTATTTAAAGTAAGTAATGTTAGCGCTAACTTCTTTATTTTATACTGTCAAGAATTTCTTTTATAGCTCTTTCCAACTGCGGATCTTTATTTTCCATCCGATCTTGTACGGTATTTTTTACAAGAATATCTGGGGCAACTCCAGTTTGTTCGAGATCCTGACCATCAAGCGTATAACATCCCCAAGACGGAAGTCGATAGTTTGATCCGTCGACTAAGCCTTTAGCAGAAGTAAAAATAATCCAGCGATAGGTCTCATTACCGATGATTTTGCCCAACTTAAGTGCTTTAAAGCCCGCTGCAGTCATTTCAGCATCACTCAGCGATTGCTCATTAATCAATAAAACAATAGGCTTGGCAGATGGTGCAAAATTACTTTGTGGCGCACGTTTACCACCTCGGTATTGCCACTGTAAGTAAGGGCGTTGTGACAGGAATCTTAAAACCTCATCGTGTACATTTCCGCCTGTATTATAACGCAAATCTAAAATAATCCCTTGTTTGTTATTCTCCTGTTCGGCCATGTCGATCAAGAACCGCTGTAACTCAGTATCCGACATATTTTTCATATGTGAATAGGCTATCTTATTGCTACTCAACTGATCAACTCGACTTCGGTTATCTCTAATCCATTGGTCGTAGAGGAGATCTCTAAACACGGCGCTTGATACCGGACGAATGTTTGTCTGAATTTCCTTGCCATTACGATTCAAGGTCAATTGAATTTCTTCTTGCAGTGAAGGCCAAGTAAAATAACTATCGCGGTCTGCCTGCGTATTCAATTTTGTTCCGTTAATCGCGATGAGGATATCACCCGCATGAATATCAGCTTCTTTCTTTGCCGCGGGGCCATTCGGAACAATATAGCTGATCTTGTAAGGATTGCTGGAATCATAGGTCACACCGATTTCATTCGTTACAAAACCAAACGGCTTACGTTCTTCCTGTCCCATTGAACTGAAACCCAGATGCGACGAATTGAGCTCGCCCAACATATCATTTAAGAGGATGCGCAAATCTGTCCTATCGTTGATACCTGGAAGATACTTTTCATATTTCTTTTTTATCGCAACCCAATCCACTCCATGGAAGTTGCTATCGTAGTAATTTTCCTCTAGATTGGCCCATGTTTCATAAAACATTTGATTGAACTCTTTCTCGAGATCCCGATTGAATTTAAAACTCATTGTAACCGCATCAAGCTTATTCAAGTCAAGATTGTATTTCTGAATCGTTCCTCGGGTCAATACGAAGTATTTTCCCACCGACTCTACAAAATTCTCCATGCCTCCGTCAGCGACTTTTTCGGTTTTGGCCGGTGCAAACAACTCATATACGGTACGATAAGTACTATATTTTCCTTCATGATTGGATGAATAGAACAGATAGGATTTATCCCCCTTTTGTATCACCAAAGGATTAGATTGTGTTCCAAATGCAGGACTCACTTGCTCAATTCGATCACGCAGTCCTTCTAAATCCAATTGAACCAAACCAGCTTTCTTGGGTTCGGCTACCGGTATTGCGGTTGGCTTGCCCTTATCGACATCATTTTTCTTTTTATCCTTAGCGCCAGCTTCCTTCTTAGCTGTACCAGTTTTATTTACTGTTGTATCTTTCTTTTCGGGTGTTACAAATAATTCATCAAACTTTGCACTACGGTAAGGTTGGTCAAAGTTGGTCAATGCCATTCGGAAGATGCTGGAGTTTTGCATACCGGTAGGATAAGAAGGCTTAGTCCTATTACTCGCAAAATAAATATATTTACCATCAGGAGACCAATATGGTGCTGCTTCTGTAACTCCTGTATTTGTCAAATTAGTCGTTTGCTCATTTTTCAGGTTATACACAAAGATATCCTGTTCAAAATTGCGCATAGCTGTGAACAAAAGATAGTTTCCATCAGGGGAGAATGAGGGCGAAGAATTTTGAAATGCCCAGATTTCATCTTTAACCACTGTTTGGCTCTTCAAACTTGTCAAATCCAATATACGTACTTCATCACGACCACTGAGGTACACAGCTTTTGTCCTATCTGCATTGCACGTAATATCACGGTTGTTACGCAGATCTTGTGTCAATTGCTTTACCTCACCTTTACCGTCTGCCGTGCGTGAAAACCAGTTCTGGTAGCCTTGATACGTTTGGCTATAGAGTAATGTTTTACTGTCTTTAAGCCATTTAACCTCCATGACACGTTCTCCCTGACCGGGCATCTGACGAACAAACTTTCCTTCAATATCCGAAACGAACAATTCGCCACGTGATACAAATGCCATTTTCTTTCCGTCCGGAGAAACGTCGAAATTACTGATGTTACCTGAAATGTTAAACTCTTTCAGCTTTCCTAGCACTTGATTGCGGTTAAGTGCGATGTTGGGCTGTACGGTTTTCTTTCCATTGACATCATAAATATAAAGCTGATAGCCCTTTTCAAATGCCACTTTAGTACCGTCTGCCGCGACAAACGGACGTTTGATTGATTCTTGGAAAGAAGTCAATTGAGTTTTCGACTTTCCCGTTAGTTGATAAAGGTTGTACTCACCATTGCTTTCATCGGACACATAGAATATGTTTCCTTTTTGGTCCACAGTGGGCCAAAAATCCTTACCGATATAATCTGTATACTGTTGAAATGCCTTTGTTTTGGGATTATAAGACTTGATATCTGGATTGAAAGCACCTTTATATCGCTTGCGGTTCGCCGAGCTATAGCCTTCCCAGCTGTCATTGAATAACAATTCTCCCGAAGGAGTTGGCACCACGTTACTGATATAATTAAAGACATGTGGAAATAACCTTGTCGCCGTACCTCCATCCAAAGCAACTTGATAAGCGCTCATTCTATTGTAACGCGATGATGTGAAATAAAGCGATTTGCTATCCCAGCTCCAGCTGTCCACTTCGTCCGAAGCATCATGCGATGTCAGCTGCCTTATATCTCCACCCGCCAAGGGCATTACATAGACATCCATATTACCGTTTTGATTGGCGGAAAAAGCCAACCATTTTCCATCTGGGGAAATTCTTGGATTGATTTCATTTCCTTCCATTCCTGTTAACCGTACCGCAACACCACCTTGACTTCCAACTTTCCAAAGGTCACCTTCGTAGCTGAAAACCATTTCCTTTCCATCGGGACTTAAAGTCGGATGGGATAAAAACGTGGGTTGTTGGGCAATAACACAGGTTGTTCCAGCATAGGCTAGAACTGTACTTAAAATTAGTTTCTTTATCATGTTATCTAGGAGGCTAATAATTGTTTGCCAATACAAAGGTAGAATAGGTATTGAACAAACCACCATGAAATAGCGAAGAATTTTATATTTTTATTCCTTCACTACATCAGCATTTAATTGTTGACTTTCTCCCGTTATTTCACTGCTATTATTTTCTAATGATATGGAAGCCCAAACTTCTTCTATTTTGACTACCACATCGAATATCTTCTTAAATTAAAGTATTCAATACAAATAAACTGAAACAAATGTGTCCATTTTCGGTTCCTATACAAGGAATGATTACGTATAATATATGATATTGAATAAATAGGTTTAGCCGAATTCAAAAAGCACATCGTATTATTTTCTTACCGGAAGATTAAGGTAGAAGATAATTATCGAAACTAGCGCATATAATTATCATCACGCCGATATGCTATTTAAATATAGACATATTTCGTATCCTTATTGCAACATAAACGTTCAAATATTTTTTGAATCATTATATTTTTTAATGGGATACTTATCCTTAACTTTGCACCCTCAAATCAGAAACTATGGACGCAACGTTAACTCACTCAGAAGAAGATCTTTATAAGAAACGAAATCGCATAAGAATTGCGGTATCGCTTTTCTTTTTTTGCCAAGGTATCGCGTTTGCATCTTGGGCAAGCCGCATCCCCGTTATCAAAGCTCATCTCAACTTAAGTGAGGGTCAATTGGGGACAATTTTATTAATGCTTCCAGTCGGACAACTTGCAACGATGGCTCTTTCAGGAAAATTGGTTACAAAATATGGAAGTGCTAGCGTTTTGCGTATCGTACCCATCGCTTACACCTTGGTCTTGTGCTCCATCCCCTTTGCGCAGAATGCCTGGCAGTTAGGATGCATATTATTTCTATTTGGTGTAACCGGTAATATGTGTAATATATCTGTTAATACACAGGGTGTCGCAACGGAGCAGGTTTTCAAAAAATCAATAATGACTTCCTTTCATGGAGCCTGGAGTATCGCTGGTTTCACAGGAGCACTAGTAGGCTTGTTAACGATGAATTTTGGACTGAACACCTTTTACCATTTTTTAATCATATTAGTCATTGTCACAGCGAATACACTAGTCAACCAAAAGTATTTGGTTCCTGGCAAATCTCCTCAAAAGGAAAAGCGCAGTTTTTTCTCTAAACCAGAAGGTGGCTTACTTCAGCTCGGCATCATCGGCTTTTTCAGCATGGCAACTGAGGGGGCAATGTTCGACTGGAGTGGGGTGTATTTCAAGGAGATCGTTCAGGCGCCAGAGAAATTTGTTGTCGTTGGCTACGCTTCATTTATGATCATGATGGCTACTGGGCGCTTTGTTGGTGATGCTGTCATTCGGAAATTGGGCCGAAAAAGGACCCTGCAGTACAGTGGCCTACTGATGTTCATCGGGATGATGACATCGGTTATTTTTCCCGAATTTATCATCTGTACCCTAGCTTTTATGTTGGTCGGTATCGGTGTAGCTTGCAATGTCCCCTCCATCTACAGTATTGCCGGACAGAACAAAAATGTGCCCTCTGGAGTGGCTTTGGCCATGGTTTCAAGCATTAGCTACTTGGGCTTTTTAATGGGACCACCTTTAATTGGGTATATTGCTGAAGCCTTTAGCCTACGCTATTCCTATGGTGTTTTTGCCTGTTTCGGACTGTTGATGTTTATAATGGTTGGACGATTATCTTTATTCAAAGACACAAGCCAAACCTAATCGAACGATGGAAGTATCTTCTTACTGAATTTAAAGTTTGACCTGAAGAAATCTCGTGCTGAATGACATGCGTTTATTTTTCAAGACATAAGACATGGCAAGTAAATAAAAACAAGCCGTACCGCTTCCTAAAATTGATCCAAACCAAACATCTTCTACGAAATGCTGCCCCAAATACACCCGAGAGTAAGCTGTTAATGCAGCGAGAATAAATACAGTTATACCAAAAGCTTTATTTTTTGAGAGAATACCTAACGTAGCCGCCAGCGCAAAGGCCGAAGTTGTATGTCCGGAAGGGAAGGAGTTAAAGTGCGCTACACGCAACCAAGAAACAACATGGAATGTAGGATTTCCATGAAATACGGTTGCCGGTCTATCGGCATCGAAAAGGTTTTTCAGTATACAGCAGATCAGCCCCGAGAAAATATATGTCCCCAGGATAGCTCGGGCAAAATTCCATTGCTGCGTACAGCAGTAGGCAATAAAAACACCTATAACAAAAAGACCGTCTCCAAAATAAGTCTGTATTGTAAAAAGAATATCAGCCCAAAATGAATGACGAGTATTCACAAAATGGAATGCATCTTCCTTCGGAATAAATATAACAACAGCTGTCATTAAGACTATCCAAATGCTAAAGCAAGCAAAAAAAGCAGGGTTAGCTGCATATACCTTTCTAAATTGGTATAATAAAAATTTTCCCATTCAATTTATATTATCGGATTACAGGCCAAAAGTAAAATTGCTGTAAATAATTATCCGAAAATAATCATTCCAATAAAAATTTACAATTCTATTACCTATTTATTTTGATAAGAAAAGGAAAAGTTTTATTGAATAAACAAAAAAAGCGATGGAAATCCATCGCTTTTCTCAGTAGCCCCGAGCAGAATCGAACTGCTATCAAATGTTTAGGAAACATCTATTCTATCCGTTGAACTACGGGGCCTTTCAGAAGCCAAACTTAGGCTTATTTTATATATAAGTCAATAGCTAGTCTAAAATCCTGTTATATTTTTTTAAAAAAGAGAGGTAGCCACTATATAGACTCATTATACCAAAGCGATTAACATTGACCATAGCCAAAATATATATCAAAATCGTTTCACGTACGATGGAATAGTCACGATCAACCGCAAATTTAGAACCTGTAAAATAGACTGGATTTAGAAAAGAAAAAATGGTGGAGGGAGAAGGATTCGAACCTTCGAAGCCGAAGCAACGGATTTACAGTCCGTCCCATTTGACCGCTCTGGAACCCCTCCAGCATTGTGCTGTTCTAGAATTGAACGTCGCAAAAGTAGCTTTTGATTTGCAAAACTGCAATAATTTTTGGGTATAAATCTGTAACTAGCGCAGTATGAATTCATTTATTTTCATGCAACATATAAATGGTCTGTTAATCATCAGATCAACCTATCATTATTATAATAAAAACTTATTGTTATAATCTAGTCATAATAGATTTTGACGATAGTGTATTGGTAAAATCAATTCGCTTTTTGGATCGAGTTGCTGTATCTTTGTGTCAACAAAAAAAAGAAAGATATATTATGAGTTTCACAGGTAAAAGTTTTCCAAGCATTACAGTAGATGCAATTGATTATTTAGGCGACAATTTACAGATCAACATTTTTGAAAAAGCAGTTAAAGAAGGTAAAAAAGTGCTTTTATTTTGGTATCCAAAAGATTTCACTTTCGTATGTCCTACTGAATTACACGCTTTTCAAGAAGCAGCTGCTGAGTTTGAAAAACGCAATACAGTCTTAATCGGCGCTTCTTGCGATACAAATGAAGTACACTTTGCTTGGTTAAACACAGCAAAAGATAACGGTGGAATTGAAGGTGTTGAATATCCTCTATTGGCAGACACCAACCGCAACTTATCAAGTATATTAGGAATCTTAGATGTTCAAGAAGTTGAACACCCTGAATACGGAACATTGGCACAAGGTTCTGCGGTTACTTATAGAGCAACATATTTGATCGACGAAACTGGCCGTGTATTCCATGAATCAGTAAACGACATGCCTTTGGGTCGTAACGTTAAAGAATACTTACGTTTGATCGATGCTTACGCTCACGTACAGAAATTTGGCGAAGTGTGTCCTGCAAACTGGGAAGAAGGTAAAGATGCAATGAACGCAGATAGAAAAGGTGTAGCTGATTATTTAGCTAAACACTAACAATACAAGACCACAGTGTCTTTTCGACAGGAGCTTTTCCCGGCTCCTGTTGATTTCTCCAACAATCACCTTAAAAATAAAATCATGTTACAAGAATTAGAAAACGATAATTTACAAGAAATTGTAAACAATAACGATATTGTAATGGTTCAGTACTCCGCAACTTGGTGTGGTAACTGTAAAATCATGAAACCGAAATTCAAAAAATTGGCTGGCGAAAATGATAGCGTACCTTTTGTTATTGCTGATGCAGAAAAATTCCCTGAATCCCGCAAACTAGCAAATGTCAATAACCTACCCACTTTCGCTGCTTTTAAAAACGGTAAATTAGTCAATCAGGTACAAACAAATAAGTTAGACGCATTAGTAGAATTATTCAATGAAACTACCAGTAATTAAGCATTTGACAGAGTTCATCGAGCAGAATGATGTAGATTATGTCTTGGAAACAATCGAGACACTGGAAGCTTTAACCGAAGCTCCTTTGAAAGATGAAGAACTTGACGTTCTTGGTGAATTGATTTCAAACCTATACGGAGCTGTAGAGGTAGATAAATTAATTAAAGAAGGTAACTCCAAAAAAGACGCGTTAAATATGTTTATGAAGCGTGTTCTAGGTGCCATTGATAAATAGTGTTTGGTCCCAAAAACATTCGCGTGAAACTTTCTTTAAAGGTTGCTCCTGTCGTTTTTGAGCATTTGAAACATAGAGACTAAAATCGATTGAAATTTGTCAAACAAATATACAATTGGCTTTAGACCAATACAGATTTTTTTGAAGGTAGCGGAAAACCTATCTTACCTTAAATATCGCTGTATTGCAGCATCTTAAACGCATGACGCCGCTATATTATATGTTTTCCAAAAGCTAAAATGTTGACAAAATTTAGCAATGTGGAAAACTAATTAAGGTAATCTGACAGAACTAAATATTTTCTACATATATTTACTTATGTTAAAGGTTGCCACTTGGAGCGAAGCGACAAAATAACTATTCTCTAAAAATTCGTTTCAGGAAAAAATATTTTAATTGTTAAACGGAAATTCCAGCTTGATTGGGATTTCCGTTTTTTATTTATGCCTATATTTTACCATTTAGTGATCTATCCCTCTACCTCGTCACTCAAACTAGCTTCCTTTTATGGCCCTAAGTTTAATTCGCCTAATATCCATAAGTCAAAGCAATATACCAACGTCACAAGTGGGCTAATTAAAGACTGTCAATTAAAAAGACACGCAATAAAATTACAATCTCCAACAATCCGTTGTTCATCAAAATTTTTATCTTTAAACATGCGAAGACCTTTTCTCTCTGTTATCATTATTTTGGCTGGCATCTTGTCAACTTCAATCGTTAAAGCACAGAATCCACAGTGGAACGCTGCTGAAATTAAACTTCATCTAGAAAAACTGAACGTGCTGGGGTCGGTACTCTATTTTGCAGCACATCCCGATGATGAAAATACCCGGCTAATAGCTTGGCTAGCGCAGGAAAAAAAATATAAAACAGGCTATTTATCCCTAACTCGAGGTGATGGGGGACAAAACCTTATCGGAACAGAACAAGGTATTGAACTTGGATTGATTCGAACGCAGGAATTACTGGCAGCTCGAAAAATCGATAAAGGTGAGCAATTTTTTTCATCAGCATACGATTTTGGATTCTCGAAGACTCCAGAGGAAACTTTCGAATTCTGGGATAAACAGCGTGTTCTCCGCGAAGCCGTATGGATTATCCGCAAATTTAGGCCCGATGTCATCATCACGCGTTTTCCTCCCGATTCAAGGGGTGGCCATGGTCATCATCAAGCCTCGGCCATTCTAGCACATGAAGCCTTTAAAGCTGCTGCTGATCCGAATATATTCCCAGAGCAACTTCAATTTGTACGCCCCTGGAAAGCTAAACGCTTGCTTTGGAATACAGCTAACTTCGGAGGTCAAAACAATACACGTGAAGATCAGTTAAAAATAGATATCGGGGATTACAATTCTCTTCTAGGAGCCTCTTATGGAGAAATTGCCGCACACAGCCGTTCATCACACAAAAGCCAAGGCTTTGGTTCGGCAAGCCAACGTGGCTCTTCAATCGAATACTTTGAGTATGTAGACGGTGCACCTGCAAAAAATACACTCTTGGATGGAGTTGACACCTCATGGAAAAGAATTCAAAACGGCAGTAAAGTTGAGTCCTTAATTGACCACATCAATCAAACATATCAAATTGATAAACCCGAATTGATCATTGCTGAATTGATCCAACTGTACAAAGCACTGGATCAAATTGATGATGAATACTGGAAAACTGAAAAGAAAAAAGAGGTTGAAAAACTAATTCTTGCCTGTGGTGGAATTTGGTTCGAAAGTATCGCTAAAAATCCATCCTATGCCTTGGAAGATCAGATCAAAGTAGAACATTCCATTATTGTTCGGCGTCCAAATGTAACCGTTGAGCTGACCCAAATAAATGGAAATAGCATTCATGAAACACTAAAAATAAACAAGCTACAAAGAGACTCGGTTCTTATACATGCCGACAGGACGACACAACCATACTGGTTGATTGATCCACATGGAAAAGGCAAATTTAATGTCAGTGATTTTAACCTGACAGGCTATCCAGAAAACCCCTATGCTCCAGAGGTATCATTTCAACTCCGGATCAATGGTGAAAATATCACACTCAATCAACCCATAAAATATAAATATACCGATCCTGTTCGTGGCGAAATCTATGACCCCATTGTGATCGTCCCACAGTTGACGGCAAAAAGTTCCAGCCCTTTGGCACTTACACAAAATGCCCACACTGTCAAAGTGAATCTGACTTTTCAGAAAAACGGACAAGCAAACACAACCACATTTAACGTCAGACCGCATGTACCTAAAGGCTGGGAAGTTTCACCGGCATCTTTTGACCTATCTTTTGACAAAGGCGAGCGTACAATTTCCAGAGAGATCAGCATAAAACCATCAGATGCTTCTAAATCTTCCATTGATACCCTTGGGTTCCTCTTGGCAGACAAAGAACGTTTAAAGGAGATAAAATCCATCGACTACAATCATATACCTAATATTGTTTATTTTCCAGATGTCGCTATAAAAATGAGCAATATCAACCTGGTCAACGACGTAAAGAGCGTGGCATACATCCATGGGGCAGGGGATCTAATTCCTGAATCATTGACGGCCATTGGTATAAAAGTCGATGTGTTAAGTAACGAACAAGCTTTAAAAACAGATCTTTCTAGCTATGACGCGGTAATTCTTGGTGTCCGAATATTCAACGTTAACAAACAAATTGTTCCGCTCCAAAACAAACTACTCGCGTATGTCAACATGGGCGGAACAGTTTTAGCGCAATACAATGTAAACAATGGACTGATCTCAAAAAACTTTGGTCCTTTTCCTTTTAGCGTCGGAAGAAGCCGGGTAACAGATGAACTTGCGACAGTACACTTCGATAAAAATGATCCGATTTTCAATTACCCGAACAAGATCAGCGAAGCTGACTTCGAACACTGGGTACAGGAGCGGGGGTTATATTTTGCAGAAGATATTGATAAAAAGTACCGCACTCCGATCAGCATGCAAGATCCCGGTGAACCCTTGCACAACGGCTCACTACTCATTGCTCAATATGGAAAAGGTAAATTTGTTTATACATCTTTATCTTTTTTCAGACAATTGCCTGCAGGAATTCCCGGAGCTTATAGATTATTCGTAAATTTGTTATCAAAATCAAAATAATATAATAATGGAAAATCAGATTGACAACAGCTGCACAACAATTGATGCTGGCAAAGCAAAAGGAATCATTCTTTTAGTTGCTGTAGTATTTGGTGCATTAATTGGATTCACTGCAAACGAGACATTTCTAAGCATCTTCGGTGGTGCTATTGTCGGATTGATTATCGCTGCTATTTTTAATAGTGTTATCTATCCACAGAAGCCTTCAGATAGATAAAAAATATGAATAGCTGGAAGCGTTTCTACTGGTTAGTCGTTATCTGGCTATTTTTATTCATCCTTTTTCTGTACATTTTCACGAACCACTATTCATGAGTACAGCAGATTGGATTGTTTTATTTCTGACACTCTTATTTATTGTCATATATGGCATTTATAAGAGTAGGGGTATAAAAAATATTGATGGATATCTTCTAGGTAATCGTTCTTTACCCTGGTATCATGTCGGATTATCAGTAATGGCGACGCAAGCGAGCGCCATTACTTTCTTATCTGCCCCCGGACTAGCCTATTCTTCTGGAATGAGTTTTGTCCAATTCTACTTTGGTCTTCCGTTGGCCATGATTGTGCTCTGCATTACATTTGTCCCTATTTTTCATAAGCTAAAAGTATTTACAGCCTACGAATTTCTAGAAAAACGTTTTGACGTCAAAACCAGAGGACTCACTGCTATTCTTTTTTTGATACAGCGGGGGATATCAACAGGTATTACCATCTTTGCACCCGCTTTAATTATATCGACCATTCTTCATATTGATCTTACCTGGACCACATTGGCCATAGGGATTTTTGTTGTTATCTATACGACCTATGGAGGAACCAAAGCCGTATCTCATACGCAGTTGCTTCAAATGAGCATTATCTTTGGATCATTACTCGTAGCAGGCATATTAGTTATCCATCTCCTGCCAGAGTCAATTGGATTATCAAAAGCACTTCATATTGCAGGAAAATCAGGAAAAACCAACGCGTTGGATTTTACTTTTGACCTCAATAATAACTATACGCTTTGGACAGGACTAATCGGAGGTTTTTTCCTACAGCTTTCCTACTTCGGGACCGACCAAAGTCAAGTAGGCCGTTATTTGACAGGGGCTTCGATCAAGGAAAGTCGCATAGGGTTGATTATGAATGGTCTACTGAAAATCCCCATGCAATTTGCGATCCTGTTGATTGGAGTTCTGGTATTTACCTATTATCAATTCCATCAGCCACCCATTTTTTTCAATCAAGTCGAGATCAAGAAGCTTAAAGAAAGCAAATATGCTCCTGATTACCAGATTCTCGAACAAAAGCATAGCGAGCTGTTTAAAACACGTGAATCTGTTGTTCAGCAGCTTAATACAGCATTGGATCACGACGATGAAAAAAGAATTGCTGATCATCGATCCTCACTCGGTCAACTTAATGCAAAAATGCAAGCGGTAAAAGAAGGGACTTTGGACTTAATCAAAAAAAACAACCCAACAGCGGAAACGAATGACAATAATTATGTCTTTCTTTCTTTTGTGACGAGCGTCTTCCCAAAGGGCCTAATTGGGCTACTCATAGCGGTCATTTTTCTCGCATCCATGGGGTCTACAGCAAGTGCTATCAACTCATTGGCTTCAACAACGACCATTGATATCTACAAAAGATTTATTAATCCTACCTCATCTGAAAAACAAGAACTTTTGTGGTCGCGTTTATTTACGTTGATCTGGGGTACATTTACTGTTATTGTTGCTTTGTATGCGAACAGATTGGGTAATCTCCTCGAAGCGGTCAATATCCTGGGCTCACTATTCTATGGTACTATCCTAGGGATCTTTATCGTCGCCTTCTACATGAAGAAAATTCAAGGCAAAGCTGTTTTTCTTGCAGCCATTCTTTCCGAAATTATCGTGATAGCGGTATGGACGATAAATAAAATTCCTTTTCTCTGGCTAAATCTTATTGGCTGCCTAGCTGTCATGTTAATCGCCTATATCGTACAACTGGGGACGAAAGTACCTCGTCCCATGGAGGACAATAGTGATCTTAAATAAAACCTTCATGACTTCACAGACACCAACAGCAATGAAAGCGAGCTGAAGGTTCTTTTTGGCCAATAAGATCATACTTTCAGAAAAAATAAAAAAGCCTGATTGCTCAGGCTCAGTATTTTTTATAGATATTGTACAATACACTCTTATCGTATATGGTCAATTCGGGGGTTGTATCTCGAACGACAAACTTTCGTTTAAAGGCAACGATAGCGGCTTTTAGATTGGATGTATCATAACCAATAATTTTAAGCGCATCTATCGCATTAAAGCTATCAGGAGGGGCCACAAGCTGTCCTTCATCATACCATATTCCAAAACCCCGTTCTGCAAGCTTTTTCCACGGGAAAAAAACGCTTGGATCATTCTTGCGTGATGGAGCGATATCAGCATGGCCAATAAAATTATTTGCTGGAATTAAATAACGCGATTTCAAGGTATCAAGCACAGTCATCAATGAATTAATTTGTGCCTCAGGAAAAGGCTCCCTACCATTATTATCCAATTCTATACCTATAGAACAGGAGTTCATGTCGACAATAGAACCCCATTTTGCCATCCCCGCATGCCAAGACCGAACATAATCGTTCAACATTTGTATAATCTCCCCATTCCGGCCAATGACATAATGTGAACTCACTTTAGTTCTTGGAATCTGAAAGGTTTTGATCGTCTGCCCAATACTATCTTGTGCTGTATGATGAATAATGACATAGTTAGGTTTACGAACATCATAATGTATGGCTTCCTCTTGGCGCCAATAAGGATGGTTTCCAGATTTCTGTAAAAAAACAACCTTTCTTTCCTCAGGTGTCAATAAATTGGTATCTGGCTTAGCTTCGACTTTCTCTTCCACAACCAATGCAGAAGCAAATGACGCAACTAGCGGTTTTGCAACCACCGGCTGTATCTTCGACTTGCAGCTTGCCAAAGACAGCAATGAACAAAGCAATATCCCTATTGACACAGACCTAAACATTATTTTGGTAAACTATAGACTATACCCAATGCCAGCGACTGGCTCAACTGTACTCTTGAAATAACATCTGGATCATAGATCATAATACCATTTAAGTTCACATTGATGACTCTCGTGACTTTTGCCGTTACAGTTACATCCAGACGGTGTGTAGGATTGGAAAGTTTCTCGTAATCAGCAAAAAGGTTATAACGAGCCTTTACATTCAGTTTATCTGTGAAGTTTTTGTCTAGGTTACCCGTTAGCTGGAATGCCAGTGCATTGGCAAAAGTGCGGTCTTCCTTTACACCAAATCGTTCACCAGTACCCGCACTTGGATTGTTAGGATCTCTATAATAGCCATATTTCTCAAAGAAACCTTCTCCAGAACGAGGCTTAACACGCTCATCCAAGATAAAAGTCTGGCGTGCAGTACCTGTACCGAAACGTAGGGAAAATTCGTTACTAGGCTTATACTCAAGACCGAAAGATTCTGTCAGATAAGCTGGTGCCATAAACGCATTCTCAATATAGTCTATTGTATCTCTGCCGTTAACCGTTTTATACTTATAACCCGCATCAAATTGCGACTCAAATGTCACCGACGTAAACAATGCCCAATTGGCAGACAATTTATAAGAAAGCTTATTATCCCAAAATATACGGTCATTATTCTTCTTCGCAATATTATTGGTATTCTTTATCTTTCCATAACGTAAATCAACTTCGGTCACAAAATTGAAATTGTCCTTCGTATAATCCGATTTATGATTCGCATTCAATCCTACAGCAATAGAACCAACACCGCCACCTTTCCAATTATCATTAAATGACGCCTGATTTAAATTGATCCCAAATTTTGTCCAATGTTTCCAATAGTCTACCTCTAAGTTTAGTTTTGGAACTATAGGACGAATCGTTTTAATATTTAATGGTTGCTCTTTCTGTACAGAAATTGCGGTATCTGGCTTAGCGCGAAGATCTTTCAGATCCTGTGCTTTTAAGCTGGTAATAGAAAGGCAAAGCAGAGCCATGCCGACAAAATTGAATAACTTCATTCTGAAAACGTCTATTTTTTGTTTACGGTACTAATTTATAATTAATTGTTGGAAAAGGCTCAATAAAATATTGCGAAGGGTTCAATTGATACTGTGAATAACAATCCTTGATATAATTCGCCAGTTCATAATCACTCGCTGAGAGAACAAAGAAATAGGAGGGTCTAAATATCCTTCTAAATCGTTCTGCTTCATCGCTATTTAGTCCAGTAATCTTGCTGATAAGCTCTTTCGAAAATTTATAATCGATCACATTTTCCTTATAGTCATTTTCAATGGTTTTAGTTAGTCGACGTGCTCTTTTGGCCTCCTTGCTAAATAAACTATAGATTGAATTGATGCTTAATCCAGCACCATTTTGACCAACAGAAAATACGTCACCATAACCCGCAAGACGATACGCTTTCTCGTAATCCTCCTTTGCTTTTTTCAGAATTTCTTCTGGCGTCTTGCGTGCAAAAACCTGAACTTCATCAATATAAAACGATTCACGTACCAAATGAAATAGCAACAATCCACGCTTATCCACCTGAAGAGTATCTGAAAAATAGCCTTTACATAGCGCAACAATATGATCTCCTAGCTGTGCATTAAAGACAAATTCTCCTTTAATAGTATTATAATTGACCTCCCCGGTACGCAAGTTCGCCAGCTTCACATTTCCAATACGTTGTTTGGTATTTTTATCAAAAACAATACCCTCGACTTTTTTATCTTGGCAAAAAAGTGAAGAAGTAAAGCCAACAAGGGCAATAAGTAGAAAAATATATCGCTGTAGTATCACTTTCGTAAAACTACTATATCGCTGTACAAAAGCGAAATATTTAACATCTTTTAAAGCGTAACTATTTAGATATAACCAATAGCTGACCTAAAGATAGGGCATCATCGGTAAGACCGTTTAGGGATTTGATCTGATCAACGGATACATTGTACAGCTTACTGAGCGAATATAACGTATCCTGCGCTTTAACCTCATGAATACGCATAGCTACCGGGCTCTTGATTTCTTCTGTCTTTACGACGGTAGGAGGGGTTTCTTGTACATTCTGTACGATCTCGACCTGAACAGTCTCTTCACGTACAACCTTTTCACGTGGCGATTCACCGCGATCGTATTGATCAAGATGATATCTTTCGATCATTTCGATCAGCAATTCAGGATAACGCGGATTGGTGGCGTATCCAGCCGCTTTCAAGCCTTTGGCCCAGCCTTTATAGTCGTTCTTATCCAACTTAAAGAGTGCCGCATATCGCGGTCGTAACAGAAACTCTGAGTGATCCCGAAAAGATTGTTCGGGATTTTCATAAACCCGAAAACAGTCATTGATATTATCATCGGGACGAGTCACGGATTTTCCTTTCCAAACTCCGCCACATTTAATACCGAAATGATTATTAGCCTCACGCGCAAGATAACTGTTACCATTACCGGATTCCAGTAAAGCCTGAGCAAGTTTAATGCTCGCAGGAATACCATATTTATTCATTTCTGCAACGGCCACATCTTTGTAATGAGCAATATAGTCGTTGCCAGCCATGGTAGGTCGCCCCACAGAAGAGGATGAAGAAGTTTTTGAATTGGAGCCAGATTTAGTGGAGGAAATTGTGCCTCTCCGGCTTGAACATGATGTAATCAACATCATGAATACAAACATGCCATAAAAAAACTTCTTCATGCAATACTATCGCGCTTATTTTTTTGTTGACGAGAATCTATTTTGCTTAGCATCATTATCAAACATATCCAAATGATATTGTCTAATAGTAGCGAGTACTTTTGCTGTCCAACCTTTACTCGTAGAGTAGCCCGAACGAGCAATCGCTTTTACCCAAGCTTCGTATTTTTCACCGGGATGTTTTTCAAAAAGACTCTGAGTAGTCTTTTTTCTTTTTACTATTCCTACAAAATCATCATACGAGTCCATTACAGACCGATAACCTTTGTAAGCTGACCGAATAACGGTACTGTTGTTTTTTCCTTTGACACCAAAATGGTTATTCAAATTTTTTGCTACCCTGCTACCACCATTTCCGCTTTCATGCATAGCGATGGCTAAGATAACCGATGCTGGAACACCATGTTCCTCCATCATTTCTTTTGCTATTGGACTGTACTTATCGACATATGCCGCATTACTTTGAGCTGAAACTTTTGTTAATCCAAAAGTTCCCAAAGCTAGTAACAGTACAAAGCTTTTTAATTGTTTTAAATTCATGAAGAATGTTTTAGTTCACAAATTACTTCTTGCGCAAGGCAAAAAGTCCGTCTCGAATCGGTAATATTACCTTTTCTACGCGCTTGTCCTGAGCTAAACGTGCATTCAAATCAATGATCTGCTTTGTTTGGTTGTCTGGTTTTGAATCTAACACCTTACCTTTCCATAAGACATTGTCAATCAAAATAAGTCCCCCAGACGGAACTTGATTTATTATCGTTTCGAAATAATATAAATTTCTCTTTTTGTCCGCGTCGATAAATACCAAATCAAATGTTTCATCTAATGTAGGTAGTATTACCGCTGCATCTCCAATATGATATTTGATTTTATCAGCAAATGCCGATTCATCAAAATAACCTTGGACGCGTTCTTGTTGCTCTGCATTGATATCGATAGTATGCAATATCCCATCTTCCTGCAGCCCTTCTGCGAGACACAACGTTGCGTATCCCGTAAACGTTCCTATTTCCAAAATACGTTTCGGAGCAACCACTTTACTCAATAAAGAAAGAACTCTTCCCTGGTAGTGCCCAGATAACATATGGGGCATTGTTTCCTTCAAATAAGTCTCCCGATTTACCCTTTTCAGTAACGAATTTTCCTCGTCTGTAGTATGTTCCAAATAGGACTCTAAATCGTCGGCAACAATTTCCATAACCACAAAGGTACCAAAAAACATTTTTATGATAAAAACTTTTTTTTACAAAAAACTGAATATCAATTAAATACAATTATCCTTTTGTAAAGAGCATTTTTCATAAATCGCCTCAGAAGCATAAAAAAGCAATATTGCCATTTTTTGATTTTCTATTTTGTTTTCAAATTCTATCAAAAAAAAAGCCCACTAAAAGAGGATATTTTAGCAGGCTTTTTTTATTAATAAACAACAAATATACTAAGCAAGATCAGCAGTGATCAAGCGTAAAAATTCGGATCTTGTGACATCATTTTGGAATGCGCCAGTAAATGCAGAGGTAGTCGTTACGGAATTCTGTTTTTGAACACCACGCATTGCCATACACATATGCTTGCATTCCATCACCACAGCTACTCCACGAGCGCCTAAAGTTTCTTGAATACAATCCCTGATCTCATTGGTGAGACGTTCCTGAACTTGCAGGCGACGCGCAAAAATATCAACGACACGTGGTATTTTGCTTAAACCGACAATATGGCCATTTGGAATATACGCGATATGGGCTTTACCAAAGAAAGGCAACATATGGTGCTCACAAAGAGAATATACTTCAATATCCTTAACGACAACCATTTGACTGTAGTCTTCCTCAAACATAGCACCGCGTAACACTTCCGCAGCATCGATATCATAGCCATGCGTCAAAAATTGCAATGCCTTTGCAACACGTTCTGGTGTTTTCACTAAACCTTCACGTTTTGGATCCTCCCCCAGACATTCCAATATATCTGTATAATGAGCAGCGATGCGATCTACCTTTTCAGTATTGTATTTGTCGATCTTAATATATCCATCCAACTCTTCGTTGTCAAATGAGTGTTGACTCATAGTTTCTACTATTTAAATGTATTAAAGATTAATCGCCAAAATATTCGACGTAATTATTTTCTGTTTCATGCAAACGGACACTATGCAAGATCACACCCTGTTCATCAAACAGCGGTTTTAAGATCTTAAATATTTCGATTGCTATATTCTCCGTAGAAGCCATGACTCCCTTCATAAAATCAACATCTAAATTGAAATTACGGTGATCGACTTTGTCAATGATACTACGATTGATTATTTCTTTCATGATCTTTAAATCGATCAAAAAACCAGTCTCCGGATTGACTTTTCCTTTAACTGTTACATAAAGATCATAATTATGTCCATGCCAATTTGGATTGGAGCAAAGACCAAATACCTGTTCATTCTGCTCTTTACTCCAGTCTTCACGATAGAGCTTGTGCGCAGCACAGAAACGTTCGCGACGAGTTATAAATACCATAATGATACAAAGATAAGGCATTAAGAGCAATTAAAACATCTCAATTTAAGGAATGAAGTCAGAATATAGTAATATAATGGAGTGCCTTCCGCCTTTTGTCATCACACAGGGATAAAAAGCTCCTTATTCTTAGCTGTAACATGATTTCGGGAATTAATTTGCTAAGACTTCGCAGTGAGTTTTTGTATGCACCCTGTTGACAAAAGTGTTGCCGGATAATGCGGATACTTTAGCATGATATTCTTTGTGTTTTAATTAGGTTTTACTTAGGTTTTAGTTAGGTTTTGTTTAGGTTTAGTATAGGTTTGACCTAAATTAAACCTAACTAAATTCTAAACTAAAGGTATATAAAAGCTAAACTAATATATAAGAAGGTCATAGCTGTTTCTGATTTCAATAGGCTAAAAATGGCACCGTTCGGACTCGATGATCAAAAATGATTTCGTAGCAACTAATCAGTTAACCTTATTATTATAATCAAGCTCAAATTTGTAAGCAGGACGAATTCCTAGCTCGCTATTTTTATGCTAAAAAAAGGTATGCCTGCAATATAATTTGTAATTTTCCATCAAAAACGAATTTATCATGCAAATATTAGTGATTGCGGCTACTTCATTTGAATTGCAGCCTTTTCTGGAAGTGGTATCAAATTACGATCAATGCGATACCCTAGTAACTGGTGTAGGCATGGTCGCCACAGGCTTTGAGCTGGGAAGAATGCTACACGAAAAAAAATATGATCTCCTTATTAATGTCGGGATAGGAGGATGTTTGGATCGTACTATTGAAATAGGCTCGGTTATTCAGGTCGTTTCAGAGTCATTTGTTGAACTAGGTGCGGAAGACGGTCATAATTTTATTCCAATAGATCAATTGGGCTATGGAAGGTCTACATTTACCTCGTCTTTACTGAATGACAAGGAGCTTAGGCTTCCTTTTCTAAAACATGGGGAAGGAATTACCGTAAACAAAGTCCATGGTAGCACAGAAAGTATCGAAAAAATTAAAAAACTGCATCCTAATAGCCTTGTTGAAAGTATGGAAGGAGCTGCGGTTTTCTATGCAGCCGATAAAATGACAATTCCCGTGATTGAGATTCGCGGCATTTCAAATTACGTGGAAAGAAGGAACCGTGCCACGTGGAACATTCCGTTAGCGATAATGAATAGTAATAAGGCACTTATAAAAACATTAGAATATCTGAACAACTTATATTCAAAAATTTAATACAAAAGTCATTTACTTATTAAAAAATGACATAAAACTATAGAATTAGCGGGTTCAAATCTTCAAAATATCAATTTTAAATAGTAGATTTGTAATCTAAAAATTGACACTATTTTACAACTGATGAGAGAAATACAATTCAGAGAAGCACTTCGTGAAGCAATGAACGAAGAAATGCGTAAAGACGACAAAATATTTTTATTAGGAGAAGAAGTTGCTGAGTATAACGGAGCTTACAAAGTAAGTCAGGGTATGCTTGATGAATTCGGTGCAAAGCGTATCATTGATACACCTATTGCGGAACTTGGTTTTGCTGGTATTGCTGTTGGTGCTGCAATGAATGGTTTGAAGCCAATTGTTGAATTCATGACATTCAACTTCTCACTTGTTGCAATTGACCAAGTAATCAATGCGGCAGCTAAAATTCACTCGATGAGTGGTGGACAGTTCTCTATTCCGATGGTCTTCCGTGGTCCTACAGGAAATGCGGGTCAGCTTGCAGCACAACACTCTCAAAACTTTGAGAACTGGTTTGCAAATACACCAGGTTTAAAAGTTGTGGTTCCTTCGAACCCATATGAAGCTAAAGGTTTATTGAAATCAGCTATTATCGATCCAGATCCTGTTATCTTCATGGAATCTGAGGTAATGTATGGTGATAAAGGACAAGTTCCTGAAGAAGAATATTACTTAGAAATCGGAAAAGCTAATATTATCCAAGAAGGTACAGATGTAACTGTTGTGTCTTTTGGTAAAATGCTTCCTCGCGTTGTCATTCCTGCAGTTGAAGAATTGAAAAAAGAAGGTATCAGCGTTGAATTGATTGACTTGCGTTCGGTACGTCCTATCGATTACCCTACAATCATCGCGTCTGTTAAGAAAACAAACCGTTTGGTAATCGTGGAAGAAGCATGGCCACTAGCGTCTATTTCTACCGACTTAGCATTCAATGTACAACGTAATGCATTTGATTACTTAGATGCCCCAGTTATCCGCGTAAATTGTGCAGATGTACCTCTTCCTTATGCTCCAACATTGATCGAAGCTGCTTTACCTAGCGTTGAGAAAGTTGTTAAAGCTGTGAAAGAAGTATCTTATATCAAGAAGTAATACGAATTACATCCTTAAAAAAATTAAAATCCCTTTTACTGTGTGAAAGGGATTTTTTTTATATTTAAACTGGCCAATTGTTGCTTACTAAAAAAATTAAAATTCCATATATGAAAAAATTAAGAATTGCCTCTTTAATGGCTGTATTTGCATTTCTCGTGATATCTGCTTCCGCACAAAAGAAATACACATTACGCGTAAATCCCGATTCAGGGAAAAAAATATCACAAAATCTTGTGATGACCATGGATATTGACGCTGCTGGCCAAAAAATGGTGACAGACCTTAATATGGGCTTTGATATCACCAATACGACGAAAAAAGACAACATATTTGCGTTCGATCTTAAATATACCGGAATCAACATGAAAATGAATATGGCAGGAATGGATATGACTTACGACTCTAAAAACCCCGAGGCCAATGAATTTTCTAAACAGATGCATGCGACCTTAGGCAAGTTGCTCGAAAATAGCATTAGCTTTAATGTTGATCAACTTGGCAAATCTTCCGATATCAAGTTGCCTGAGGGCATTAACATGCCGTTTGATAAAAGTATGTTCGAAAATATAACTACAGTATTGCCTGAGCAGCCGATTAAAATAGGTGATTCTTGGACATCCAAAACTGAATCAGATGATTCAGGCATTTCAGTAGAAAACAAAATGACTTTAATAGAAGCAAATGAGCTAGGCTATAAAGTAAATGTTGAAGGAAAAATGTTCGGTCCGGATGCAAATCAGGTAGGCAACGTGCAGGGCTTCTATGTCTTGGATAAAAAGACCTGTCTTACCACGAGTACAGAAATGACAAGTGCCGTGGATATGCCTGAAGCAAAAATAAAGACCACCTTAAAAACCCAATAAACGACGAAAAATAAAATAGGGGCCTTTTGGCCCCTATTTTATTTTTTTATATATCAAATTTATGCGTTGATCTCTTCTTTGTACTGATCAGCAGATAACAAAGCGTCAACATCAGCAGCGTTGTTCAATTTAATACGAACAATCCAGCCTTCACCGTAAGGATCAGAATTGACCAATTCAGGAGATGCATCAATAGCTTCATTCACCGATAAAATCGTAGCTGCTACAGGTAAAAACAAATCAGAAACTGTTTTTACGGCTTCAATTGTACCGAAAACTTCATTAGCGGCTACTTCTTCACCTACAGTGTTTATGTCAACAAAAACGATGTCACCCAATTCACGTTGAGCGAAATCGGTAATCCCTACAACTGCTTCATCACCTTCAACACGAATCCATTCGTGATCTTTGGTGTATTTCAATTCTGCTGGAAAATTCATTGTATTTAATTTTTTGATTTTTAATGCCGTGAAGTTACAAAATATCTTTAATTGTCAAAAATGATATTCATCATAACATTTTTGTGTTTATTTTTAAGCTATGAATCCTCAAATCGAAAGACTTTACCAAATTTCACAAAAGAAAGAACGTCGTATTATTGGCCTGATGTCCGGAACATCCCTGGATGGTCTTGATATCGCCGTGTGCCGCATAGAAAATGCAGGTAAAACAACGAAAATACAGCTCGAGAATTTTACTACAATGGTTTATGAGGATGATTTTAGAGAGCGGGTGCGTGAAGTTTTTGCAAAACGAAATATCGACCAGCAATTATTTTCGGGACTCCATGCTTATATTGGAGTCACGCATGCCAAATTAATCAACACAGCATTGCAACAATGGAATCTATCAAGCAGTGAGATTGATTGTATAGCCAGCCATGGGCAAACCGTATACCATGCTCCTCAATCGTTGACCAAAGACCGCAACTGGCCCAACAGCACTTTACAGATTGGAGATGGAGATCATATCGCGGTAGATACAGGTATCATAACCCTATCTGACTTTAGGCAAAAACATATTGCTGCAGGAGGAGAAGGGGCACCTTTGGCAGCCTATGGCGACTACCTTCTTTTCTCGCATGCAACAGAAAATCGATTCTTATTGAATATTGGCGGTATTTCTAATTTCACATTTATCCCAAGCCATCAAACAAAGTCGAAAGCTTATGCGACAGATCTCGGTCCAGGCAATACAATGATGAACCAATACATGAAGGTAAATTTTGATCAGGAAATGGATAAAGATGCCTATATGGCTAAAAAGGGCCAAGTAAATGATGCGCTATTGAATCAATTATTAACGGAGGAGTTTCTAACGCTGCCCTTTCCAAAAACCACTGGGCCGGAACTATTTAATCTCGCTTATCTCGCAAGGGCACAGGATTGTTCGAAAACAAGCCATATTCCGCCTGAGGATGTTATGGCGACCCTCAATCGCTTTGCTGCTCATGCGATGGTCAATGGCATTCGCAAGCAGTCAAAAGGGCTATCCGATGTAGCGGTGTACATTAGTGGTGGTGGACTACACAATCCATTGCTGTTCGATTACATCAAAAGGAGCCTACCTACTTGTAACGTTGAAAGTTTTGCAACATTGGGTATCAACCCAGATGCAAAAGAGGCCGTTCTCTTTGCGCTATTAGCAAATGAGACTTTGGTAGGCAACAAATCCAATGTAGCGCAAATTAAAGACTCTCCCGCTGTCTGTATGGGCAAAATCAGCTTGCCTGAATAATTATTCTGTATCGATGGCTTCTTGTAAAAACTCTTTAAAAGGAAGCATACTTTTATAGGAAGCCACGATATTATCCAGCGCATTTTTTGCAGATAACTCCTTTGTAGTTAAAGATCTATCCAACACAAAACTTTTCAATTTGATAAAGTCAATAAACGGATTATCTTCACTATAGCCGGCCGGTGCACGTTTCAGTAAATCTTCTTTGAAAAGCGTAATATTACTGCCAGTCAATACTGTTTTTAAAATTTCATCCAATTTATCACCACTGTAATCAATTTCTTGTCTTATTGCCTCTAAATGTTGCTTTTCAGGACGCCAATACCCACAGGCGATAAATGAATTTTCCGCTCCAATATGAATATAGTACTCTGGTCCCTGCAACTTTCTTCCATCAACAGAAATTCCTGCCCCAAACCAACTTTTATAAGGAGTTTTATCATTTGAAAAGCGTGTATCCCGGTAAATGCGAAACAAACATTTACTTGCTTGAATGGAAGTATTAATTTTAGGGTCAAACTCGCTCAATGCAGTAATTAAATCTGTCAAAAAATTTCTCACATCAGCCAATGCAGCTTCATATTTAGCTCTGTTATCGGCAAACCACTCCCGGGAATTATTGGCTTTCAATTCCGTTAAAAAATCAAATGTAGATTTTTGAATGTGACTCATAATACAATCAATTGATTAAAATTAAGAAAACATAGACCATAGGTGCCGCTAATAACAACCCATCAAATCTATCTAAAAAACCACCATGTCCAGGCAATATATTTCCGGAATCTTTTACGTGCAAACTACGCTTTAACATAGACTCTACTAAATCCCCCAATGTTCCAACAATACTGATAATTGCCGCAATACTTACCCATTGCCAAAGTGGAAGATAACCAAAATATTTTTCCAGATTTACAGCAGCAACAATAGCCAAAATCAAGCCCCCAAAGAAACCTTCCCATGTTTTCTTTGGTGAGATCCGTTCGAATAATTTACGTTTTCCAAAGCTTCGTCCAGCGAGATATGCCCCGGTATCGTTTGTCCACAATAAGATCAAAAAACCTAAGGGCAGTACATAGTTAAAAGTACCTTGCAGAAACCCTAATTTGGAAAATAGGAAGAAAGGCAATGTAACATAAGCTATACCCAAAAAAGTATAGGCAATATCATTGAAAGGAAAAGTTCTCTTCTGAAAAAGTGAAATAATATAAGTCGCACTTATAAATGGGATAATCAGTGCTAAAAATTTTACCGCAAGCAAGCCCATCGAAACTAATGAGCCCAAAACAAATAAGAGTAAGGCCAGTGTTATGCCTATCCACTTATTTGGGGCGCGTTCTTCGGACGAAACTATTCCATAGAATTCATAAAGACACCATGTACTGAGCAGTGTAAAAAAAATGGAATAGACATAAGCGCCCAAAAGAGTGGCAGCTATCATGACAGCCACAAAGATTACCCCCGTTATTGCTCTTGTTTTCATCTCTTAAAGCCCTCTTTCTGCTTCCTCAATTAATGTTTCGGCCAGATCAATAGATCCTTTACTGACATAGAGTTCAATTTTCCCAAATAAATAAGAAGAATCTTGTTTATTCATTGCGACAGTAGGAATACCATTTTCTTCCAGCATTTGCTTGACTATCTCGGCTTGAATCGCATTTGTATATGTTTTAATTTTTTTCCAATCGTTCTCCATTATTTTCTTTTTGCGTTGATCTATAAAATAAGAATACAAAAATAAGAGTAAAAATGAAGCCTACAAGATATATCCACCAAGATTGCAATTCAAATGCATTGAATTCATCATAACTCTTTCCCTCTCTTACGTAATAAAATGCCCCGATTGTGGCACCGGCATTGTTGACAAAGTGTCCAAAAATGGGCAGTACGATGTTCTTGCTCCATACATAAAGATAGCCAAAAAAAGCGCCCAATAACATGCGGGGAACAAAACCAAAAAATTGCAGATGTATCGCACTGAAAATAATGGCAACAAGCCATATAACCACATGCTGATTGCTCAACCATCTTCCCATTATTTTTTGCAAAACACCACGGAACAACAATTCTTCACCTATGGCCGGAATCAAAGCTAGTATAACAATATTATACAAAAAGCCGGATACACTCGACTCCATAATAATAACCTTGATTAAATCGGCCGATTCCTTTTCACTACGCTCCATCCAACGCTGCAAAGATTGCATATTATCGGGCAATTGTAAGGATTCATTCCAATGACCGATCAGACTCATCAAAGGCATAAAAGAAAGCATTGCTAAAAATATATAGCCAAATTGCATTCCGCTAGGCCAATTTTTCAATTTAAAATAGGTTATACCATATCCTTCGCGTGTATTCATCAGATAAGCTGGCACAACAAAAGATCCCAAGCTACTCATTAACAACATAAATCGCATATCATTGGCAGATCCATTCAGTATAGACTCCAAGGAGAAGACCTGCCCTATAAATGAATAATAACTTGCAATAATCAGAATGGCAATAATCTGCGAAAGAATGGAAAAACCAATAACCATTAAGATCAAACGTAATAAAGATTGAAACGGATGGGGTGTTTTTTCAGGAAACATATCTAGTAAATATCAGTTAAAGATAACAATAAAAGCAAGATTTATTAAAATTGTCATGTCCAATCAAATTTTAGCATCTGATTTGTATTGGCCTAATGAAAACGAATGATATGATCTAATTACGATAAAAACTACACGAGATATATTCAATCATCTCGGATATGGATGCAGTTACATACAAACTATATGATCAAAAAAGGGCTTTGAATCTCTTCAAAGCCCTTAGATTTATACTCTTTTAATTCACCCGAATAGGATCGGCTGGTTTTTGTAAATTTTTGTAAGGATACTTTTTCATTTCTTCCAACAATATCTTCACCGTTCTTTCAAGTTGAGGATCACGACCCTCCAAAAGATCTTTAGGCAATTGTTCGATAAATACATCAGGAGCCACACCTTCATTTTCAATAATCCAATTTCCTTTGAGGTCATATACACCGAAGTTTGGCGAAGTAATACGGCCGCCATCCAACAAAGGAGGATAGCCACTTATGCCAACCAAAATCCCCATTGTCGTACGACCAACCAATTTACCCAGCCCTTTAAAACGGAACATATAAGGCATCATATCGCCACCTGAACCTGCATTTTCATTAATGATCATGGCTTTAGGTCCATAAATACCATTTCCTGGTGTAGTAAATCCTTTTCCATCACGAATTCCCCAACCAGCAATCAGTTCACGGGACAAAATATCAATGACATAATCGGCCACCCAGCCACCACCATTGTTTCTTTCATCCATCAGAAGAGCCTTTTTATCCATCTGAGCGAAATAATAACGATTGAAATAGGTATAACCTTCAGCACCGGTATTTGGCATGTAAACATAAGCTATTTGCCCATTACTCAATTCATTTACTTTCTTACGGTTCCTTTCGACCCATTCCATGCTCCGCAAATTCATCTCGTCGCTAAACGAGATCGGTTTAACGATTACTTCACGAGCGCCGACCAATGAAGGTTTTGAATTGACCTTCAACGTAACTTGTTTACCAACAGTATTGTCAAATAAACTATAGATATCCTTATCTTCAGTCAATTCAGCACCATTAACAGCAACAATATAGTCTCCTTCTTTGATGTTTAATCCCGGTTCAGCCAATGGGGCTTTGAACGATGGATTCCATTCAAGACGCGTAAACAATTTAGCAATCTGATAGTAACCATTCTTTAACGTATAATCTGCTCCCAACACACCAACTGAAACCGACGGCGTGGAAGGTTGATCTCCAGGATAGATATAATTGTGTCCAACGACCATTTCTCCCATCATTTCATTCAATAAATAACCAAGATCAGAACGATGGTTTACAAAAGGCAGGAATTTTTCATATTTGGTTTTCATCGCTTTCCAGTCAGCACCATGCATGTTTTCAACATAAAAATAGTCTTTTTGCATTGACCAAACTTCATTGAATACCTGTTTCCATTCGGCAGCGGGATCCACCAATTGCTGAATTCCGCCTAGCTTAACTTCGCCGGCAGTAGGAGAGGCTACTTTTTGCCCAGCTGTTACAATATTGAATCCATTTCCCGTTTGATATAACATCTTCTTACCATCAGCGCTAATAACAAAACTACGGGCATTTTCCACTAAGGTTTTGTTTTCGAGATCCTTAAAATCATATGCTCCGATTGTTCCCCCACGTTGGTAAGTCAATTGATTTGGCACTAAACCATTCAAATTCCAATAAGGTCCAGCAGGTAAAGGGAGGGCAACTATTCTGTTTTCTATACGATCGAAGTCAACTTGAATAGATTTATCAATGGGCTTACTTGTCACTGCCTCTTCCTTTTTATCCTTTTTAGGTGATTTTTTATCGTTTTCTTTTACACGATCTTTTTTATCACCATCTCCTTCTTCCTTTTTATCCACCTTATCCTCACGGATTTGTTCCTCATCACTATCATTCTTAAAGAATGATGGCGTTTTACTGGATAAAATAAAGCCATATACGGCATAATCAACATTACGCTGCACCGCGGACATATGTAAGCCAGAATTTGTCAACCCTGTATTTGTACTCGCTGTAAAAAATAGATATTTACCATCCTGAGAAAAAGCTGTACTACGCGCAGAGCTCATACCATCCGTAATTTGCTGAGTTTTCTTTGTATCCAAGTTATACATAAACACAGCGGGTACCCCATTTTCCAATGTACGTATAAAAGATATCCATTTTGAATCAGGAGACCAGCTTGGTTGGAAATGATTGGATACACGGCCAGTTTGACCGCTCAATTTATCGTCTGCAACTTTAACAATGGCCTTTGAAGCGATATCAATATAAAACAGATTAAGATGTGCATCATTGTAAAACAACTTCTTGGAATCCGGTGACCATGTTGGTTCGAAATAGAAGTTCGTTTCTCCTAAGTTAAAGTACAGGGGTTTATCTTTTCCAAATTGATCCATCAGCACCAACTGATAAGATCCATTTTTGTCTGAAATATAAGAAATCCATTTTCCATTTGGAGACCAATCCGGAAAACGCTCATGAGAACCCGGAGAATTAGATAAATTTCGGGCTTCACCTTTCTCCTTAGGTACCGTAAATATCTCTCCCCGCGCCTCTAATAATGCCCGTTGGCCTGTTGGCGATAGGGTAGCATAACGTATATCGTCCTTAATGTCTTTATAATACGGTCTTTTGTACATTACATCTGTATTCACCGTAATATGCAAAGGAGTGACTTTATTATCGCCCAGATTTAGTGTATTTAATACGCCAGCATATTCAAAGATCAACTCAGTCCCATTTCCATTCAGCGAACGCACATCGTAATCTTTAAAATCCGTTAGCTTTTCTACCTTTTTGGATTTGGTATCATAACTATAGATGTTAACAATTTTATCACGATCGGAAAGGAAGTAGATCTTATTTCCCAACCACAATGGTTTAACATCATTACTTTTAACCTGCGGAATAGCTTCTATTTCTTTGGTTTTCGTATCGAAGATCCAAATTGTCGGCATACCACCACCCCGATAACGTTTAAAGGCAACTCGATCTCTTTCAGTAGGATCAGTGTTCTTGATATAAGCCCAGTAACGACCATCAGCAGAAGGGCTTCCCTGAGTCGCCTCAGGCATAATAAGCGCCTTTTCCATTCCTGACATTTGAATATTGGAACTGTATAATCGTGGACTTAATGCATAGGTGAAGTCACGAGATGTCGTATAATATACTTCATCATTATTGAGCCATCCCCGCAATACATCCGAAGAAGGGTGATAAGTGATCCGTTTGGGCTCACCACCCGTTACAGGGATTACATATACGTCTGTATTTCCGTCATAATTTCCTGTGAATGCAACTTTCTTGCCATCTGGAGAAAACATTGGATTCTGTTCCACTCCAGGATTTGTTGTAAGGCGTCTCGGATTAGCTCCGTTTTTTTCGGCAATCCAAATATCTCCACCATAGACAAAAGCAATATTGTTGGCGCTAATACTTGGATTTCGAAGCAATAGGGTTTCTTGCGCTTTTGTTTGCAGAAAGGATGTACCGAGCAAAAAGGCAGCAAATAACTTGAAATGAGTTTTATTCATAAACGTTTAAAGGTTAAATTTACCACACACAAAACTACACTTTTGTAAGCGGACCTAGTTAGTATATCAACAAAGTTGCATAAAAAATATGACAAAAAAAAAGTCCTGCTTTACAGCAGGACCTTCCTTTATCTATTGAGGATTAGAAACCGTACTCTTGTTCGATTTCTAACACAATTCCTTCATCAACCAAAACGCGACCACAGTGTTCACAAATGATGATTTTCTTACGTTGACGTATTTCTGATTGCATTTGAGCAGGAATCTTATTATGACATCCGGAACAGCTATCACGATCTATTGAAACAACAGCAAGTCCGTTTTTAAACGAGTTACGCAAACGGTAGTATACCTTTACCAAACGTTCTTCGATATTCGCTTCAGCCTCAGCAGCTTTTGCTAACAATGCATCTTCTTCTTTTTGAGTTTCAGAAGTAATTGTTTCCAATTCTTTCTTTTTTCCCTCAAGTTCGCTTTTGCTATACTCAAGATTTCCTACAGTAGTATCGTAGTTTTCTGTTTTGTTACGAATCTCAAATTCTGCTTCTTTGATTCGTTTCTCGCAAACCTGAATCTCAAGACCTTGGATTTCTATTTCTTTCGAAATAGCGTCGTACTCACGATTATTCTTTACCTCATTCAGCTGCGACTCATATTTTTTGATAGCAGCTTGGGCATCCTTAATCATGTTTTTACGCTTAACGATCGAATCTTCTAAATCGTCTAAGTCTATTCTGATCTTCTCAATACGAGTCTCTAAGCCCGCAATCTCATCTTCAAGATCTGCAACTTCCATAGGCAATTCACCACGAACTTGGCGAATTTTGTCTATTTTAGTATGTACGGCTTGTAACAGCCATAATGCTTTCAATTTTTGTTCTACGGTTTGTTCCATCAACTGTAGTATTTTATAGGATTTGTATCTATTTCTGTTGTTAAGGTTGCAAAGTTAGGAAATTTTTTCGTAATAATGTCGTACAATAATTCTTGCGTAAATTGTTCGCTCTCAAAATGTCCCGTATCTGCAATCACGATTTCACCTTCAGCATCAAAAAATTCATGATATTTATAGTCTGCTGTAACAAAAAAATCAGCACCAGAACGTTTGGCTGCACCGAGTAAAAATCCCCCCGAGCCACCACAGACCGCTACACGACTAACTTTTTTATCTAATAAGGCTGTATGACGAATGACATTCAACCTCAGTTTGTCCTTAAGATAAGCTAAAAATTCCAATTCAGCCATTGGTTCAGCCAAATTTCCAATCATTCCTGCACCGATTTCAGCAGCCGTATTTTGAATATCAAACAAATCATAAGCTACTTCCTCATAAGGATGAGCTTCATAGAGTGCCAAAAGTAACTTTCTTTCAATAGATTTCAGGTAGATAACCTCAATTCGTGTTTCCTCAACACGCTCTTGAACACCAATCTCCCCAAGGGTAGGATCGGCCCCTTCTAAAGGTCTAAAACTACCATAACCCGCCGCATTAAAACTACATTGATCATAGTGTTTTCCGATTTTACCTGCGCCCGCATCAAACAATGCCTGTCGGACATCTTCAACATGACTCCTAGGTACAAAAACGACCATTTTTCGCAATACATTTGTTTTAGATTCCAGTATAGCCTGATTTTCTAATCCCAATTTATCGGCAATTTTCGTATTCACTCCACCGGTAACATTATCTAGATTCGTATGAATGGCATATAATGCAACTTTATGTTCAATTGCTTTAATAACCGTACGCTCCACATAATTTTTCCCATTAAATTTTTTTAGCCCCCTAAATACAATGGGATGGTGCGAAATAATTAAATTACACCCTTTATCAATGGCTTCTTTTACAACATCTTCTGTGCAGTCCAATGAAATGAGCACCTTTGTAATCTCTCTATTGGCGTCGCCCACAATAAGGCCAGCATTATCATAAGACTCTTGCAAATCTAAAGGAGCCAATTGCTCCAAATAGTCAATGACTTCTTTAATTTTCATGGTCTACAATTACCTCCTTTTCTCTAAATTTATTATGTTCCTCTAAAATTCTTCTATTCGCGTTAATTTCAAACCAGTAATTAGCCAATGTCACAAAATGCATAATGATCAGTACACCGGAAATAGAAAGTGGGAGCGGAATATTTGTAGCCAGGTAAATCCATGCATATAGCGATCCTTTCCTAAACGTAGGGTTTTCCTCCACAGCTATTTTTCGATCATAAAATTCATTGATCAAAGAATCCCTTAGACGCGAAGCAACCTGAAAATTCCAATAAATATTAACCAGCGGAATTGCAGCTAACCACGATTGGTTGGGCGTCATTAATCTATTTTCTTTGGCGACCAATTTTAATGTCTTTCGAATTGTATTTGCAAATAGAAGCCATACGATAATACGTATGGCAACAATACCCATAGCGGTATAAATTACTTCAGGCTTACTTAACTCTCTTATTAATTCCTCTTGCGTCATTGAACTATTTATTGCTTATTTATTATTCCTGTTCCAACAAATCTACTAATTCTTTCAACTTTTTTATTTGTGGATTATGATCTCCAACAAATTCGACTGTTTTAAAACCTATATTTTTTGCCTTCCTATAAAACGGGTAAAAATCATCATCCTCAATTGTTTTGCCATCCTCATAAGTCAAAATGTAAGTACTTGGAATTTTAAGACGTTTCGGATTTTTTAAACTGATCTTGTCTGTCATTGTTCTGAACGGGTGGGGGACATCCCTAGGAAGCTTCTTAATATCCTTCACCCAGAAAGGAAAAATATAACCATCCTTTTCTAATTTTAACAGTCCATTTACTGCACTGGATTTACCCATTAAGTTCATTACAGATTGTTGATCCTCCGGTAGTATAGCATCCAAGTAAACCAATTTACGGATTCTATCCGGAAGACTATCTGCCACAGCCGTGATAACCATCCCACCATAACTATGTCCGACCAATATAATATCATGGAGATCCTCAAACAGGATCGTATTCACAACATCATCGACATGCGTTTGTAATCGGATAGAAGTATCTGCTAAATGATAACGCTCACCCAGGCCTGTTAGTGTGGGTCGGTACACCTCATTTCCCTTTTTAGCTAACTCAACCGCCGTATTTTTAAACTGCCAAGCACCACCCCAAGCTCCATGGACAATAACATATGTAGAAGACTGTGCAGCAAGATCTTTACTGAATCCAACTAATGAAAACAAAAACATAATAGACAATAATCTACAGTAATTCATCGTGTTATATATTAAATCATTCTAGACGGTTAACAAACTCTATTCAGCATTTATTCTGATACGCTGGTTTAAATATTTATTAAAAAACAAAATGTAAGCACTCACTTACTTTATTAAAACATACTTCACTCATGTAAAAACAGCTTTTAATTTCATCATTAAACTTCATCAATGAAAATAGGGTAGGGGGGAGCTCTAAAAACATCATGCATAAAGTAAAAAAATAGTTGGCTTTTTATGATAATCATACGATCGTTTTCGCCACTCACCAACTGTCAAACTTTGTATATTTTCGTCGGCAGCTGTTACATTTGACGCAACACAGAGTAAGGTGGAAGGTTTACATATTTTTAGTAGATCGGCTAAAAGCTGATTATTTCTAAATGGAGTTTCAATAAAAATTTGCGTCTGCTTTTCACGTGCTGATTGCTGTTCGAGATTTTTAATCTCCTTAGCTCGATCAATTTTATCGATAGGCAAATAACCATGAAAGGCAAATTTCTGACCGCTAAATCCGGAAGCCATAAGTGCCAGTAGAATAGAGCTTGGTCCAACAAGAGGAACTACCTTAATACCCAATTGATGTGCCCGCGCTACAATAGAAGCACCAGGATCAGCAACACCAGGACATCCCGCCTCAGACATTAATCCAACACTTTTGCCTTGTTTCAAGCCTTCAAAAAAATCATTTATATTTCCCTTGTCCCGCACATGTTTTCCATAATCATGGATCGTTAATTCGCTCTGCGGAATCTTTAAACCTGCAAGTTTTAAAAACTTGCGCGCCGTTTTTTCGTTCTCTACAATATACTCGTCCAATAAATTGATTGTTTCCACTAAATACGGAGTAAATGACTGGAAAGCTGCGTCATCACTCAATGGAACAGGAATTAAATATAAGATACCATTTGCCATAATACAAACCTACTAATTAAGGTCCATTTGGCTATACTAATTTTAAACTTAGCATTATTTAACCTTTTAAAATGATTATAATTTAGATTTTTAAACTCATTATTAGTATTTTAGCGTAAATATTCATTGCAACAATAAACATCATTCAAATGATCACACAAATTACAGAAGGCGTAAAAATCTCGGTTGAAACCATCTATCAATCGGAGTATTCGAATCCGGACCGTGAACATTTCATGTTTGCTTATCATATCAGCATAGAAAATCTCAGCGATTACACGGTTCAATTGATAAGTCGCTATTGGAAAATTTTTGATGCAAAAGGAGACTATAGGGAGGTATCTGGAGAAGGAGTAGTAGGCGAACAACCTATTATAGAACCTGGTCAGACTCATCAATACACCTCAGGTTGCAATCTCAATAGCGAATTCGGATTCATGGAAGGATATTATAATATGATCCGAACACTGGACAACGGCAGCTTTCAAGTTGAAATACCACGTTTCAATCTGATAGCGGATTACGCATTGAATTAATTTTATCAGGGCAGTATCATTATTGCCAATTAATCAAATAACGAAGCTTTTTTCGCATCGAATAAGAAACTATTTCTTTATTTTTGCGAGCATTCCAAATGAACAAGCGAACCTTTGGGACTTCGAATTATCATTTTACCCAATGGCAAAGGCTAACATTTGATCGTATGCCACCCAATAGATTACATTAGTCAGCAATCAAAACGATTATTGATTCAATATATAAATAACTGACAATCAATAGAAATATAACTAAAATATTGATTATCAACACGATATAAACTACCAAGAGAAGAAACCTACTGGTAGTGTTTTGGCGTGTAAATTGACTGAATATAATTTAGGGTGATATAACGTGAGTATTTTAGCTACAGAACAAGTAAGCCATTCCTTCCATGATAGATGGCTTTTTAAAGATTTACATTTCGGTCTCCAAAAGGGAGAACGTGTGGCCTTGGTCGGAATCAATGGCACAGGTAAATCAACCTTACTCGCCATTTTAGCAGAGCGAATCTTACCAACCTCAGGAAAAGTTGTAAAAGAAAAAGGTATAAAAATTGGTTTCTTAGAACAGGATCCTGATTTCACAGGATTAAAATCAATCAACGATTTTATTTATAGTACAGACAACGATCAACAACGTCTTATCCGTGAGTACGAGGAGCTGTTATTGGAAACTGATATCGATCAGAAAAAATTAGAAGATCTTACAGAAAAAATAAGTTCATTGAATGCCTGGGAGTATGAGCATAATATTAAGACGATTCTTAATCGTTTAAACATTATGGATTTCCATCAAGATATCAAAAGTTTATCAGGGGGCCAACGAAAACGCCTTGCGCTAGCCAAGCTTTTGATAGACGAGCCGGATATTTATATATTAGATGAACCCACCAACCATTTGGATATAGAGACTATTGAATGGCTTGAAAAACTACTAACAACAGGTAGCAAAACCGTTCTTTTAGTAACGCACGATCGCTACTTCTTGGATAATATCTGTACGGAGATTCGAGAGCTGGATAGGGGCAATCTCTTTACCTATAAAGGTAACTATTCTTATTTTCTAGAAAAGAAGTCGGAACGTGAAAATATTGATGCGGTTATGGTTGAGAAAAGCAGAAATCTACTTCGCCGTGAATTGGAGTGGATGCGTCGTCAACCACAGGCACGTGGTACCAAATCCAAATCACGTATTGAAGCATACTATGACTTGGAAGAAAAATCTAAAGCAATTAAAGGAAACGACTCGGTACAACTCAGTGTGAAAGTAAGCAGGCAGGGCTCAAAAATACTCGAACTAGGACATGTTGCCAAACGTTATGGAGCAAAAGAAATCATACATGATTTTTCATACACCTTTAAAAAAGGTGATCGTATTGGTCTAGCGGGAAAAAATGGTACTGGAAAATCAACCTTTCTTAATTTAATCACGGGAGAAGAAAAACCTGATACAGGGTCTATAGCGGTAGGGGAAACCACAGTATATGGCTACTATAAACAGGGCGGATTGGAAGTAAATGAAAACGATCGAGTATTAGATGTTGTAAAAAATATAGCAGACTATATTGAAATGGCAAATGGGGAAGTAATCACGGCATCACAGCTGCTAACCCACTTTTTATTTCCTCCTGAAAAACAATTTGGTTTCGTTAACAAATTAAGTGGGGGGGAGAAAAAAAGACTTCAATTAATGCGTGTTTTAATGAAGAATCCAAATTTTTTAATTCTGGATGAACCATCCAATGATTTGGACATTGATACATTAAACGTGCTGGAAGATTTTCTTGACAACTACAAAGGAGTACTCATATTAGTATCACACGACAGGTATCTATTAGATAAATTGACGGATCAACTTTTCATTTTTGAAGGAAAGGGGATCGTGCAGATATACAACGGAAATTATGCTGACTTTAAACTTGAACAGGAAGAAATCCAAAAATTAGAAAAGGAAAAACAAAAAAGGATAACCCAGGAACAGGTAAAGCCAATTGTAAAAGAGGAAAAGAAAAAACTCTCGTACAAGGAACAATTGGAATATAACAAACTAGAAGAAGAAATCGAAAAACTGGAAACACAAGTAGCGTTAAAAACGGAGGAACTAAACCAGGTAACAGATCATCTAAAACTTTCTTCCTTAGCGGAAGAAATTCAATCTATCCAAAAACAGATAGACGATAAATCCGAAAGATGGTTATATCTTGCTGATTTTATGTAAAATTTTACCACAGGTTTCACGTGGAACACAAAGAAAACGTAAATTTACAAAGAAATAAAAACACCACGTTTCACGTGGAACAAGAATAGAAAAATGTTTAAAAAATATAATGTAATTGTCGTTGGTGCGGGCCATGCCGGATGTGAGGCAGCGGCGGCAGCAGCTAACTTAGGTTCGTCCACTTTACTCATCACAATGAATATGGGAGTAATAGCGCAAATGAGTTGTAACCCCGCTATCGGTGGAGTAGCCAAAGGACAGATAGTAAGAGAAATTGATGCTATGGGCGGATATACTGGTATCATAGCAGATAAATCAACCATTCAATTCCGAATGTTAAATCTTTCGAAAGGTCCTGCCATGTGGAGTCCGCGGACCCAAAATGACCGAATGCGGTTTGCAGAAGAATGGAGATTACAACTCGAGTCTCTTCCTAATTTAGATATGTGGCAAGATACCGTAAAAGAAGTTATCGTAAAAAACGGAAAAGCTTGCGGTGTCATCACTTCGATGGGAATCGAAATAGAATCGGACGCCGTGGTACTGACCAATGGAACTTTTCTAAATGGTGTAATTCACATTGGGGACAAGAAATTTGGAGGCGGTAGAACCGGAGAGAAGGCAGCCACAGGTTTAACCGAACAACTTGTTTCCCTTGGTTTCGAATCAGGAAGAATGAAGACAGGAACGCCACCACGTATAGATGGAAGAAGCCTTAATTATGCGTTAATGGAAGAACAGTGGGGCGACGAAAAAAGAGGGCGGTTCTCCTATACAGATGTAGAGATACCAACTGAACAACGCTGTTGTTGGATTACCTATACAAACGATAAGGTCCACGAAATGCTACGCACTGGGTTTGAAAAATCACCCATGTTTACGGGACGTATCAAAGGATTGGGACCACGCTATTGCCCTTCAATAGAAGATAAAATAAATCGTTTTGCCGAGCGTGAAAGACATCAGATATTCGTGGAGCCCGAAGGCTTCAAAACAGTAGAAATTTATGTCAACGGATTCTCCACCTCATTGCCAGAAGACGTACAATTGAAAGCTTTGCAATTGATCCCAGGCTTTGAAAATGCGAAAATGTACCGCCCAGGTTATGCCATAGAGTACGACTACTTTCCACCAATGCAATTGGATCTAACCTTAGAAACTCAATTGGTGAAACATCTATTTTTCGCAGGACAGATCAATGGGACAACTGGCTATGAAGAGGCCGCTGCTCAAGGTTTCCTAGCCGGGATAAATGCGCATCAACGTATCAATGATGATAAGGAACTTATTCTAAAACGATCCGAATCTTATATAGGTGTATTGGTCGACGACCTCGTAACAAAAGGAACTGAAGAGCCGTACCGCATGTTTACATCAAGAGCAGAACACCGTCTACTTTTACGCCAAGATAATGCTGATATTCGCTTAACCCCCTTAGCTTACAAATTGGGATTGGTAGGAGAAGAAAGACTCAAAAAAGTGCAAGACAAAATTGATAACTCCAATAAAATAATCGAGTATCTCAAACAAAATTCGACCAATGTCGAAAAGATGAATACCGTATTAGCCGAAGTTGGCTCAAGCGCACTTCCGCAAAAAACAAGGTTGAGTAATGTTCTTGCAAGACCACAAGTTGGTATCCAAGATATTCTGAAAGGAGACGAAGGCTTTGCACACTATGTATCCCAATTCGATAATGATACCATTGAACAAGCAGAGATCAATCTCAAATATGAAAGCTATTTCCATAAAGAGATGGAAATTGTCAATCGCATGAAGAAGATGGAAGATAGAGAAATTAATCCTGATTTTGACTACAGCCTATTAACATCGCTATCAATTGAGGCAAGACAAAAGTTATCTAAAGTTAAACCACGTACACTGGGGCAAGCTTCAAGAATCTCAGGCGTTTCGCCCTCTGATATCACTGTATTGATGGTCCACATGAGTTAAACAACTGAATGCTAAATACTTATACACTAAACATCACAAAGCTTAAAATAAGCGATTTAAGACAATATTCTATTTTTTATGACAACTTCTTTAAGAGAAAATAAAAGTGGTTCAGAAAGGCTAAAAAGTAGCTTAAAAACAAGATTACTTATTTTAAGCATGTTTATTATGCTTATTGGCTTGTCCATACAATGTGCGAGCATACAACAGCCCACGGGGGGGCCAAAAGATTCTATTCCTCCGAAGATACTATTGGAAAGCCCTACGAATTTTTCGAAGAATTTTACAGCTAAAAAAATAGTGATCACGTTTGACGAGTATATCAAGCTGGCAAATCAACAAAAGGAATTCAGTATTACGCCAGACATGGGAAGCAATCCAGAATTCAAGGTGAAGAAAAAAAATCTAGAAATTACCTTACCTGATTCCCTAGAAAAGAATACAACCTACAGCATATACTTCGGTAAAGGACTAGTTGATTATAACGCTGGAAATGCATTGGTCAATTATGCTTACGTATTCGCGACAGGAGATAAAATAGATTCACTCAGTATATCCGGTAATGTAAAAAGTGCTATAACGAAAGAGGTCCAAAAGGATGTTAAAGTCTTGTTGATCCCCATTAGCCAAGACTCGATTTTTGGTAAAAAGAAGGCGAATATATTCACGACAACGGATACTGCAGGTAACTATAAACTAAACAATCTAAGAGAGGGAACTTATCGCATTTACGCACTTCAAGAAAAAAATAACGATAGAATCTATAATGGTGCTGATGAAGAAATAGGTTTCCTAAAAGACTCTATCGTGCTAGAGCGAGACTTGAGCAATATCAACTTGGAGATCTTCAAAGGAATCCCAAAAAAGTTTAGAACCCAAGAGAAGAAATTTGAAAAAAATGGAAGTATACTTCTTGTTTTTAATAGAAGAGTCGACAAGCCCAAACTTGATATCCTAAATGACGAAGTAAACAACAAGGATAAAAAAGTACGTTTTTCAAAGACATCAGACTCGGCTACTTTGTTTATTCCAAATTTAAAAATAGACTCCCTAAAGCTTGTTCTGACAGAAAATGAAAGACCATTGGATACCATTCTCATTAGAAAAGGGAATGTAAAAATTGAGCAGACAATTGAGCCTATTTTTACGCCAAATAATGGACGGGTCGATCGAATTACACACCTTCAGGTATCTGCTTTCACACCGATCAAAAATATCGATAAAACCAAGTTAAAATTCAAAGAAGACTCATTGGTCCGGACCAATTACCAACTAGCCGTAGATACAGCAAATACCAATATCTACCATATTCGCTATAATTGGAGAAAAGAGAAAAAGTACCAAATCGAGTTTACAGAAGGCGCTATAACAGGCTATTTTGGCGAACAAAACAAAGAGAAAAAGCTCGATTTGACCTATGACGATAGTGAAAACTATGGGGATCTGACATTTGATTTTACAGATCTAGATAGCAATACAACCTATTTGGTTGAGTTAATCAATGAGAAAAAAGATAAGGTCTATCGCGTCGACAAAATAAACATGAACAACCCGGCTGTTGTATACAAACAGTATCCTGGAGGAAAGTATAGTATACGTGTGATACGCGACGACAATAATAATGGAATCTGGGACACTGGAGATGTCGAAAAGAAAACTTTTCCTGAACCTGTTGTATATCTAAATAAAGTATTTACGATACGTGCTAATTGGGAACAGAAAGATAGTTTTTCATTGAGTGGCCTCAAAAAAAATTAATTGAGGCCATTCTAAAATAACTTATTTAATATTGCTAATTCGATTAAGCTAAAACCAGGAACTGTACAGAACATAATTATGTGGTAGTTTCTGCAATAGATCTTTCTGCTCTTCAGTAAGTGCTTTTATCTTTTTGGCAGGTACTCCAGCATATAGAAATCCCGATTCACAACGAGTATTTTCCAAAACTACTGCACCAGCTGCTACAATAACATTCGATTCAACAATCGCATTATCCATAACAATAGCTCCCATACCAATGAGTACATGATCTTCCAAAATACATCCATGTACCATAGCCTGATGCCCTATACTTACATAATTTCCGATCGTAGTACCGCATTTTTTATAGGTACAATGTATAACCGCTCCATCTTGAATATTAGTATAATTACCGATACGAATATAATTGACATCTCCGCGTATGACAGCATTAAACCATACCGAACAGTGATGTCCAATCTCCACATCGCCTACAATCGTTGAATTGGGTGCTAAGAAGCATTCTTCGGCTATCACCGGAGATTTATCCAAAACAGATAAAATAAGTGCCATATTCCTTAAAAAATTGTATCCTGTAATACTTCCGAATGTTTCGGATAGTCCGTTGTATAATGCAATCCCCTACTTTCTTTCCGTAACATAGCTGATTTTGTCACGATATAAGCTACTTGAATAACATTACGTAATTCACACAGTTTAACAGAAAGCCTTGTATTTCGATAAAATTCTTCGGTCTCCTCATACAAGAGATGTAGCCGTTTAAGAGCTCTTTCAAGCCTAAAATCGGAACGGACAATGCCAACATAGTCACTCATAATCTTTTGGCACTCGCGTAAATTATGACTTACCAAAATATCCTCATTTGAAAGAGAGGTTTTAGAGTCATCCCATTCGGGGACATCAACAATATGGTTAATCAATCCTATCGACTTTGTGGCATCCAGGAAAATACGATGTGCATAAACAAGCGCTTCAAGAAGTGAATTAGAAGCTAATCGGTTTGCCCCATGTAGGCCAGTAGAAGAACACTCTCCGCAAGCATATAAGTTAACGAGGCTACTGCGTCCAAAATCATCTACATAAATGCCTCCACAGAGGTAATGCGCAGCCGGTGTAACCGGTATAAAATCCTTCGCCATATCCAGTCCGATCGAAAGACACTTTTCATAAATATTTGGAAAATGCTTGATAATATCTTCCTTATTCCGATGCGTGATATCAAGGTACACATAATCTATACCAGATTTCTTCATCTCGGCATCAATAGCTCTAGCAACGATGTCTCTTGGTGCCAAAGAAGCACGTTCATCGTACTCCTCCATGAAAGATTCACCATTGATCCTTCTTAAAATACCCCCAAATCCACGTACGGCTTCAGATACCAAAAATGCAGGAGAGTCCTTTGGATTGTATAAAGAAGTAGGGTGAAATTGCATAAACTCCATATTACGTACCTTACCTTTTGCCCGATACACCATAGCAATACCATCTCCAGTCGCAATAGTTGGATTTGTTGTACTTGAATAAACATGCCCTGCTCCTCCAGAAGCCATCACAGTAACCTTACTCAAAATCTTATCTACTAAATGTGATGAGGTATTAAAAGCATAAATTCCATAACAGGTAATGTCTTCCCTGTTCTTATCCACGTATTCCCCCAAATGATGCTGTGTAATCAAATCAATGGCAAAGTAATGCGTTACGATTTCAATGTTGGGATCACTATGTGCTTGCGCCAATAATGCACGCTCAATTTCATAGCCAGTTATATCTTTATAATGTAAAATACGATGAGCGGAATGTCCCCCCTCTTTTGCCAGATCATATAACCCCGATTCCTCCTTGTCAAATGATGTTCCGTATGAAATAAGTTCTGCAATCCGTTCCGGTGCTTCTCTCACTACGTTTTCCACAATTTCAACATCGCATAAACCATCCCCAGCAATCTGAGTATCAATGATATGCTTCTCAAAGCTATCTGACTTATCCACAACGGCAGCCACTCCCCCTTGCGCATATTTTGTATTAGACTCATCCTCATTGGACTTAGTGACTATCAATACTTTACCGAATTTCGATGCTTTTAAAGCAAAGCTTAATCCAGCAATACCTGATCCAATGACCAAAAAATCTACCTTTCTATCTGCCATATAAATTAAAATTCACAAACTATCCCCAAAAGTGACGACTCAAATTAACGAAAAATGTGGAAAACGTGTAAATAAAAGGTTAAATAAAAATGAAAAGTATTTAACAATTCACAAATCCCCTATTTGCAAGCCTTATTTCTAAAATTTTTCCGCACAAAAATCTAGAGATTTCCACATTTTCTAAACAAAAACTATTCAACAAAAATATATGGAAAATAAAAAATAAGATAATTTAGAATTTTAAAAATCAGGTCTTTAATGAATAAATTCTGTTGAAAAATTGTTGAAAACTCTATAAAAACCTAAAATCAAAATCGAAATAACCTAATTTATACCACTTTTCCACACCATAATAAACAATAAGAGATTTTCTATTTTAAATAATTAGTATTTATTGAAAAAAAAGATTGTGGAATACGTTCGAAAATCTTTGTTTAGTTTTGTCAAGTTCGATTAGAAGCGGTTAGATTTCGATATTCGGGAATTATAAAGTCCCCTATTGAAATATTTAATTCTAATTGAGTTTATTTTATTTTTTAAATTTCCTATTGACTTTTAAAGCGCTTTAGGATTGACTATTTATTTTATTTTTTTTTGTGTATGGATTTAATCTAGTTTCAGCGCGTTATTTATAATTTTTTTAAAAAAAATATAGGTTTAAGTCGTTTTATACTTGGATATTTTCCCGTGTGGGATCTTATTTCAATTTTATCGCTTTGTAACCGATAGAAATCGGATCAGAAAAGTTTTAATTCTAATTTGGATGCTATGAGATTTTAATATTTCTGTCTTTAGAGCAGATAAATTCTTTTATTGAATTCTAATAGTTGCTAATCTTTGCTTTTAAAATTGATATGAAAAAGGCAATTTAATTGATTTTGATATTTGGATTTTAAACTGTTTGAGGTTTGCTTATTTGCGTATTTTTTTCAAAAATATGTGAATTTTGCTTTCTCAACGAGGTAAAATTGGCGTCAAAAATTTCTGTACTTTATCAGCAAAGTTTTCAAAAATGGAAATTGAGAGGTATTTGGTTATTGGAATTTTTTATTCCTGGATCTGCCTGTTTATATTCAGATTTGGCTACGATATTTGTTTGGTTTTCGCGGGATTGAATTTTAAACAGAATCTCAAGGCGATTGTTTAAAAATATACCTGTTTAGAATTGGATATTTTTTAAAAATTTGTTTTCAGGGCTTTTTAATACATTCTATGGCCTTAAATAGTAAATTTTTTAAGATCTAAGTGAAATTCGAAGATTGACTTGTTAATAATTTTGGAATGCAGATAATTTCTTCAAATAATTTATTGCAGAACAAACAATCTTACTATATTTGCAGCCCAACATCGGTTAAATGGAGGAAATATCCAAATTTAGATCAGTGACATTAGAATATTTTGGATTATTGCTATCTGGCAATTTTTTAGATCATTCTCAGGGTTTATTTTTCTAAAATTAAGCTCTTATAGATTGAATATATTTTGTTGATTCGTTATTTGTATGGAATATTTAATTCTAAGCGAGTTTGTCGTTTTTAAAGCGCTTTATCAGTTGCATATTTAGTATTTTTTTTAATATTATCTATGTATTTGAATGTCAAGTACTATAATCCGCAAATTTTATAATTGCCTAAATTTTGAATAATTTATTTTTATTTTATATGAATTAATATCTTTTAAGTTATATATTTTTAGTTTATTGTATTTTATGCGATAGTTATTGCCAGATGATTATTCTAGCGGTATATACGCTCCGATTGTGTTATATTGAGTTTAGAATAGAGCTATTTAAAGGATTTTTATCTAGATACAAGGTATTATTAACTTTATTTTGTGTTATTTCGACTGAATTTGTGATTGCTATAAAATTTCCTGTAATTAGATAGCAAAAAAAGTTATATTAAGCTTCTTAGAATTAAATAAAGGCACTATTCTAGATCACAGCGGTCAATTTTTAATTCTCATCCAGTTTATTTTGGATACTATACACATTATTTTAGTCGAATTTCAATTTGCGGGAATTAGTGCCTTTTAAAGTCGCTTCTACTCGATTCATTTAATTTTTTTATAAATATCTAATTCTTATCGTGTTTATTCTGAATTATTTTATTCAACCCTATTAGGCCTGATCCGATAAATTTATCCCTGTTATATTCCTATATTCATTTTTACAGGCTAATAATACTTATATATGCTATTCTCGACGGGTTTATTTTGGAAATAATGCCTTCTATTGGTTATTTGCGGCGTATTATGATTTAGGAAAATTGATTTTGGCCCTACGCTGGTCATCGTTGCTGTATGAGTTGGCAAGTGAGAATATATAAACTTCAGCTACTCGCGATTAGAATGCCATATATTGGTTAGGCAGTGATAAAATATGCTATAGACGATTCTAAGAGCCTTTATTTCATTTTCGGTGCTATTTTTATGCTTTCCGTGCTGCACGTATAGACAATTCTCTCAAAATTTGCGAAAATAAACTCGCTGAGAATTTGATATAAAATTATACATCAATCCAAGATTTATTAATCTATCCTATACGGCCTCAAAACCGTTTTCTTATCTGAAATGTTAATAAATAAAGCTTCCTTTTGTGCCATATTTTTCATTGTTTTGTAATATGCCTAAAAACGTTTCTTAGGCTACGAAAGTAAGTTATGGATGAAACTGATTTTCGAAGATCGAAATAATGTGAAATAAACCCTTTCAGTTTTTGTTATAAACGAAGAGCTTGAATAGTTTTCCAAATATCCAAGTCTAAAAGAGTTTATATGGGCATAACACTGTATAATTAAACTGTATATAAATTAATTTAACTATTAAGGTTTGTTAATGTTTGTTTTGCATGATCAAGTACATATATTGCTGTCAGTTCTACTAAATCATGTAATTGGACAAAAGTCGCCATTGTTCGATCAAATTTACAAACTTACATTATCCAATGAGCTCGACTTAAAAAACACGTTGTAATCTGTTACTAATTAATAATAGGTTTTATATCAGTGTTTTATTCACTATAATCTACTAATGGATCAAATGGAAGCGAGAGCTATATTACCACGACTTGATTAATTTGCTTTTAATTGACTTTTATATATATAACAATGCTTATTTTTGTTGCTCATAAAAGTTGAAACTACTCGCATGGAAATTGTAAATTATGAGCTTCAAGCAAAAGGTTATATCGATGCTCCGATTGATCCCTCACTGGATTTGATTAAAGAGATCCAACGCTTAAAGAAAGAAAAGAAGGCTGTCATCTTGGCTCACTATTATCAAGAGTCTGAAATACAAGATATAGCAGATTATATAGGAGATAGTCTTGGCTTATCGCAGGAAGCTGCGAAAACCGATGCAGATGTAATTGTTTTTGCTGGAGTACATTTCATGGCTGAGACGGCTAAAATACTTTCACCGACGAAGAAGGTTCTTTTGCCAGATGCTAAAGCCGGTTGTTCATTGTCAGATTCATGCCCACCACATCTTTTTGCTAAATTTAAAGAGCAATATCCTGATCATTTGGTGATTACCTATGTAAATTGTACGGCTGAATTGAAAGCTCTTTCAGATATTGTATGCACATCAAGCAACGCTGTTCAGATTGTTGAGAGTCTTCCGGAGGATCAGAAAATCATTTTCGGTCCAGATCGCAACCTAGGTGCATATGTTAAGAAGAAAACAGGACGTGACCTGGTACTTTGGAATGGAGCTTGTATGGTGCATGAAATTTTTTCTCAAGATAAAATTGACCGTTTGAAAAGCGAGCACCCCGAGGCTAAGTTTATTGCCCATCCAGAGTGTGAAGATCATATACTCGCGATAGCTGATTATGTGGGATCGACTGCTGGAATGCTTAAATTTACCCAAACAGATAAAGCCCAGGCTTATATTGTTGCTACAGAATCAGGCATTCTTTACCAAATGCAAAAAGCGAGTCCACATAAGACTTTTATTCCTGCTCCTCCTAATAATGCCTGTGCATGTAATGATTGTCCGCATATGAAGCTTAATACGCTTGAAAAGCTATACAACTGTCTAAAGTATGAGTCCCCTGAAATTCTTCTTACTGAGGATGTGATTCTTCGTGCACAACGTCCTATTGAACGTATGTTGGAAATATCAGCGCGCTTAGGACTATAGATTTGTTGTATTTTGCTACGATTAGCTATCGTAGATTATTGATTTTTAACGTAATACAAACAATTTTTATGAATGTTTGTCCTAGCTTGTAATTAAGACGCTTAGCTGGATAAGCATATAAATTCATTGGACTTATAGCTATACTTGTTTTGTAATGCCATCTTAATGCATCAGTCAAAGATGATTATCCGGCATTACCTATATTAAACTTTTAAACTTTTTAGCATGTTTGATTTTGATAATACCGAGCGGACCAATCTAGAGGAAATGGGCGAGTTTGGACTGATTGATTATATAAGTAAGGCTGTTGAATTAACAGAAAAATCCACAATTAAAGGGATTGGCGATGATGCTGCTGTTCTAGATTTTGGAGGTAAAAAAACCTTGATATCTACTGATCTACTGTTGGAAGGGATTCATTTTGATCTTAGATATGTTCCGTTAAAACATCTAGGTTACAAAGCTGTTCAGGTCAATTTGAGCGATATTTACGCGATGAACGGAATAGCTTCACAAATTACCTTTTCAATAGGTCTGTCCTCAAAATTTCCATTGGAAGCTGTAGAAGAGATTTATCAGGGAGCATTGATTGCCTGTAAGAAATATAATGTCGACTTAATTGGCGGAGACACTTCCGCTTCAGCCCAAGGCTTGGTTATTTCTGTGACAAGCATAGGTTATGCTGATACAGATCAGATTGTTTATCGTAATGGTGCGCAGGAAGGTGATCTCTTGTGTGTGTCTGGTGATCTAGGGGCAGCTTATATGGGCTTACAGCTCTTGGAGCGTGAAAAGGATATCTATTTAGAAAATCCCAATGTACAGCCTGATTTAGAGGGAAAAGATTATATTGTTGAACGTCAATTGAAACCTGAAGCCCGGAAAGACATTGTTGAATTATTTGCCAAGCTAGGGATCAAGCCCACAGCGATGATGGATATTTCAGACGGGCTTGCATCAGAAATTCTACATATTTGCAGACAATCTGACAAAGGTTGCAGATTATATGAGGAAAAAATTCCATTGGATCAGATGACTTATGATACGGGGCGGGAATTTGGCATTGATCCAACCGTAGCCGCACTTAATGGCGGTGAAGATTATGAACTACTGTTCACAATAGCTCAGGCCGATCATGATAAAATCAAAAACTTACCGGATATTAGCATTATTGGTTATATGACGCCAAGATCGGAAGGTTGTGAGATGATTTCCAAATCTGGGAATCTTTATCCGATAACGGCACAAGGCTGGAATGCATTTAAGAAAAAAGATTAATACGAAAAAGACCTGTTCAAAACAGGTCTTTTTTTATGCTTCTTCCTCCTCAAACAGGAGTTCCTCCGTCTCATTTGGATCTCTTTCACCTACATTGAAATTGTTATAGCCTAAGCCCACTTCGATCTGTAATAATCGCTGCTGGAGCATTTCGAGAATCGCTAAAAAGTTATAGACGAACTGTATTTTATTTTCTGAGTTTTTAAGAATTTCTTGAAAATCTAATTTTTTATTGATTTCAATCAGTTCGGCAATTGCTTTCTTCTGTTGTTCAATGGTGTATGGATATTTGACAACTGTATGGGTTACTTCAGGGGGACGATTACGGAATTGATACATCATTTGCTCGTAAATCATCATTAGACCATAGAGGTCGAAGCTATCCAAATTTTCTCCGGTAGAATCTAATTTTAGTCTTTGATGGATATCATAGCGTATGTTGCCTCGGCTGTATAGTTTGAGACGATTTTCTTCCAAGACTCTCAATTCTTCACAGGTCTCTTTAAATTGCTTATAGAGAATAAGTTTTTGAACAAGATCTTCTCTTAGATCGATTTCATTTTCATTGTCGTCCAGATCCAGACGAGGTAATAGCATTTTAGCTTTGATACGCATCAGTGTAGAAGCAACAAAGATAAACTCGCTTGCCATTTCCATATTGAGCGCTTGCATTTGGCTCACATACGATAAAAAATCATCTGTAATCTTTGAAATCGGTATATCGTGGATATTTAGTTCATCCCGTTCGATAAAAAATAATAATAAATCAAAAGGTCCCTCAAATTGAGGAAGCTTGATTTCGTAGCCTTCTTCTACTTCCATATCTTATACAAATTTACATATAAAATCTTTTGGAATAACTTCGATACAAACTATTCATTATTTTATTTGTTGTTCATCAATATGTAAATGCGATTTATTTTAAAGATTAAATAAAATTGTCGTTACTTTGTACGAACATATCATGTAAATAGCAGTACTATGCAGTTTGAGGCTGGAGAACTATTAAGTAAAATAAACGATCCCTCTGATCTTAAAAAGCTAAAGGAAGACCAATTAGAACAGTTAAGTCAGGAATTACGTCAATTTATTATTGATCAGGTTTCGGTTAATGGTGGTCACTTTGCAGCAAGTTTGGGAGTCGTCGAGTTAACGGTGGCGTTACATTACGTAATGAATACCCCATACGATCAATTGATTTGGGATGTAGGTCATCAGGCTTATGGGCATAAAATCCTAACGGGGCGTCGCGATATATTTCATACAAATCGAATTGAGAACGGAATTTCGGGTTTTCCTAACCGTTTTGAATCTCAATACGATGCATTTGGTGTTGGACACTCGTCAACATCTATTTCTGCAGCATTAGGCATGGCAGTCGCTTCCCAAATAAAGGGTGAAAAGGATCGTCAGCATATCGCGGTTATCGGTGATGGTGCCTTGACTGGTGGAATGGCATTTGAAGCACTTAATCATGCCGGTATTTCGAAATCAAACCTTTTGGTTATTCTGAATGACAACTGCATGTCCATTGACCCTAATGTAGGCGCATTGAAGGAGTATTTGACAAGTATAACAACCTCCAAGCGCTATAATCGTTTTAGAGACGATATCGCAGCTGTATTGACCAAGATTTCGGAAGTTGGTCCAAATGCACTTGGTATTGCCAAAAAATTGGAAAAAAGCATAAAGGGAACTTTATTAAAAAATGCCAATCTCTTTGAATCTTTAAATTTTAGATATTTTGGACCGGTTGATGGGCATGATGTCAAGAAATTGGCTAAGACCCTTGAAGACCTTAAGCATATACCGGGGCCTAAATTATTGCATGCCGTCACCATCAAAGGAAAAGGTTTTGCGCTAGCTGAAAAAGATCAGACGAAATGGCATGCTCCAGGTCTATTCGATAAAATTACGGGTGAGATCAAGAAGTCTTTGAATGATAAACCGGTAGCACCTAAATTTCAAGATGTTTTTGGACATACTTTAGTTGAGCTTGCGGAAGAAAATGATAAGATTGTGGGGATCACGCCTGCAATGCCTTCTGGTTCTTCCATGAACATTATGATGAAAGCTATGCCTGGCCGTGCATTTGACGTTGGTATTGCTGAGCAGCATGCAGTTACATTCAGTGCGGGACTCGCAACACAGGGATTATTACCATTCTGTAATATCTATTCGTCGTTTATGCAACGCGCTTATGATCAAGTCATCCATGATGTTGCATTACAAAATCTGAATGTTGTTTTCTGTTTGGATCGTGCGGGAGTGGTCGGTGCGGATGGTGCGACACATCATGGCGCTTATGATATCGCTTTTATGCGCTGTGTTCCAAATATGACGGTTTCTGCGCCGATGAATGAGGAAGAGTTACGAAATTTAATGTATACAGCGCAGTTACCCAATAAAGGTCCGTTTGTTATTAGATATCCTAGAGGAAATGGTGTTATGCCAGACTGGCGTCGCCCATTTACAGAAATAGAAATAGGAAAGGGGCGTCTTATATCAGCAGGTGAGGAGCTTGCTATCTTAAGTTTTGGAGCGATAGGAAATGAAGCTGTTAAAGCGGTACAGCAGTTAAATGAACTGGGAATACATCCAGCGCATTATGATCTTCGATTTGCTAAACCATTGGATGAAGCTTTGCTTCATCAGGTCTTTCAGAAATTTGATAAAATTATCACGGTTGAAGATGGAAGTTTACAGGGGGGCATAGGTTCGGCTGTATTGGAGTTTATGGCCGATCACGGATATCATAGCCAGGTTGTTCGTTTGGGTATTCCGGATAAGATCATTGAGCATGCTGAACAAAATGCACAGTGGAAGCATGCACACTACGATGCTGATGCTATCGTATCAGAAGCCAAAAAACTTTGCAATGGAAAATTGACCAGCTCAATGGTCGGATAAGAGCTATACATTTGAAAAATGAAAAAGGAGATC
>NZ_DJTD01000069.1:0-69767 GCF_002440385.1 Sphingobacterium sp. UBA6317 | reverse complement strand
GATCTCCTTTTTCATTTTTCAAGGGTAGGGATGTTTGAATTTAGAACTCATCTCATCTGTTACAATTTGTTTTTTTCTGTCCTATAATCCGCATTGATTTTTGTTTTAAGGTTGTGCGTAAATAACTTTAATAGTCCTCTGACAATGATGTTAAGTTGGCTTTAAATTCTTATAAATTTAATATTAAAAATATATGAACTAAAGATTGTAATTAGCTATTATTTTGGTTAATTTAGATTTAGACCTTAAGGACTGATAGGTAGTAACTTTGCTACTTTTTTTGTTCTTTTTTTTGAAATAAATTTGGAATGTTAATAATTATTTTTAGAGATCAATTTTAGCGCTAGTTTTCCACAATTTTACACGGTAAAATACTGATATATAATGTATTATCAATTATTTTATATTTTAGTTTTTTAGCTGATTTTTTTTTGTCATCTTCGTTCTCAGAGAAAGTTATCAACATATTTTTTGTCGCGTATTGTAAATCAACTTATTAACAATTTTAGAATGGAAAAAACGTATTCAAGTGTCTGGAATAATTGTCTTTCGATTATCAAAGATAATATACCAGCACAAAGTTTCAAGACCTGGTTTGAACCTGTGAAAGCAGTCCGTTTGGAGGGTGACGTTTTGACTATTCAAGTGCCTAGCTTATTTTTTTATGAGTGGTTGGAAGAACACTATGTAGGAATTCTTCGCAAGACCGTAAAGAAATTCCTAGGAGAACAAGGTAGATTGGAATACAATATTGTAGTGGAGAAGTCTTCAGCTTCTCATCCTTATACGACTAATCTTCCATCGAATGGCAATGGAGCAGAAGGGAAAAGGCAATCTATCCCTGTGCCGGTATCTTTAAATAGGGATATCAAAAATCCGTTTGTTATTCCTGGATTGAAAAAATTGCAGGTTGATCCGCAATTGAATCAAAACTATACATTCGAAAATTTTATCGAAGGTGAGTGTAACCGTCTTGCTCGTTCTGCAGGATATGCTGTGGCGAATAAACCGGGTGGTACTTCATTCAACCCTTTGATGATTTATGGTGATGTTGGTTTAGGAAAGACACACCTTGCCCAAGCAATCGGAAATGAAATCAAGAGAAATCTTCCCGATAAACTGGTCATTTATGTGTCTTGTGAAAAATTCTGTCAACAGTTTGTGGATTCATTGAAAAATAACACAATCAATGACTTCGTTAACTTTTATCAAGCAATGGATGTCATCATTATGGATGATGTGCATAATTTTGCTGGTAAAGAAAAAACACAGGATATTTTCTTCCATATTTTTAATCATTTGCATCAATCTGGAAAGCAGATTATTTTAACTTCAGACAAGGCACCTAAGGATTTAGCTGGTTTGGAGGAACGTTTGCTTAGTCGTTTTAAATGGGGGTTATCTGCAGATATTCAGATTCCTGATCTTGAGACGAGAATGGCAATTTTGAAGAAGAAAATGTATTCTGACGGTATTGACTTACCTGAAAATGTAGTGGAATATGTCGCAACACAAATCGATAACAGTGTTCGTGAATTGGAAGGAGCTATGGTTTCATTATTGGCTCAATCTACATTGAACAAGAAAGAGATCGATTTGGGTTTAGCAAAATCGATGTTGAAGAACTTTGTGAAGAATACCCATAAGGAAATTTCAATGGATTTTATTCAGAAATTAGTTTGTGAATATTTTGAAGTTCCTGTAGATATGGTAAAGTCGAAAGTTAGGAAGCGTGAAATCGTGCAGGCCAGGCAAATTTCGATGTATTTAGCAAAAGCTCATACCAAATCTTCACTAAAATCGATCGGAGCTTTCTTCGGAGGAAGAGACCACTCGACAGTCATTTATGCATGTCAAACCGTAGAGGATTTAATTGAAACTGACAAGAAATTTAAGACTTATGTAAGTGACATTATGAAAAAATTGAAATCTTAATGTCAATTACCGTAAGCAGTAAACAAAAGGGGCTGTCCAAGATGATTGGATAGCCCTTTTTTAATGCATTTAAGCTCTTGTAAGGTATTAAAAAACCTCTGGACATAATCTAGTCCAGAGGTTTTTCATTCTTAATAGAACGATTGTTGTTATTGATTGCTCTGTCCGTTGCCGGATTCGTTTTGTTCAGTTTTTTCTTGAGTCGCAGGAATACTTACTGGGGGTCTCTCTGTGACATATTTCTGATAAGCTGTCTTTTGTTCATCGGTGAGCAGTTGTGCTATTTTAGTATCGGATTCACCTTGAATTTTGGTTATGCTTTCCTTTTTGGCATCAGCTGTAGCTGTCGCGTCCTGGATAACGGCTGCAATAGCCTTTTCTTGGTTTAATACGATGGTTGACACAGCTGTTTTTTGCTCTTCGTTTAATGTTAGCTTTGTCACTAATTCGGTCACCACTTTGGTTGCATTCTCTTCTGGGGTTGTTTGTTGTGCAAATGTTAGGCTCATTGCTAGAAAGAAACCTATACCTGTTAAAAATAGCTTTTTCATGATGTTTAATTTTAGATGAAATTATTCAATGTTTATTCTCTATTTTTTTCACTATTAACGCGTGGGGTCAGTTGTTACTGGTTGTTTTGTCCCAGGGGCTGATTTCGCCGGTCTCTCAGCAATTATTTTTTGGTAAAGTGCTTTTTGATCCTCGGTTAGCAGCTGGCTGACTTTGGTGTCTACCTCGCTTTGAAGCTTATTTAGTGCTTCATTTTTTACTTCAGCAGAGGTGCTACTGTCTTTTGTTATCGTTTGCTCGGTTTTTGCCTGATCCAATAATATAGTTGATACTGCAGTCTTTTGCTCATCATTCAGATTCAGTTTCTGAACAAGTTCAGTTGTTGCTTTTGCCGCAGTTTCCTCCGGAGTACCCTGTTGGGCAAATGTTAGGCTGAGGGCCAAAAAGAATCCGATTCCTGTTAAAATTAGCTTTTTCATATCTATTGTATTTAAAAAGTTACAATTAAACTGTTTTACTATAAAACTTTGAATTGGTATTTATATTGTATTAAAGTTGTTACTTTAACAAATTTTTAACACAGGATAATGTGTTAATAGATTGTAAAACAATACGTTGGTTTTGTTTTAGGATAAACAAAACAAGGTAACGATGATTTATCCGATTGCCGGATATCTTGTTCGGCGCGATCACCTCGTGATGATTAAAATATACTGCATTGACTAAGACTTGTATGGGTAAATAATGGTATACACAAAATAGATACAAGCAATAAAAAAGGCCCCTGTACATAAAACAAGAGCCTTTCTTTAAAAGAATTTTAATCATTAATTATCGGAACGTTTAGACATTCTTTCCTTCATTTTTTCTTGTTGTTCGTCAAATAACTTACCTTGTTCGGGACTAAGCCAAGATTTGATCTTAGCTGTTTGTATTTCCTGAAGCTGTTTGAATTTTTCCATATTTGCCTTGCGATCTCCGCCATCGTTTCGAAGAGCAGCCCGTTGTTGCGCTTGGGTCAATGTAAGGTTATAGATCGAATCCTTTTGTGTTTGATTGAGGCTAAGTAATTTGTCAAGATGCTCTACACGCATTTTAGCTTGTTCCTCAGGACTGCGTTGTTGACGTTGTTGCGCAAAAACTCCTGTAGCGCTTAATAATAAACAGGCTACTGCCATTAAAATTTTCTTTTTCATCTTTGTATAGTTTATATCATGAATGCCAATCATTGTAATTGTGCACTCTATTTGTTTATTGTCCATCCCTATGGACAGAAAAGACTTTTAAGTAGTTTCGTTTACCTATTGAATATAAATTTGAGGAAAAAGTCTAGTATAGCAATTTATCTTAACAAAATTTAAGGTTGATTAACACTTTGAGCTACTGCATTATGGATTGTTTTAAGGAATAGTTCTTTATGGATAGGATCATGAAATTGTAGGCCTATTGGAAGATAGGCCAAATCAATAGCCGCCAATTGTTGTTGAAATGGTTTTAACCGCTGAAAGTCTTTTTCGGTAGTCAACAGCATTTTGTTACTACTAGCTAGGCTTCGGTAGGATTTTGTAATTTGTTCAATATCTGATTCACTAAAAGTATGATGATCCCCAAAAGATAGGTGTTTGACCAAATTTGCCTTCTTTTTGATATAATCCACGAGCGGTTGCGGTTTGGCAATGCCTGTAACCAAAATAACATCGCTGTCGTTGAAATCGATCGTATTTCCGACGCTGTCAATGGCTTGAAAGTAATTTATATGGCTAAAAGTAATTAATGCGTTCTTATTATAGCGTCTGATTTTATGTTCTATACGCTTTTTATCAGGGTTCGAGAGATCTATTGGACATTTGGTAATTGTTATAATCTGCGCCCGTTTGGCTTCAATCAGTAAGTCCCTAAAGTTTCCTGTAGGAAAAACAAACATGGGACTACCAAATGATAAAAAATCAAACAATAGAATATTAAAAAGCGGCGATAATTTTCGATGCTGATAGGCATCATCCAGAATAATCAGTTGATGATCTGATTGAAGTTTTTCTATTCCCGTACAGCGGTCTTCACAAACCGCAACGGTAACCGATGGAAATTTATTTTTGAATTGTAAGGGTTCATCGCCAACATTGTTTGCTAGCGAATCGGTCTTTACCAAATGAAATCCGCTAGTCACCCGCCCATAGCCTCGACTAAGTATTGCTGTTTTATACTGATCTTTGAGGCTCGAAACAACAAATTCAGTCATTGGGCTTTTTCCTGTACCTCCGACAGAAAGGTTACCGATTACAATCGTGGGAATTTCAAATGACTTTGAGCTGAGCAGCTTGAAATCGTATAGTCTATTTCTTAGCCATACGATTAAGCCGTATAGGATCGAAAAGGGGAATAATAGATAACGTAAAAAAGCAATCATTTTGGAATAACCGTTAGTCCGACGTCGGTGATTTCTTTCAACGGATTTTCTTTCATATTCTGCATGATGGAAATAGTATACATACCTGTATCCGGAAATAGGTAATCTTTATGGATTATGGATTGGTTATTATATAAGCTCCCTGAGGATTTTCCGAGCCATTTTCCATCGGATCGAGCCATTTTTATTTCTTTGCGGAAAATAGATTGCTTCTTATCTGGACCACGTTGGTAGATCAGGATAAAAAGGTTCGAAAAGGCATATTCCGGTGTATGACGGACATCCATTAATACATCATATCGTTTGGTTTTATCACTAATATGAAATTGAAAGCTAGGCGGTGATGTATTCAACCAAGCTTTATTATCAATGGGTTTGTTATCATTTATAATGGAAGTCTGTTCACAAGAACCCCCTATGCAAATACATAATATACCAATAAGAAATGGTGTGCGTTTGAGTCTCATGTTTATTTATAAAAAGAATATGCCTAATGGGTTAAAATTAGGCATATTTTTTTTTATTCTGCTTTTGGAGCAGCATTGTTGTTATTACCTTTGTTTTTATTCCGATGGCGGTTAAAACGTTTCTTTGGTCTATTCCCACCTTCTTTATTGTCTTTATTCACCGTAGGTGCTGTAGAATCGTTCGCTACCTGAGGTTTTCCCCCTTGTTTGGGTGGATTTGGGTCCGACTTTTCAGTCTTTTGTCCAGCCTTATTTTCCGGTTTGACTGTGTTGCTTTTTGATTTTCTTTTTTTCTTTCTTTTATTCCGATCATCAAGTCGCGTTAAGCTATCTTGGCCGACCACATTTTCATAATCGTAGTTGATATTTTTCTCTTCTCTGACTTCATCGTTATCTACTGCACTCGAAATAGCTTCCGGTTTGATTCCCTGCTTATTCATTTCGACAAGCTCTTTGACTTGTTGAACGGGGATGGCAATCCAATTTTCAGCTCCAGGAAAAGAGAACCACATCATTTTCTTGAAGATATCGGTCTTTTGAAGATAAGCAACTCCTTTTTGTGTTTCGATGCGGTCGATATTATTTGGGATGTCTTTTAAAGCATCCATGTAGCTATCCAATTCATAATTGAGACAGCATTTTAATTTTCCGCATTGGCCCGCTAATTTTAACGTATTCAACGAAAGATTTTGATAACGTGCTGCCGATGTAGAAACCGTTTTGAAATCCGTTAACCAGGTTGAACAGCAAAGTTCGCGACCACAGGAGCCGATGCCACCGAGGCGGCTAGCTTCTTGTCGCATACCTATCTGGCGCATTTCTATGCGTATCCTGAAAGATTCGGCCATTTTTTTGATAAGCTCACGGAAATCCACGCGGCCCTCAGCTGTGTAGTAGAAGGTAGCCTTGGTTTTATCACCCTGGTAGTCAACATCAGAAATCTTCATGGACAAACCCAGGTCCAAAGCCAGTTTACGGGCTTTGTGCATCGTTTCCCATTCGAGATCTTTTGCTGCGTTATACTTCTCTACATCCATTTCATTGGGCTTCCGATAGATTTTTTTAGTTACCATTTCTGGGGTAACATTGTTCTTTTTTAATTGTAGTCTGACCAATTCACCTGTTAAGGAGACATGTCCGACATCATAGCCACCGGTAGAAGGTTCTACGACCACCATTTCCCCCATTTCTAGGTAGGTATTGTCTACATTAATAAAGAAATCTTTTCGTGATCCCTTGAATCGTACTTCGACGATATTAAATGGTTTATAGTTTGAAGGCATATCCATATCGGAAAGCCAGTCATATACATCTAATTTATTACATCCGCTAGTCATGCAAGAGCCATTGTTCTGACATCCTGCTGGTGTACCATTTGTCGTGGTAGTACCGCAACCTCCGCCGGATGAGCAACTGCCACATCCCATAGTTTTCTATTTATATATATTGAGTTCCTTTCGGAAACGTTTTGTACTTGTATATTAATGTTAACTGCAAAGATAAATCTAAAAATAATATTTTGGGATTTGCATTTCTTTCTACAAAATAATGTGTTTCCTCAAATAGATTTATTGTTGCTTCAATTTGTTCAACGGTATAGTGTACTGCAAATTTCTGAACAAAATCCAATTCTTTGGCCGGTAAGAACACTAAACTGGAAAGCCCTTCTTTGATTAATATAATTTGACGCATCATATTAATTGCATAAAAAAGAAAGCTTTTTTGGTTTTCTCGCCCCATTTTTGAGAGTTCTTCTTCCACTAACGAGATCATATTGGTTCCAGCATCTGAAACAATGAAACGCAACCAATTGACTAAAATGCCAAAATGATTATTTGTTTGCGATTGAATTTGATTCATGGCTTCTTGCAGGTTTCCATCCGCTATAAACGCAATTTCAGCTGATTCCTGATCCGAAAGATGATATACGCTCTTGAGATGTTGTGCGACCTCCATGTGATCCAACTTCTTTATTTTGACCAATTGCGTACGTGATATGATCGTATTTAATATTTTGTCCTGATTTTCTGCAACTAGAATAAAGAGCGTTTTTTCGGGTGGTTCTTCGATTAACTTTAACAGCGCATTGCCTTGTGTGTCCAAGTATTCGGGCAACCACATAATTAAAACTTTATATTCCGCTTCAAAGGACTTTAGGCTTAATTTTTTGATGATACCATGCGCCTCTGCAATATTGATATTCACCTGTTTATTGTCCGCATCCAACTGATTGCGCCAATATTCCAGTCCCATGTAGGGATTGGATAGAAAAGATTTTCGCCAGCTGTCCGCATAATCTGTTGCTGTATCTTCCTTATGCTTGGCTATAAAAGGATACGACATGTGAAGATCAGGGTGGATCAGTTTGCTATATTTTCGACACGATGGACATTCGCCACAACTGTCTGTCAATTGCCGGTTTTCGCAATTCAAAAACTGCGCATAAGCATAAGCAAGAGCAAGGCTGCCTGAACCCTCAGGACCAAGAAATAATTGCGCGTGACTCACACGGTTTTCTTGAACTGTGCGAACTAAATGTTCCTTGATGTCTTTGTGCCCAATGATCTCTTTAAACTGCATACAATACTGCTATTATACAAATGTAATAAATATTGTGATTTATTGGGCCCAATTTGCTTTCTATACTTTTGGCGCTGTGCTTATTAATTGAAATACAATTGCTTATTTGAACGATTGAAATCGCCTGATGTGGAAAGAAAGGCGCCCATAAAACTGAAAAATATTGATTAATTTGTGTATTATTGCACATAATAATTAGTATTCAGGAAATGAGATTCATTGTATCAACATCAATTTTATTAAAGCAGTTACAAGCTATCAATGGTGCATCCAGTACAAGTACTGTTTTGCCAATCTTGGAAAACTTTCTTTTTGAAATAAAAGACAATAACTTGACTATTTCTGCTACGGATCTGCAAACAAGTATGGTTACTTCTTTACAGATCGAAGCAAAGGAAGAGGGAAGAGTAGCCATGCCGTCGAAGATTTTGATCGAGACATTAAAAACTTTGCCAGATCAACCAGTAGCATTTTCAGTAGACATGAATACCTTGGCTATTGAGATCAGTGCCGGTGATGGGAAATATAAATTGAGTGGAGAGAATGCTGACGATTTTCCTAAAATTCCTTCAATAGATAATGGTTCAGTCATTCAGATGCCAGCGCCTATTCTGTCTGAAGCAATCAGTAAGACGATCTTTGCCGTCAGTAATGATGAGTTGAGGCCTGCTATGTCTGGTGTTTTGGTCCAATTAGCTGAAAAGAATGTGACTTTTGTCTCTACTGATGCGCACAAGTTAGTGCGTTATTCAAGAACGGATATCGGAGCGGAGAAACCCGCATCCCTTATTTTACCGAAAAAAGCACTTTCTTTACTTAAATCTTCATTGCCATCCGATGATATTACAGTATCTATTGAATATAATCAAACCAATGCATTCTTTAGCTTTGGTAATATCAATTTGATCTGTCGGTTGATTGATGAGCGTTACCCAGATTATGCTGCTGTAATTCCTCAAGTCAATCCAAATAAGTTGACTGTCGATAGACTATTGTTTTTAAATACATTGAGACGGGTGGTGATTTTCGCTAATAAAACCACACATCAGGTTCGCCTAAAGATCTCGGGTAGTGAATTGCATATCTCTGCAGAAGATCTTGATTTCTCGAATGAAGCGCATGAACGTTTATCCTGTCAATTTGAAGGCGATGATATGGAAATTGGTTTCAACGCTAAATTCTTGGTCGAGATGTTAAATAACTTGGAAAGTGAAGAAGTTGTTTTGGAGATGAGTACACCAAATCGTGCTGGTTTATTGATTCCGGCTCTATCTGAAGATCATGAAGATATTTTGATGTTGGTGATGCCGGTTATGTTAAACAACGCTTAATCGTCTTTTCGCTTTGGAAATAGTTACGCATCTTATTGACTTTATTCTCCATATCGATAAACATTTGGTTGAAATAGTCAATGATTATCAGACTTGGACATACCTTATTCTGTTTCTCATCATTTTTGTAGAAACTGGAGTGGTTGTAATGCCTTTTTTACCAGGAGATTCGTTGTTGTTTGCTGCAGGTATGCTTGCCGCACAACCGAATGATCTTAACGTATGGTTGATGATTCTCATTTTATTGATCGCCGCAGTTTCTGGAGATTCCTTAAATTATGCTATCGGTAAACATTTTGGTATGCGCCTTACAAGATTTAAGCTCTTTGGTAAACAGGTTGTCAAAGACGAGCAAATTGCCAAAACACATTCTTTTTATGAGAAATATGGCAGTAAAACAATTGTTATCGCTCGCTTTGTACCAATCGTACGGACCTTGGCGCCTTTTGTTGGTGGTATTGGAAGGATGAATTATGGTACTTTCATTACCTATAATGTCGTAGGTGCCGTCTTGTGGGTGGGAGGTATAACCCTAGCAGGATACTTTTTAGGAAATATCCCTATTATAAGAGATAACTTCTCGAAGGTCGTATTGATTATTATTTTTATATCCATATTGCCAATAATCTTCGAGCTTGTAAAAGAAAAGATAAAAACTAAAAAGGGAATCCAATAAGATTCCCTTTTTTTATAGATCAAAAAAATGGAATTCATTTCACAGCTTATTGATTTTATCCTGCATATCGATCAGCATCTATTGCAACTGATCAATAGTTATGAAAATTGGACTTATCTGATTTTGTTTTTAATCATTTTTGCGGAGACAGGATTTGTTGTTACCCCATTCCTCCCTGGTGACTCCGTTTTATTTGCCTTGGGTGCAATCATTGCCCGTCCGGATTGTCAGCTTTCCTTACCATTATTTATAGTCATTCTTATTTTTGCCGCTATCTTCGGTGATTTTGTGAATTATGAAATTGGCAAATATTTTGGAGTTCGGGTTTTTAAGCCTGGATCAAGGTTATTTAAACCGGCTTATCTGCAAAAAACACAAGATTTCTATGCTAAGCATGGAACAAGGACTATTGTATATGCCCGATTCGTACCGATTATCAGGACTTTTGCACCATTTGTGGCAGGCATTGGCGGTATGCCCTATACAACCTTCGGAAAATATAATATACTTGGGGGCATATTATGGGTTTCGTTATTTATTTTGGCTGGCTATTATTTTGGACAAATACCATTTTTTAAGCATAATTTTTCCCTTGTTATTTTGGCGGTTATCTTTATTAGCTTAATACCCATGCTTATACAGTTTTTTTCGCAGACAAAAACAAAAAAAGATTAAACGTTACATACTAAATGCAGTCTTTTAAGGTTAAAGGATTGGTACGAAATATCCCTATCAAAAAGTACAAACATTGCCTATAAACAAGAGGTTAGACTCTATAAAAGCGAAGGGGAGACGATAGTTTGGATATCTCGTCAGCTCACTCAAGAAGATATTATTTTACGTATGAACTATTTGGTTTTAGCATTTACCCTGCTTTTTACACAGTCTATTTTTGCCCAACGTATCGTTGTCGATCATCATCAGGCGACCGAGGCCTATGAATTACTGAACAAAATCCGTACGAATCCAGAACGGTATAAGAAAGAGCTGAAGCTCTTCAACTTGCAGAAGATTAAACGGACCAAACTCAATTGGAATAAGGAGTTGGCGGAGGTTGCAGTTTATCGGGCAAAAGATATGGCCAAGCGCTCCTATTTTGACCATGTTTCACCTGAGGGGTATGGACCAAATTATTTCATTGACGAAGCCGGATATCAACTTAACCCAACATGGCTGTCCAAACGAAATGCAAACAATTTTGAGTCTATTGCGGCCAACCGATCTAGTGCTACCGCTGGCATTAAGGCTCTAATTATTGGAAAGGAAGCTCCGGGTTATCGTCATCGCACACATTTACTGGGCATGGATCAGTGGAATGCTTCGCTATACGATGTCGGAATTGGTTACGTCGAGTGTAAAGGTGCCAAACCTTATGAAAGTTATTTAGTTGTTATCATAGCCAAGCACGACTGGTAGATAAATGAAAGGTAATTTGGGGAGTATCAGCAATTAATCGACGCAGGGTATTCAATTTTTACTGAAAAGTCATACCTTTGCATATGATAAAATCCATGACAGGATATGGCACGGCTTCCGCTGATAACGGTAAAGTTAAATATAGTGTCGAAATAAAGTCCTTAAATTCAAAATTCCTTGAATTAAATCTTCGCTTGCCCAAAGTTGTTTCGGACAAAGAATTGACCCTGCGCACTGAGAGCAGTAAACTTATTGAGCGTGGTAAAGTGAACATGAATGTAACTGTTGAATACACGGATCAAACGGCGAAGGCATCTTCTATTAATGCTGATTTACTCAAAAAATATTACAGTCAATTGCAGCAGATCGCTTTGGAACTTAACGATACCAATGTCAATCTGTTTGAACTGGCGTTAAATATGCCTGAGGTAATTACCAATAATGATGATTCCGTTGATGACGAAGAATCCAAAGTATTGATGGATGCTTTCTATGATGCGGTCAAACGTTTTACTACATTTCGTGAAGACGAGGGTAATGTGCTTGCTGGAGATTTAAAGAAGCGCGCGGAGCTTATTTTAACTTACCTTGGAGAAGTAGAGGCCTTAGAAGTAGAACGTATTCCTTTGATCAGACAGCGTATTGAACAATTTTTAAATGATACGGTGGGTAAAGATAATGTGGATCAGAACCGATTTGAACAGGAGTTGGTTTACTACATTGACAAATTGGATGTGACCGAAGAAAAAGTCCGATTGCGCGCCCATTGCAATTACTTTTTAAAGGCATTTGATTCTGCGGATTCAAACGGGAAAAAATTGGGATTTATTTCACAAGAAATGGGGCGGGAGATCAATACCTTAGGTTCCAAAGCTAACCATGCCGGCATTCAACAGATCGTGGTCAGAATGAAAGAAGAATTGGAAAAAATAAAAGAGCAATTGCTCAACGTATTATAAGAATGAGCGGTAAATTAATTATATTCTCGGCACCATCGGGAGCTGGAAAAACGACAATAGTAAGAGATCTTTTAAGTAAACACGGTGATAAGATTGAATTTTCCATTTCAGCAAGTACACGTGATCCAAGAGGGCAGGAGGTAAATGGAAAGGACTACTATTTTATGTCGAAAGAAGAATTTTTGCATAAGGTAGCAAAACAGGAGTTTATCGAATTTGAGGAAGTATATTCAGGGACTTTCTATGGTACTTTGCGTTCAGAAATTGAGCGTATTTGGAAAGAAGGTAAACATGTTATTTTTGATATCGACGTTGTCGGTGGATTACGTTTGAAATCAAAATTCCCAGAACAGGCAATTTCTATTTTCGTACAACCGCCATCATTGGAGGTGCTTAAGGAGCGTTTGACAGGACGTGGAACGGATTCGGAAGAAAAGCTGAAAGAGCGTTTTGCGAAAGCAGAATTGGAACTTACCTATGCCAATAAATTTGATGTCATATTGAACAATTTTGATTTAGCTACAGCATGTGCCGATGCGGAAGAAATTGTCATGGGATTTATCAATAAATAAGTTCATGCGAAAGATTGGTTTGTTTTTTGGTTCTTTTAATCCGGTGCATATAGGGCATTTGATTATAGCTAACTATATGGCCAATTTTACTGGACTTGACGAAGTTTGGTTTGTGGTCTCTCCACAGAATCCATTTAAAAAGAAGTCCACCTTAGCAGACCCTTATGACCGTTTGGAAATGCTAAATCTGGCTTTGGAAGACTGTGATCATTTGAAAGTAAGTGACATTGAATTCCATTTGCCAATACCATCGTATACCATCGATACCTTAACGCATCTTAGCGAGAAATATCCAAACCGGGAATTTGTGCTACTTATGGGACAAGACAATTTGGAATCGCTGGAAAAGTGGAAGAATGCGGATATTATCTTGCGTGATTACCAGATTTATGTTTATCCTAGACCAGGGTTCGATAATGAAAAATTTAAAGATCATCCCGCTATCACGATGACCGACACCCCACTAATGGAATTATCCTCTACCTTTTTGCGAAATGCAATCAAGGAAAACAAGAATATTCAATTCTTTACACCTAAAAAGGTGATTGAATTTATTGATAAGAAAGGTTTATATTCTTGATATAAATGGAAGTAAATGAAGCATGATATCCCCGGGTTTTATTAAATCCGGGGATTTTTGTTTGTAGCTATCTCAAGAAAATATTAAGGAATAATTTTTGCAGGAATAATATTTCACTTTTAAGCTCAGATAAGACGATCTTTAATGAATAATTAAAATAGCCTGGAAATAAAAGCAATCATTCGTGAGAACCTGTTTTTTTACCTATCAGGCTTGTTTAGTTAGCGGTATGAGTCTCAAGTTTAATTCTGGGCTTTTTGGGGAGGTTTATGATAGAGAAAAATATATTAATTCGTATGCTATGAGAAAAATCGTTTTATTGTTTATGTGTTTCGTGTATTGGGGGACCGGTTTGGCACAGACGGATAGTGCGGATGACAATAGTCTTTTTATAGATCCTGCTGCTATTGAGCTGCGGAGCAAAATGACCATACCGCCTTACGGTTTGGACAAAGTAAAAGCATTAATTTCAACAATAATCCCCGAAGAAGATAAGGAAACAACAGATGCGGGAATAAATGCGATTTCAGCCGTTGATTTTAAAAAGCTAACGCTGCGTGAAAAGTTCACCTATACCATGATTCATGCCGAGCAATATGCGCAAAATTGTGCTATACCCGAGTACCAGACACAGATCGACAAAAAAATATTTGCTACATTATTGGACGGCTTTAATGAATCCTCTTGGTCGCAAAGACAGACTGATTTTTTGCAGGAAAATAGGGATTCGGTGATGAAGCTTATTCAGGAATCTGTTGTCCGGAGCAAACGGATGGGGGTAAATTATAAGCATGCCATAGTGGAGATTAATGGCTGGCAGATGATCCCTTTTATTGTTGATTATGCCAAGAAAACACCAAAGGATAAAGATGCATTGACGTTGCTGTTATTACTGATGAAACGTGGTGAATACAGTGAATTTATAAAATCCAGTTCATTTAAAAAGTTGTATGGAGAGGACAGTAATTATTATTCGTATCTAAATTACAACAAAGAAAATGAGGCGCTGATCTTTAGTCGGGCGCTTAAATATTACGATGAGAAAAAAAGCAAGTAGTGCAGTTGGATTTTTAGTATTCGAAACGTCAAATTTGTATTATAACAAACGGCAAGGAGAATGAGGAAATTATTCTATTTGATAGGATTGATTGTTTTACATCTCCAATGTGAAGCCCAAGCTGGAAACTATATCCAAATTCCAGCTGGAGACTATCATTTGGGCGATACAGCAAGCTTAGATAATCCCAAAAGAACAGTGCATATCGAATCGTTCTGGATCTCGAAATTTGAGCTGACGAATGCCGAATTTGAAAAATTCGTTCAGGCAACGGGTTACAAGACATTAGCAGAACGCTACCATAATGCCATGGTCTTTGAGCCTGGCCTGGCGGAGTTTCGCTGGTTGCAGGATAGTACGGCCTATTGGCGCTTTCCGAATGGTGTAATTCGTGGCGGAATTGCGGCCAAGATGGATCACCCAGTTACCTGTATCTCTTATAAAGATGTGCTGGCCTATTGTACATGGGCAAATTGTAGATTGCCATCTTTTGATGAGTGGGAGGTGGCAGCTAGAGCCGGAAGCGAAGACTATTATTTTGAAGGTTTCAGTAAAGAGAATATGGGCGATTATGCAAATGTATGGCATGGTAGAGATCATTTGAAAGCTGATTATTCCGATGGTTATCTCTATACTTCTCCGGTCGGAAAATTCAAACCCAATCCATGGGGACTTTATGATATCTTTGGTAATGTATTTGAATTTTGCACCGGAAAGCTCGAAAGAGATGGCGACCGCTCTATTGCACATGCCCGTGGAGGGTCCTGGTGGTGTAGTAAAAATAGCTGTGCCGCTTTTAATACCGTATATATAGGTTCAGTTAGTCCCAATGCATCTTTTAGTAATCTGGGATTTAGAATTGTAAAAAAAGCCTTTACTCCTGAGAATAAAGACTTTTAAAACAAACTCATCGTAAAGATTGACTTTTATCTTCCCATCCAGCCACCATCGACTGTTAGGATGGTTCCATGAACATAATCGGAAGCTTTTGAAGCGAGGAATACAGCTGGCCCCTTAAAATCTTCTGGAGTTCCCCAACGTCCTGCAGGTATACGGTCCAAAATGGACTTTGAGCGTTCGGGATCGTCTCTCAGAGCCTCGGTATTATCCGTGGCGATATACCCCGGAGCAAACCCGTTTACGTTGACACCTTTGGAAGCCCACTCATTTGCAAAAGCCTTTACCATGGATCCTACGGCACCTTTTGAAGCGGCATATCCTGGAACATTGATGCCACCTTGGAAAGTTAATAAAGAGGCTGTAAATACGATTTTTCCAGTTCCACGTGAAATCATGTCCTTTCCAATCTCGCGCGTCAATATAAACTGTGCATTTTGATTGATTTCGATGATTTCATCCCAGTATTCATCAGGATGCTCAGCGGCAGGTTTTCGAAGTATATTTCCGGCATTATTAAAAAGGATATCAATCGCAGGATGCGCTGATTTTACCTTTTCAATAAACGCGTAAAGCGCTGTCCGTTTGGCGAAATCACACTGGTAGGCATAGAAATTTCTGCCTAATGCTTTTACGGATTTTTCTACTGCGGAGCCTTCAATTTCCAATGACGCCGAAACGCCTATAATATCTGCCCCAGCTTCAGCCAATGCTTCGGCAATTGCCTTGCCAATTCCCCTTTTGCAGCCTGTTACCAAGGCTACTTTCCCACTTAAGTCAAAAGATTGCAGTATGGACATTATTTAGAATATTTTATTGTTAATGGTTGATCTAAATTGTTTTTGAATGTTTTTACATAAGACTGCCATTGCTCAAAATTCCCTATTTTGCCAGCTTTATTGAACGCAGCACCCGCAAAATAAACTAAGGGTTTATCATTTTTGACGGTGGTTGCCAGTAAAAATTGTTTTGGGCTATCTTTGAACACATACTTTACTTTTGGTAAAATAACGGCTGTTCCTGTAATTTTATCTCCTTCTGCAGGCTCCCAATAGGCTAAAATGCCATTCTTTACATCATTTAGAATTTGAGGTTTTTCCTCTTTTCTTTTAGCGATCCCCACAACAATTGGCGTAGCGGCAGCGGTTGTGTTTTTGATGGAATAGCTTATCTTGTTCAATTGACTCCCAGCGTCTAAAGAAACTGTTTTTTCGACTTGTAGCTGTTGACCCTTTACATTTTCCGGTTCATAAATAAGTTTGAATGTGGATCGTAGCGGACCATTGTCCAAGACCTCGTATTGACGATAATGCTTATGGTAAACGACCTGTTCGTCAATGAATGGCGTTGCATCGCCGACACCTAAGGTTTGTCCGACGGAATAATAATCTAATCCTTTGCCATGATCGGCATGATAGTCCCCAGTTTTATACCATTCGTCAACAATAAGATCATTGCTACGTTTTGCCCAGAAATCAAAACCTTGTGCATCCTCAGAGCTGCCTTCTAAAGCTTTTCCATAGGCTCTAAACGCTGCAATATCGTTTTCCCATGCAAAGTCATCTTTTCGTTCAGGGACGTATCTCGCATAAGTCTTTGGAGTGACAGTTGCGGGTTTATTTCCATTAACCCCAAAGGTTGTTGAGCTTCTAGGAGCAACGGTTATTTGAATCAAAATATTTTGTGCCGTCGGTTTTCCTAGTTTTTCAAGCTGATAGGCCAGTTCCTTTTTATCCTTGTCCACAATAGTAAATACACTGTTTTTTAATGCGAAGTGTTTTTCAAATGTGGTATAAGGGATACTGATCAACTCTGTTCTTGCGCTAGCGGAAGAGTTGTTTACAGTAATGGTTTTGTTGTTCTGCGCAAAAGCAACCGTTGAAAGCCCTAGCGCTAAACTCAATACGAGTGTTTTTTTCATATTACTTCAATTCTGTGATGGCACATTTGTCCATATCATCATAATCTAAATTTTCACCTGCCATTCCCCATATAAATGTATAATTGGACGTTCCAGCTCCTGAGTGAATTGACCATGGCGGTGAAATTACAGCCTGATCGTTGTGTATCCAAATATGGCGGGTTTCATCGATAGGTCCCATAAAATGTGATACAGCCTGACCTTCAGGTAATTCAAAGTAGAAATAGACTTCCATACGACGATCGTGGGTGTGGGATGGCATTGTATTCCATACAGATCCGGGTTTTAACTCAGTCATGCCCATCTGTAATTGGCAGGTTTGTACCACTTTGTTCAATAACATCTGGTTGATCGTACGGTGGTTGGCAGTTTCCAATGAACCCAATTCTAGTTTATTCGCATCTTCTTTCGTTACCTTTTTAGTTGGATAGCTGCAATGTGCAGGTGTAGAGTTTAAATAGAATTTTGCTGGTTTTGCAGCATCCTGGCTTGAAAAATAAACTTCCTGAGCACCTTGACCGATATAAAGGGCTTCTTTGGTATTGAGATCATAAATAATGCCGTCAACTTCGACTTGACCGTTCCCACCGACATTGATAATACCCAACTCTCTTCTAGAAAGGAAGTAAGGTTCTTTTAATAATGCGGGAATGGTGTCTAATTTGATTTTTGAGCTTACAGGCATTGCTCCACCGGCCATATAGCGATCGTAGTGGGTATAGACAAAATTAATTTTGTCTGCTTCAAAAACTGTTTCAATTAGAAAATTCTCCCTTAATCCTTGTGTATCTAAAGTTTTGTATTCCTTTGGCCCTATTGCATAGCGGGATTCAAAATTAATGCTCATAACTGAATTATTATTTTTGTTTGAATGCTAAATTTAGGGCTAATATTTGTCAATTGCGATACAATCTTACGCAAACGATGTCGTAGTGATCGGTTGGTTTTCCGAAAGCGGTAGCAACTTTAAGATAATCGACATGGCTATTATGACTGCAATATACTTCGACCAAATTCTACTTAATAACAGTTTTTAACCAATTTTTAAACAGTAATCAGTCAGTATTCCTTCAGTGTTCACTGAATGATCACTGAACAAGCACTGAACGAGCACTGAACAAGCACTGTCAAAACATCGAATTTGGTCACCATCTGATCCTCATTTGATGCGCCCAAATCTCATCGCTCTTTTCCGACTTCCATGTGTTCGTTTGAACCGCTGTTTTCCACAGTTGCTTTTACTGTTTGGCGTCCTAATGTGCGGCCTTTGCAGATAATAATTACCTGTTGTGTCAATATTATTTACATCTCGGTTTCAGATTTACTAACTTCGTGTATGGTAAAGAAGAAATTCCCATATTCTAAACGCATAAACACGGACCGAGAGGACTGGGGGTCCCTTATGACCATCTAAAAAGCAAATTATTTACATATGAAACCCAATATTTTAGTTGTTAACGATGACGGTATTACAGCGCCAGGTATTAAGGTGCTGTTGGAAGAGATGCAGAAAATCGGAAATGTAGTTGTCGTTGCTCCTGATTCGGCACAATCTGGAATGGGGCATGCCATTACACTTGGTAGGCCACTACGTTTGGATAAAATCAATTTATATGAAGGGGTTGAAATGTACCAGTGTTCAGGAACGCCAGTAGATTGTGTAAAACTTGCTGTAAATAAAGTTTTTAAAGGGCAAAAGCCTGATATATGTGTATCGGGGATCAATCATGGGCTCAACAATTCAATCAATGTTTTATATTCCGGTACGATGTCTGCTGCGGTAGAGGGGGCCATTGAAGGGATTCCTTCTGTGGGGTTTTCGCTTGATAATTTTTCTCACGATGCGGATTTTAGCTATTGCAGACCCTACGTGATTTCTATTGCCGAGCAGGTGCTGGCTAACGGTCTCCCTAAAAATACATTGCTGAATGTTAATTTTCCCCAAACAGCAGGTTTTAAAGGTATTAAAATTTGCCGACAGGCAGGAGGACATTGGGTAGAAGAATTTGATGAACGTATTGATCCACACAATCGTGATTATTATTGGACAACGGGTAAATTTGTCTTGCAGGACAGAGGAGAAGATACCGATAGTTTTGCATTGGCCAATGGTTATGTATCTGTCGTTCCGACACAGTTCGATATGACGGCACATCACGCCATTCCAGAATTGAATTCATGGAGCTTTGATCATTTGGGAAATACAAGGGGAGGCGATAAACGTGAAAAATAATAGCTGGATCGGATTGGGTATCGGTACTGTATCTCCAGTATTGGCTTATATTTTAGTACGTTTTACGGATCTTGAACTTCATTTTTTACCCGAGAAGCCTATGGCCATCTACACTATAGCTGTATTGGTTAATTTAGTGCTTTTACGTTTTGCGTATCGATCGGGGAAAGATCACCTGGGAAAAGGAATTATTGCAAGTACTTTTTTGGCTATGATACTATACCTGATCACGCATAGAATTACAGTTTGATTAAAATTCATAAACCCCATCTGACCGACGGGAAAAATTTTGTACAACATGAAATTAACATTAGGATTTTCTCCATGTCCAAACGATACATTTATTTTTGATGCATTGATTCATCATAAGATAGATACCAAAGGACTGGATTTTGAGGTGGAATATCAAGATGTGGAGACCTTGAACCTGAAAGCTTTTCAAGGCGATCTTGACATTACCAAGCTGAGCTATCATGCCTTTGCCTACGCTGTTGAAGATTATGAGTTGCTCGATGCAGGGAGTGCTTTAGGATTTGGTGTAGGGCCTATGCTGATTACGAAGGATCCGAAATTAGCAAAATTGCTGCAGCAAAAATTAGATCGGGCCGAAAGTTTAGATGGGTTTGATCAATTGAAAGTAGGGTATCCAGGGAAATATACCACGGCTAATTTTTTGTTAAGCCTGGCATTCCCCGAATTAAAAAATAAAGTAGAACTTGTTTTTTCGGATATTGAAGGAGCTTTACTGGATGGATCCATCGACTTAGGGTTGATTATTCATGAAAATAGGTTCACCTATGCCGAAAAAGGACTGCATAAGGTGGTGGATCTGGGTGAGTATTGGGAGAAGACGACAAAATTTCCGATTCCTCTTGGAGGAATTGTCGTAAAACGTAGTCTGCCACAAGAAGTGAAGGAGACGTTGAATACGATTTTGAAAGAAAGTGTAGAATTTGCATTTGCCAATCCGAAATCTGGGCTTGAATTCATTCGTGCACATGCACAGGAAATGAGTGAAGAGGTGATGTACAAGCATATTGAACTTTATGTCAATAAATATTCAGTAGCATTGGGGCTTGAAGGACGTGATGCAATTACGAAGATGTTTGAAAAGGCACAGGAACTGGGATTCATTCCGCATTCAGACCGTAAGTTGTTTTTATCATAAATTGACTGTCGGTTTAAAGCTCATATTGCTCAGAAAAACTTCACGTCAAGATGGCGTAAAAGGGGATAAATAGGTAGAGGATTCTTGCAGGCTGTAAGGAACTGACATTTTCAATAAAAATAACGTAAAAAAAATGGATGTAAGCTGTTAGATATCATATCTAATAACTAAATTTGCCCGATTAGTGTCAAATTGTCTGCAATTTTACTTTGGAGTCATTATTGTACAAAATCTTAAGTTGAGATAGAAAAAAAATTATGTTAAAGTTTTTAAGTAAATTATTTGGAAGTAAATCCGAGAGAGATATCAAGGGAATTCAGCCTGTGGTAGACCAAATCAAAGCTGAATATGAGAAGCTTTCAAATCTAACCAATGACGAGTTACGTGCCAAGACCGTTGATTTCAAAGAAAGAATTAAAAATTACCTAGCCGATATTGACCAAGAAATTGACACGCTTAAAAAAGAAGCGGATCAAGACGAGGACGATATGGCAAAGAAAACTTCTATTTACGAGCAAGTGGACAAATTGTCCAAAGACCGTGACAAGAAGTTGGAAGAGGTATTGAAGGATATTTTGCCGGAGGCATTTGCCGTGGTAAAAGAAACTTCAAGACGTTTGACAGAAAACGAAGAATTAGAAGTTACTGCCAACGATTTTGACAGAGAATTGGCTGTTTACAAATCAAACGTTATCATCAATGGTGATAAGGCGATTTGGAAAAACAAATGGATGGCTGCAGGTACTGAGGTCACTTGGAACATGGTACACTATGATGTCCAATTAATCGGTGGTATTGTATTGCACAGTGGTAAAATTGCCGAGATGGCAACCGGTGAGGGTAAAACGTTGGTAGGAACATTACCGACCTATCTAAATGCTCTTTCTGGTCAAGGCGTACACATTGTAACGGTGAATGATTACCTTGCTCGTCGTGACTCGGAGTGGAATGCTCCGTTATTTGAGTTCCATGGGCTATCTGTTGACTGTATTGATAAACATCAGCCGAATTCCCCGCAACGTCGTAAAGCTTATCAATCGGATATCGTATATGGTACGAATAACGAGTTTGGTTTCGATTATCTACGTGATAATATGGTTCAGACTCCGGACGCATTGGTGCAAGGAAAATTACACTTTGCCATGGTCGATGAGGTTGACTCCGTATTGATTGATGATGCCCGTACACCATTGATTATCTCAGGTCCGATTCCTCGTGGCGATCAACACGAATTCTACCAATTAAAACCACGTATCGAGCGTTTGGTGCATGTACAGAAAGCGTACATCAATACCGTCTTGAATGATGCTAAAAAAGCGCTGGCGGCAGGTGATTCTGACGTTGAAGGCGGCGGTTTGGCATTATTAAGAGCGTACAGAGGTTTGCCTAAAAATAAAGCATTAATCAAGTTCTTAAGCGAAGGCGCTAATCGTTCGATCTTACAAAAAGTAGAAAACTACTATATGCAAGAGCAAAATAAAAATATGCCTAAAGTAGATGCAGAACTTTATTTTGTGATTGATGAAAAGAACAACCAAGTAGAATTGACAGAAAAAGGTATCGAGTTGATTACAGCAACAGGCGAAGATCCTTCATTCTTTATTTTACCGGATGTTGGTACTGAGATTGCCGAAATTGAAAAGTCTTCGTTGACTTTGGAAGAAAAGGCAGCTCAGAAAGAAGATATGTTGCGCGATTATTCGATTAAAGCAGAGCGTATCCACTCGATCAACCAGTTGTTAAAAGCATATACCTTGTTTGAAAATGATGTTGAATATATCGTTGATGAAGGTAAAGTGAAAATTGTCGATGAGCAAACAGGTCGTATCATGGATGGCCGTCGTTACTCAGATGGTCTGCACCAGGCGATCGAAGCAAAGGAGAATGTGAAAGTAGAAGATGCGACACAAACTTACGCAACGATTACATTGCAAAATTACTTCCGCATGTACCACAAACTTTCGGGTATGACGGGTACAGCGTCGACAGAGGCCGGTGAGCTTTGGGAAATTTACAAATTGGATGTGGTAGAAATTCCGACAAATCGTGGAATCCAACGTGATGATCGTCAAGATTTGATCTATCGTACGGCCCGTGAAAAATACAATGCTGTAGCTGAAGAAATCCAACGATTGACAGAGCAGGGACGGCCAGTATTGGTCGGTACCACATCGGTTGAAATTTCGGAGTTATTGAGCCGTATGCTTCAATTACGTAAGATCAAGCATAACGTATTAAATGCGAAGTTACACCAAAAAGAAGCTGATATCGTCGCTGAAGCTGGACGCCCAGGACAAGTAACCATTGCGACGAACATGGCTGGTCGTGGTACGGATATTAAATTGACCGAAGAAGTTAAAAAAGCTGGTGGTCTTGCCATTATCGGTACCGAAAGACACGAATCTCGTCGTGTTGACCGTCAGTTACGTGGTCGTGCCGGTCGTCAGGGAGATCCAGGTTCTTCGCAATTCTTCGTTTCTTTGGAAGATAACTTGATGCGCTTATTCGCTTCAGAGAGAATCTCTAACGTCATGGTGAAAATGGGTGTTGAAGAGGGCGAGGTGATGCAACATAGTATGTTGACCAAATCCATCGAACGCGCACAGCGTAAAGTGGAGGAGAATAACTTCGGTATCCGTAAACGTCTATTGGAATACGATGATGTAATGAACTCCCAACGTACCGTAATTTATTCGAAACGTAAAAATGCTTTGTTTGGAGAACGTTTAGACGTGGATTTGAACAACATGATTTTTGATGTAGCAGAAGAAATTGTCGTTGAAGCAAAAGAGCAAGGTAATTACGAAGATTTCCAAATCGAAGTAATCCGTATTTTTGCGATCACACCAGAAATTACAGCAGAAGAATTTGCACAGGGTAAAATTGAAGGCTTGACTGATCGTCTTTTTGAGCATGCAATTAACGCTTACCACCATAAAATTGAGGCCGTTGGTGCTTTGACAGTTCCTGTATTGAATAATGTATATGCGGAAAGAGGTCAGATCGTCGAAAATGTCGTTATTCCATTTACGGATGGTATCCGTGGCATTCAAGTTTCGGCGAATTTGAAAAAAGCCATCGAAAGCAACGGTAAAGAAGTTTTCAAATCTTTTGAAAAAGGAATCGTATTGGCATTAATCGATGAGGCTTGGAAAGAGCACCTGCGTGAAATGGATGATTTGAAACAATCGGTTCAAAATGCTGTTTATGAACAAAAGGATCCGATTATCATTTATAAAATGGAGGCATTTGATTTGTTTAAATCGATGTTGGCTTCAATGAATAAGGATGTCGTTAGCTTTATTTTCAAAGGAGAGATCCCTGGTCAAGAACCGACTTCTATGCAAGCGAGACAAGTACAGCAGGCTCCAGTAAAAACGATTGAAACGAAAGCTGAATTGGCTTCGCCTACAGGTGTGAGTGAGGAGGATGTGAATGAAGGTCCAAAAGAACCTGTTCGTAACGAGAATACTGTTGGACGCAATGACGAATGTCCTTGTGGTTCAGGAAAAAAATATAAAAATTGCCACGGCGCAAATAACTAATCGATAAGAAAGGTTAAACTATGCTGAAGAGAGGATTGATTTTCATACATGCACTTGTGTTGTTTGCGCTAGTTCAGGTAAACGCACAAGAAAAAGGTGGAGTAATTGTAACCAAAGATTCATTGATTACACAGCTTCAAAATTTCAGGGCAGCTATGGGGATCAATCCTGTCGAAAGCAAAGCGACAGTAGTTCCTGCTAAACCCGTTGTCCGCTCAGCGGCGACGCGGGTCAAAGTAAGGGGATTCCGTGTACAGATCTTTGCTGGATCGAATCGGAATCAGGCATTTTCGGAGCAGACACGTTTCCGAAGTATGTATAAAGATATTGATACCTATATCACCTATGATGAACCCAATTATCGCGTCAAGGTAGGTGATTTTAGAAGTCGCTCTGAAGCAAATGCCTTCATGCGCGAGTTACGTCAATATTTTAGCAACGTCTTTGTTTTTTCAGAGAACGTTTTTGTATATCAATAAATCAATCAACCTTATGGCAAGTACGAAAGAAAAAGTCCTGGCCTTAGCTCATCAATATTTTGAAGATACGGTTTCCAACCGTAGACATCTTCATCAGAATCCTGAACTTTCCTTCGAAGAATACAATACCTCGGCATTTGTAAAAAAGCAATTGGATGAATTGGGAATTCCTTATGAGGCTAAAGCTGATACGGGGATTGTCGCTTTAATCAAAGGTGACCTACCCTCAGATGAAGTTATCGCGTTGCGCGCAGATATGGATGCTTTACCAATTCAAGAAGTGGAGGGGCGTTCATATGGTTCCAACACCCCAGGAGTGATGCATGCCTGTGGCCATGATGTACATACCTCCTCACTTTTGGGGACAGCTAAAATATTGAATAGCCTAAAAGCCGAATTTGGAGGAACGATCAAATTGATCTTCCAGCCTGGCGAAGAGCGCTTGCCAGGAGGAGCTTCCTTAATGATCAAAGAGGGCGCTTTGCAGAATCCTGCCCCCTCAGCCATAATAGGTCAGCATGTGATGCCCTTTATTGAGGTAGGCAAGGTTGGTTTCCGTGAGGGAAAATATATGGCTTCCTGCGATGAACTGTTTATGACAGTCAAAGGCAGGGGCGGGCATGGTGCGCACCCGCATCAAAATATTGATCCAATTGTTATTACAGCACAGATCATTACCGCTTTGCAGCAGATTGCTAGTCGTTTTGCAGATCCACGTACACCGACTGTGCTATCTTTTGGAAAGATTATGGCCAACGGAGCTACAAATATTATTCCTGACCAGGTTTATCTGGAAGGTACATTTCGCACATTTGATGAGGAGTGGCGTGCTGAAGCACATGCGCGCATGGTAAAGATTGCTGTGAGCATTGCTGAAAGTATGGGAGCGACTTGTGAATTTGAAGTCCGTAAGGGCTATCCTTTTCTAATCAATGAGCCCCAATTGACTAAAAGTGCACGGACATTTGCAGAAGAGTATCTCGGTAAGGAAAATGTGGTAGACTTAGATCTATGGCCTGCCGCGGAGGATTTTTCCTATTATTCACAAGAAATTAATGCTTGTTTCTATCGTTTGGGTACAGGTAATGCAGCACGTGGTATCTCTTCAGCTGTCCATACGCCGACCTTTGACGTGGATGAGACTTCTTTGGAGATTAGTACGGGGTTGATGGCATACATTACCTTGCGTAGGCTCGGTTATTAAATTATATATGTCATCTCATCACATTGTTCGAGAGAATCAGGAACCTGCATTACTGATTGAAGACCTTTTCCTCATCGACGAAGAGGGCTTGGGGCAGCTGCTGGAATGGAGCCCCACAATTGTCATTGAGGCGGAAACCATCGATTTATTGGATGCGCGTGGTTATAAGTTCGATATCGTTTTTACAAAAAAATCCATTAACGATTCACAGGAAAATTTAAAGATCATTTCCTATGATAATGATTTTCTAAAGACGGCTATAGAATACCTGATAGCACATCAATACAAAGCGGTGAATATCCTGACTGATCAGCTTGATGTGGCTTATTACCAGCCCTATCTGGAGCAGATTAATATTGTGCTTATCTCTAAAGGAGTTCGCTATTGTTTTGTGACAACAGGCTTCACCAAATGGAAGCCTACAGGGGAAAGAATCCGAATTGAGGGGCTTGATGCTGATGAAAAAAACACGCACGAAGGCTTGATTAAGATCAATGACAACGAATACGAAATGGAAAAAGACGGCTTATTTGTCCTTAAATTTTCCCATATAAAATACATTTTAATAGGAGAAAAGATTGCATGATAACAATAGAATTGGCAGAACAAAGCGATATCAGAAGCATTTCAAATATGGCGCATAGTATTTGGCCTGTTACTTATGGAGAGATACTTTCACAAGATCAAATTGACTTTATGCTCGAAAAAAGCTATACCGTTGAGGGACTTGCAGAAAGTATGGTTAATGGCCAATTTTTTTATGTCTTGAAAGAAGATGGTATCGGTCAGGGATTTATTGCCTTGCGAACTCTTGAGGATCGTGTACGTATTGAAAAGCTCTATTTGATGCCCAATGTGCAAGGAAAAGGCTTCGGAAAGGCGCTGATAGACTTCGCTTCAGAAAAAACCATCTTAAAGGGTAAAGGGATTCTTGAATTGAACGTAAATAGAAATAACCCTGCTTACCATTTCTATTTGAAGCAGGGCTTTGAGATCATTGAAACGATTGATATTCCTTATTATGATTATGTTCTAAACGATTATGTCATGCAAAAAGAAGTAAAAGCTTAGGCCTGTCGCCTAATCTTTTAGTTTTTCGACCCGTGAAGGTGTTTGTTTGCCTGTTACAATTCCGGAGGTGCCTATGGCGATCGCTTCTATACTGGAAATGATATTCTGAACATTCAATGTAGACACTTCATCTTTTACGGTATGGTAATATTCATCCTTATCCATTTGGGATGTTGAAAATGAATGCGCAGGCACACCTTTGGCTGCCAATACCGCATTATCGCTTCGATAAAAGAGATTTTGTTTGGTATATGGATCAGGATAGAATCGGAAATTTGTATTTTTTAAATTTTCCTGCATTAATTCACCAAGATTCGACTGATCGTATCCTGTAATATACACTGTATTGGGACCGAATTTGGAATCTTTTCCGATCATTTCCATATTGATCATAGCGACTACCTGGTCAGCATTGATGTGGTTGGAAAAATATTTTGAGCCATACATGCCCAGTTCTTCTGCCGTAAAAGCGACGAAAATAAGGGTCCTTTCATTATTATTTTGTTTTTTGTAGTAATCTGCCAGGGTTAACATTGCGGTCACACCTGAGGCATCGTCATCGGCGCCATTGGCAATAGAATCTTGGCCTACTGCCTGAAGGATGCCAATATGATCGTAATGTCCCGAAAAGATAACGTATTCGTTCGGTTTACTTTTCCCGGGGATTATTCCTGCCACGTTAAACAAGGGGAAATTTTGAAGCTTCCGTTCAATATGAATTTGAAAAGTTTGGGGTTTCTCCGCTGTTAAAAGGTAGACAATTGATGGTTTTTGTTTGGAGGGGTCCTCTATAAATTTAGGAGAGTTGAGCATTTGACCAAAACGCACAAAATAGCTTTCAAAGGAGGGGTCTACCAATACAAGTGTATTTTCTTTGGCTAGAGAATGTTCTCTAAATACTTTCGCAAAATCATCGCCCGATTTTATTTCGACGATGTTAAGGCTACTTCGATTATCCCACTGTAAATCAACGTGGTTTCCAAGTGAAATAACATGGTCAGCTGGGATCAGCTGCTTATTGATGGTTGCGGATTTGCTTACCGGAGAGATTTTATCCAATTGGAATGTTTGCCTGTAATTTTGTTCTGCGTAGGGGCTAAGGCCTATTCTCTTCATTTCGGCAGCGATAAAATCTGCAGCTGGTTCGATGTCTTTTGTCAAAGCCGATCTCCCACGCATATCGTCAGCGGCTAGGGTATTGAGTATGCGGCTCACATCTTGGCGTTCCTGCTCGGAAATAACTTGCTGTCCATAGCTTACTGCCGAGAGTGCAAGTAAAGATATAGACAGTATAATTTTAGGTATTGAATTCATATAAAGCTTAGTAAAGTCTGGGTGAAGATAAGGAAAATTCTACAAGCGAATTGTGCAGACAATAAACTTCCTAAAATGATCCATTTCAAATGATCCGATGACAGGCAAAACCCATCTAAGATTTCTAATGCCGTTAATACACTAAAAATTGAGGCTACTCTTAGCAACATCGACTGATTTTGAGCATCCAGGAAAGCGAACACTTTCGGAAAAAATGTAGTATATTTGACTATTAAATTGTTTGAAAATGAAAGAAGTATCTGTACAAGAATTAAAGAATAAAATCGATAACAACGAAGATTTTCAGTTGATAGACGTTCGTGAATCCTTTGAGTATGAAGTATCCAATTTAAATGGATTGAATATTCCACTTTCAGGTATACTGATCGAAGCTGATAAGATTGCGAAAGATAAACCTGTTATCGTACAATGCCGTTCTGGAAAACGTTCTGCACAGGCGATTATGTTATTGGAACAACAGGGTTTTGACAATCTTGCAAATTTAAAAGGCGGAATTTTAGCTTGGAAAGAGGAAATCGATCCAGAGTTAGACGTTTATTAAGATGAAAAATTTGGAGCATCAGACTAAGCAAGCTTTCTTGTTTAGTCTTGCTTTTTATAGCGTAGCTATTTTAGCGCGATTATTTAACCTTGGTATATTCCCCATATTAGGTAGCCTTTCCATTCTATTGTCTCTCCTATGGGTAATATTGGTTCTACGGGAAATCATGCTTTCGAGGACAATTTCTAACACAGAAAGGATGCTGATGGCTTTGACGATTGTTTTATTAAACATTGTTGGTGGAGCATTCTATTTCTTTGGCGGATGGAGACAGCGGGTATTGGGATTAATAAAAAAGTGATATGTTAAAGTATTTTTTTCTAAATATAGTGTTGAGTTTGGCTATTGTATTTTTAGTTTACAGTGGTTTTGAAGGGTATAAGGCCGGCAACATGCTGGTAACGGGATTATCCATCGCCTTTTTGGTGGTTTTGATCTATCTCCGTGTTGTTTTAAGCAAACGGGTTCGATCACTTATTCAGCAAAAAGAAAGCGGTAAACAACAACTTATTACAAAACAAAAGAAGAAGTAATAAAAAAAGCCTGCTTTAAGCAGGCTTTTTTTATTACTTCACAAATGGTGGTTTTGTTACTTTTGCTTTTATTTTTTGATTACGGATCAGAATGAAGATCTCGGTGCCGTCTTTTGAAAAGGCTGTGTCCACATAACCTAAACCGATTGATTTTTTCAATGTTGGTGATTGTGTACCTGAAGTCACACGTCCAATTACATTTCCATCAGCATCAACAATTTCGTAATCATGACGAGGAATGCCTCTGTCAATCATTTCGAAACCAACGAGCTTTTTCTTTAGACCAGCTTCTTTTTCCGCTTTAAGCGCCGCAGAATTCACAAAGTCTTTTGTAAACTTCGTTACCCAGCCTAAACCGCCTTCTAAAGGAGAGGTATTATCGTCGATGTCATTTCCGTATAGGCAGAAACCCATTTCTAGACGTAAAGTATCACGGGCACCTAAACCAATAGGTTTGATTCCATAAGCTTTACCGGCTTCGAAAATAGCATCCCATACTTTTTGGGCATCTTCATTGGCCACATAGATTTCAAAACCTCCAGCTCCCGTATATCCTGTTGCAGAAACCAACACATTCTCTACGCCCGCAAATGTACCTTTTGCAAAGGTATAGTATTCCATTGGAGCTAATTCGATGTCGGTAAGCGATTGAAGTGCATCTGCAGCCTTAGGACCTTGTACCGCGAATAAGGAGGTTTGATCAGAGATATTCTTCATCTCCACACCAGCTGTATTGTATTTGGAGATCCAGTTCCAGTCTTTCTCAATATTTGACGCATTCACAACCAAAAAATATGTCTTATCGTCTATACGGTATGTTAGGAAGTCATCAACTACACCGCCAGTTTCATTGGGGATATAAGCATATTGAACTTTGCCATCGTATAATTTTGACACATCATTGGAAGAGATTTTTTGAAGTAGATCCAGGGCTTTTTCCCCTTTTAGGATGAATTCACCCATGTGGCTTACATCAAAAACTCCTACACCTGTGCGAACTGTTTCGTGCTCATCATTGATGCCTGTGTATTGTACGGGCATGTTGAAGCCTGCAAAGGGAACCATTTTTGCTCCTAAAGCAATGTGCGTCTCCGAAAGGGCAGTATTTTTTAACATAAAAATTAAGTTTTAATCAGCTACAAATTTAATAAAATATACGTGATTCCTCACTGTGAATCCATTTTAGAACAATCGATTTAATTGCTTACCCGGAGCGAATAGATGGTCATATAATCATCTTCGCTATCGGTATCTTCACATAGCAGGAACATTAGGCCTTGGGCCGTTTCCTCTTTCAATGTGATTCCTTCAAATTTATGCTTTTCGGGAATTTCGAATGTCTCGGGTTTGCCGGAAAGATCGGAAGGTATTTTTCCAAGAAGAGAACCACTGATCTCTCCATCCAGATAAGTCGATTTTGCATTTTCGGCGGTAGCAATAAAATAGATTTCATTTCCAACCAGGGTGGCATCTGAGAAACCTGTCGAGATGCCATTGAGCTTGGGTAGTTCAATCGGGATACAGCGGGATTGTTCGGCAGCAAGCGGATGATACTCTAAAATGGCATTTATGCCTTTAGGGCCATTTCCCCGGTTAAAAAATAAGATCTTATCTTTTAAATGAACTACGCCTTCAATATTGAAGTCTTCTTTGGAAATATTGAATTTTTCCATTAAGGAAGAATAGATGTTACTGTAGTCTTCCTGAAGGACTGTTTTGCCGTCCCAAATAAAACGAGTGTTTCTGTTTGGGGTAGAACCAGAGCCATAAAGATAATAGCGGCTTCCATCGAAAGTGATCGATTCCAAATCCATTTTAGCTGCTTTAGCCCTATTTTCCATCGGATCAGACTGCCGTAGTGCCGTTTTAGACAACTTTTGGTCTGTGATACTATAGCTGTAGATATAATTGCTATTGTCAGAAACGATATGGATTTGCCTATCCTGATAGACAATACCAGAAGCTGCGGTAATACCGGATATGCTGATAAAGGCTTCGAGAATCAATTTTAACATATCGCGTTGAGGTTTAATATTTCCAATACCCGGATGAAATCGGGTTGTAGGGGTGCTTTGATATGAACGTCTTCGCCCGATAAAGGATGTTTAAAGGTCAGTTCCGAGGCATGCAATAGCATGGTATCCATTTGGTAGGCTTCTTTCCAGAACTTGTTTTGTTTGTTGCATCCGTGCGGACGATCGCCGATAATGGGATGAAAGATATGCGCAAAATGGCGACGTAACTGATGCATACGACCCGTAATTGGGTTGGCTTCGACGAGACTGTATCGTGCTGTCGGAAATTTTCCGAAGGGAACGGCCAACTCGCCTTGAGCAAGTAAGCGAAAAGATGTTTGTGCTTCCTGAACGGTGCCATCGTCCCTTTTTAAGGGATAGTCAATCAGGCCTTCTGCTGGCGCGAAGCCCCTCAGAACAGCGAGGTATTTTTTGTCGATCTTACGCTCCTGAAAACTTTTTTGTAAGTATTGGTCCGTCTCCTTATTTAATGAAAATAACAGAATGCCTCCGGTCTTCCTGTCCAAACGATGTGCGGGATAAACGGTTTTTCCTAATTGGTCCCGAAGGAGCTGTAGGGCAAACGCTGAAGCATCGCGCGCAATAGCAGATCGGTGCACCAATAGTCCATGTGGTTTATTGATTGCAACGATGGATTCGTCTTGATAAAGTATTTCTAAAGGCATGTTAAATCTTTTTCAATGCAGCAATAATTTCGTCGGCCTTTTCATCAATTTTTGGGCTCAGCCAGATGTATTTAAAAGCTCCGCCACCGATAATCTGTTCTGTACCCTGCCATTTTATTTTGGTTAGCGAAAACAAATAGTAGTTGTCGACCACAACGGAACTTTGGATAAATTTATCGACGATGTCATTTCCGAAGAGCTGCATCCCCAATCCGAAAAACTCTTGATCTTTCGCATGAAGCTGGCTTTTCAATAGCTGTTCAGCTTTCGCGCGTACAACCTTTTCGTGTTCCTCTTTGCTTGGGTTAGTCAAAATTGCGGCCAGCATGATGACGATCAAAATCAGTGCAAATATTCTTTTTTTGCTCATTTTAAATTTGAGATTAAGTTCTGGATGTCATAACACGATGACTATCGCGATCAAAATTATTAAATAGATATTAGATATGGGCAACTGTTTTAAGAGAAATGCGAAGGATTCTGCCCTATAGGTGAAGCAAGGAGGTTTATTTAGGATCCGAGGGTATTCAATAGCGAGAATGCCCAAGAGAACAACGTCCAGATAAGATAAAATGTAACACCGATGAATAAGAAGAAGACCGTTAGAATACTGATGATTATACCGATACCCGAGCCTGAATGCTTGCCTTCGTAGTAATGTTGTCGTAATAATTTGATGTTCTTTTCATTGGCCTTGCTAAAAAAATCAAAAAAGTTTCCGAGGAAAGGAATGCTACCCAAAACAGCATCAATCGAGATATTGAGTAACATGCGTATGACTAATTTTGGACTGGCGCCGTTACGCCACATGGCTATGACAAGAACCAGAGAGGTTCCGAAGCCCGCTATCGCGCCACCTAAGGGGATGAGATTCAAGACTGGATCAAGTCCGAAGCGAAAGTTTCCAATCTTGAATTGATTATCCATTAACCAAGATATTCGGTCAATCCAACCGAAATCTTGGTCAATTTGTTTTAATTTATCTGCTGGAGTTTTTTCCCTATGCATGATTACAATAACTCAAATGAAGCGCTGATTTCACTCGTAACTTTCATCGGTCTGATATTTAAATCTAACCCACTGTCACCAGCGCTGTCTGCTGCTTCGGCCATAGCACCTTTATACATGGCATTACGCATCATCGGTTGTACGCCAAATATAATTTGTTGTGGTGTTTCAGATAATACGATCGCTTTACCAATTTTTTGGCCTGCGGCTTCTGCCAAAATTTGAGCATTGACTTTTGCATCCAATACCGCCTTGGTTTTTAAACTTTTTTCCAACTCCTTTTTCTTTGAATAATCATATTCGCTAATATAGGTGCTTTGGATACCGGCTTTGTCAACACCGTCTAATAGTTGGCCCAAATTGTTCAAGTTGGTTACCTTAATACGGTATTGTCTGGAGAGCAAGATATCGGTGTCTTTTTTCTTTTTATCCGGAACATTATAGCTCCAGATATTCTGGATGGTAAAATCTTCTTTTTTTACACCCGCTTTTGTCGCCGAATCGAACAGATCTTTTTCTAGCTTTTCTATTGCGGCCTTTTTCTTCGTGTTACCGTTCTCATAAAACTCTTTTAGGGTAACATCAATATAGATAATATCTGGTGTTACTTCTTCTTCTGCACGGCCTACCGTAGATACAAATTCTTTATTAACCATTTGTTGCGCGTTTACTTGGGTCATCAAACCTAAAAAGGCTAGTCCTAATAGTATTTTTTTCATATTTTTCGTCTTTAACTTTTTATAATAATACGATTGCCATTATCGCATTGCTACAAGATTGGAGCCAAAGTTTATGAAAAAGTTTAACGGATAAAAAAAATAAAAAGGTTAAGATTTTTGATTTTATTTCTCTACCTTTAGGGAAATTAATAATATAGTGCCATGCAAGAAGGTAAAGTAAAATTCTTTAATGAGACCAAAGGTTTCGGTTTCATCATCCCTAACTCAGGCGAGAGCGAAATTTTTGTTCACGTTTCTGGATTAGTAGACAAAGTTCGTGAGAATGACAATGTATCTTACGAAGTTGAACAAGGCCGTAAAGGTCTTAATGCGGTAAATGTAAGAGTTATCTAATTAGATTCAAGATATATTTATTGTGAAAAGGCCTATGCGAACAGCATGGGCTTTTTTATTTTATGGGAAATCTGGCTCTTAGAAAAGGATATTCTGCGACAGGGCGTGTTTACTTGCTTGAGTAAATAATTTGGACTGATAATTGTAATAGGGTATTTAAAAATAGTTAGTGAAGATGAAACGTATTCTAGTATTGGGGCTGTCTGTTGTTATTGCGCTATCCATGTCGGCCTGTTATTCTGCCCATCATCACCATGGTCATGGCCGTGGTCCGAAAAGAATGCCTCCTGGGCATGCTAAAAAATACTATGGTGAGCAGTCGGCACGTGATTTTGCTCCGGGACAACAAAAGAAAAAACACAGACATTAATTTTTTATTGGATTGCATTCGACGAGCGTATACATGTTTGTAGGCTATCGAATATTTTCTTTTGACGACCATTGATGTGGTATAGAGAAGAAGCAAAATAATATAAAAAAAGCTTTCACAATTGTGAAAGCTTTTTTTATGCTGTTAGCATCTAAGCAAAAGGATCTTTATCAGGTGCTGGTGGCGTAGGATTTGATGGTTGTGAACTTCCAAATGGGTCCTGTGGCCGAGAAGAACCGAAGGGATCTTGGCTTTGAGTAAAAGGATGATTTGTTACGTTTTCCATCCCTTTGGGATCTGGACCATATTGATTTGAAGCCTTGTCGCCTTCCAGTACCAATAAGTAAAGCAGGTAGATCCAACCAATAAATGGAATCAATGCAACTAATATAAACCAGCCTGATTTATTGGTGTCATGTAATCTTCGGACCGTAACGGCTATTCCAGGAATTATTAAAGCTAAACTTACTAAACCTGAGACATACGTAAATAAGCTTGCAATTTGTCCAAGTATTGCAAATATTGCGCTAATGATGAGATTTGCAAGGAAAAACATCCAATATTCCTTACGGCGAGCCCTTCCTTCAAAGTTGGCATAGTTGTCTCGAACAACCTTTAAAAAGTTTTCTTTAAGTTCCATATTTTAAGACTTTTTTAGGTGAAAATGATTCTAGTAAATCAAAATGTTATTTCAATTTTTTTACAATAAATGTACCAAGAATTTATCCGAGAGATCAATTATTATAAAAGGGTAAGTGTTTGGAAGAGCTACAGTTGCTGCGCTTGCGCAAAAGAATAGCCGCGTTCATCCGCCTGTTTTGGATCTAAAGGCAGCATAGAATTCGCTTTCAAAGGAGAAAGCTGTGCGTAGCTTATCTAAATATTTCTTCGAGTATATAGAGCGATTTTATTTCTTTAAAATTTGTGCGGTGGAGACGATAGAAGTCGAGCACTTTTTCCAGCAGGAATTGTCGATCAGAAGCGGTCATTTTTATGCGGTCACAATTCGAATATTCGGATTCGATTAAATTTCTGAAAATTGACGTATGTGGTTCCTGTAATACAAGCGGGTGTTCAGGAAGGCTATCGGAGAAGGTAGCTTCATGAAGATTAAAATAAGGGTGGGCCTGTTTTGATTCAGCGGGATAAAACCCGAGAAAGCGGGTTAGCTTGATTAAAAAAACAAGATGGAAATTGGCCAGATTTAAATGCGTTTCATCTAGCCAACGTACAGACTGATGGATGAATTCAAAAAGATAATCGTCATTTTCTTGTTCCTTCAGAATTTTATAGAGTATTTCATTCAGAAAAAGTGCGAGCGAGCTTTTAACAATATCATAAGGTATTTCTTGCAAGACAGGGACTTGACGCGCTTCGGAGATCCGCTGTAAAGAACCATTATCTTTATGTGTAGCGACAATTTCCAGTAAATGTAAGGGTTGAAGAATATTGGCCTTGATCTTTGCTTTAGGCTTCCTTGCGCCCGTGATGAGATAGGATTGCATACCAAACTGTTCGGTGTATATCTGCGCAACAAGGCTACTCTCCGAATAGTTGGTTGTTTTTAGGACAATACCCCTAGTTTTGATCAGCATCTCCTTCTTTCTCTTTTTTATGCGATTCTTCGCGCATCTCCATAATGGCATTTCGGTCTACTTTACGAATCATGCGATAGATCAAAGTCAGGACACCGATACTAAATACAATAACTCCGACAAGCATAGCAAGTTTATACCAGTTGGAGCGTTGTTCCATGAGGTAATATCCTAAGATTACAAGTACGACACCAATGATTATTTCCCTTAAGCCCTTGCGAAGATATTTGTTCATAAATGTGAATTGTTGAAAACTATTTTTCTTTACAGAGCAAATATAATACAATAAAATCCTTTATTTTTGCCCTTACCCTTCCTGTGTAGAACTATTTTTAAAAATAATTCCAATTATCTTGTTGCTTATCCAAAAAAAAATATAGATATTTGCAAACTCTTTGCAGAGAGTGCAAAGGATTAACATATTGTAATAAAGACAACAAAAAAATAATATCATGTCAAGAATTTGTGATTTAACAGGCAAAGCGGCGTTAACAGGAAATAACGTTTCTCACTCAAACGTTAAAACTAAACGTAAATTCTATCCAAATTTACAAACGAAACGTTTTTACATTCCAGAAGAAGATCGTTGGATTACGTTGAAAGTATCTACTTCTGCTATCAAGACTATCAATAAGAACGGGATTACAGCAGCGATCAATAAATTTATCGTTAAAGGGTCAATCTAATTGATTGTCGCGCCTGTTACATTAAGATTATTCATGAATTTCAATCCTATAATAGGATTCAAAATAAAGTAAAACAATGGCTAAAAAAGGAAATAGAGTACAAGTTATCTTAGAATGTACTGAACACAAAGAAAGTGGTCTTCCGGGAATGTCTCGTTACATCACTACTAAAAACAAAAAGAACACAACTGAGCGTTTGGAATTGAAAAAATTCAACCCAGTATTGAGAAAAGTTACTGTTCATAAAGAAATTAAGTAAGTCACACATCTTAGCACTTGAAAGAGAGGCTAAGTAAAATATTAATATACCATGGCAAAGAAAGCAGTTGCATCGTTACAAAAAGGTGGCGGTAAAGAATTTACAAAGGTTATTATTACTACTAAATCTGCAAAAACTGGCGCGTATACTTTCAAAGAAGGTATGGTTCACAACGATAAAGTGAAAGACGTCGTTGCTGCAGCTCAAAAATAACGAGTAGCATTTTCCTTTTTTAAAGTTTTTCTTTAAAAAGAATTCGATAAAAATAGCCGTTTTGGTATCCTACCGAAAGGGCTTTTTTTGTTGAGGACATTTGTTTATATTTGAACATCAATTTTCACTACTACACTCCATGGGATTATTTGATTTTTTTAAGAAAAAACCACAAACACAAGAAGAAGAACAGGCCTTAGACAAAGGTTTGGAAAAAACAAAAGAAGGCTTTCTTTCCAAGATTACAAAAGCTGTCGTTGGTAAATCAACAGTAGATGACGATGTGCTGGATAATCTGGAAGAGGTTTTGGTTACTTCTGATGTTGGGGTTACGACTACCTTAAAAATCATTGATCGCATACAGGCCCGTGTTGCCCGAGATAAGTACGTTTCTACTTCTGAGCTCAACAATCTCCTGAAAGAAGAAATTCAAACGCTACTGGCAGAGAACAATAGTGCTGATTTCGAGAATTTCAATTATGGCGATCATAAACCATACGTTATTATGGTTGTAGGTGTCAATGGGGTTGGCAAGACAACGACTATTGGCAAACTGGCTCATCAGCTGAAACAAGCTGGAAGCAAAGTTGTATTGGGGGCAGCGGATACCTTTCGGGCGGCTGCTGTTGATCAACTTAAATTATGGGGTGAGCGTGTTGGCGTGCGTGTTGTCGCTCAGGCCATGGGCTCGGATCCTGCTTCAGTGGCTTATGATACCGTGAAATCGGCAGTAGCAAATGGCGAAGATGTGTGTATCATTGATACCGCAGGCCGTTTGCACAATAAGGTTGGGCTAATGAATGAGCTCACGAAGATTAAGAATGTTATGCAAAAGGTTGTTCCAGGTGCACCACATGAAATCTTGTTGGTCTTGGACGCATCAACAGGGCAAAACGCCATTGAGCAATGTACGCAATTTACACAGGCAACCGATGTGAACGCTTTAGCATTGACGAAACTCGATGGAACGGCGAAGGGCGGGGTGGTTATTGGTATATCTGATCAATTTAAGATCCCGGTGAAATATATTGGTGTAGGAGAGAAAATTGGTGATCTTCAGTTGTTTAACAAAAAGGAATTTGTCGACTCCCTTTTCAAATAGAGTCTACCGTCTAATCATATGAAGACAAAATACGCGAAACCAGCCCCTTTGATAAATAAACCACGTGTCAATGTGGTAACCTTGGGCTGTTCGAAAAATATTCACGATAGTGAAGTCCTGATGGGCCAGTTAAAGGGCAATCAGATGGAAGTCGTGCATGAAGCATCCAATATACAAGCGAATGATATTGTCGTAATCAATACCTGCGGTTTTATTGATAATGCCAAACAAGAATCAATTGATGCGATCTTACAATATTCGGATCTAAAAGATCAGGGTAAAATCAACAAAGTGATCGTTACAGGTTGTCTTTCTGAGCGATATAAGCCGGAGTTACAGGCTGAAATCCCCAATGTTGATGCCTTTTTCGGTACGAACGATTTACCGGAGCTATTGTCATCCATTGGTGCTGATTATCGACACGAGTTATTGGGTGAGCGCTTATTGACAACACCTTCGCATTTTTCTTACTTTAAGATCGCTGAAGGTTGTAACCGACCATGTTCTTTTTGTGCAATTCCCCTGATGCGTGGTAAACACGTTTCTAAATCCATTGACGATCTTGTCAAAGAGGCAAAATTTCTTGCGTCGAACGGCACGAAAGAATTGATTCTGATTGCACAAGACCTGACCTATTATGGCTTAGATATTTATGGAAAGCGCAATCTTTCTGATTTAATGCGCCATTTGTCAGATGTTGATGGTATCGAATGGATCAGACTGCAGTATGCCTATCCTTCGGGTTTCCCAATGGATATTTTGGACGCAATGAACGAACGTTCGAATATCTGTAATTACTTGGATATGCCACTACAACATATATCTGATCCGATGTTGAAGTCTATGCGAAGAGGTACAACAAAACAGAAACAGATTGATCTTGTCAACGCAATACGTGACAAAGTTCCAGATATCGCTTTGCGTACAACATTAATTTGTGGTTATCCAGGTGAAACTGAACAGGATTTTCAGGAGATGTTGGATTGGGTTGAAGAAACCCGTTTTGACAGATTAGGGTGTTTTACCTATTCTCACGAAGAAAAGACGCACGCACATTCTCTGGAGGACGATGTGCCACAGGAAGTAAAAGAAGGACGGGTGGAAGCCATCATGGAAATACAGCAAGGTATTTCGTACGATATCAATCAGTCTAAAGTCGGTAATACCTATAAAGTACTGGTTGATCGGGTAGACGGCGATTACTTTATTGGCCGGACAGAATACGATTCTCCGGAGGTCGACAATGAGGTCTTGATTCCCGCGGTAGATTCTTATGCACGCATTGGTGATTTTGTTCAGGTAAAAATCGACCGAGCTGAAGATTTCGATCTATATGGTGAGATTGTAAGGAAATAAGTATAAAAGCTTATAGATGATAATATAAACAAACGGGCCTCCCTTAGTCAAAGGAGGCCCGTTTGTTTATAGGCAATTGTCAGTAAAATGATATAATTTAAAAGCGGGACAAGCTTTTTGTGAAAATTCACTATTTTGTCGGGGCAAACTAGATACATTTGTAAACGTACAATCCCCATTTTAAACAATCTATAGCCGTTTAAAATCAGATTCAAGAAAGCCTGTAGTTTCAGGATGAATCAGCCTTCTGATTGAAATTGAAAATAGGTTCTATTAACGGAAAAGATTCACTGCCATGTCAGGTTGCTTTGGGGGATTTTCGTTATCAATTAAGAATAGAGAATAATTAATAAAATTTGCAGATGAAGGCAACTTATATTGAATATAGTGAAACAAATAGCTTCTCCAAGACTTTATTAGCCTATTTGGCACATGATGAAGCCTTAAAACCTTTTGTTGGGAATTGGTCTACCTGGGCTGGTTTTGAAAAGCAATTGAACGAAAAGAAGAAATTTGAACACAGGGAAATTCTTGTTGAGCGTCTTAAAAAACAATATGGCGAACTATTAAAGGATTCTCCTGCTGTAGCGGCCAATATAGAACTGTTGCTCGACCAAAATTCCTATACCATTACAACTGGGCATCAGCTCAATATTTTTACGGGGCCTTTATATTTTATTTTTAAAATCATGACGGCAATACGTTTGTCTGAAGATTTACATGCCAAGCATCCTGATAAAACGTTTATTCCAGTATATTGGATGGCAACTGAAGATCATGATTTTGAAGAGATCAACCACACCAGAGTCTTCGGTAAGAAAATTGCTTGGGATACTCCTGCTGTTTCTGCTACGGGGCGAATGGATACCGCAACAATCGTTGATGCTGTGAAGCAGTATACCAATATTTTAGGGCTTTCCGAAAATTCGACCAGGCTGACACGCATTGTAGAAGAAGCCTATTTGAACCATGATCGATTAGCAGATGCAACACGGTATATGGTCAATGAGTTGTTTAAGTCTTACGGTCTTTTGATCGTCGATGCAGATGACCGGGAATTGAAGGAACTGTTCAAGCCAATTATTAAGGAAGATATCTTCTCTGAAAAAAGCTTTAAGGCAATAACAGCGCGATCGGAAGAGTTGGAATCAAATGGTTTCTCTACCCAAGTGCATGCCCGTGAGATTAATTTCTTTTATTTGACGGACGAATTTAGAGAGCGTTTAGTACTGACTGCTGACGGCCGATACGAAGTATTGCACCAGCATATTTATTTTACCAAAGCAGAGCTGGAGCAGGAGATCGAGTGTTATCCAGAGCGTTTCAGTCCAAATGTGGTCATGCGGCCGATGTATCAGGAAATTATACTTCCCAACCTTGCTTATATTGGCGGTGGCGCCGAAATGGTCTATTGGATGCAGTTAAAATCCAACTTTGACCAATATCAGGTAGATTTTCCAATTTTGATCCCTCGTAACTCAGCAATGATTACCGAGGACAACGTTGCAGCTAAGTTGTTTCGTGTTGATCTTACATTTAAGAGTATTTTTCGGCCGGCAGAAGTGCTGAAAAAAGAGTATGTTCGACGTCATACCAAAGAACGACTGAATCTCAATGACGAATGGATGGAGCTGAACGCCATTTTTGGTAAGATAAGGTTAAGAACTCATAAAATAGATCCAAGTTTGGGTCCTAGCACTGAAGCCGTAAAAGCACGGTTAAAGAAAGCGATCAATAATTTGGAGAAAAAGCTGATGAAAGCTGAGAAGCGGAACCATCAGCATGCTTTAACGGATATTGATAACGTGAAGGAAAAGCTTTTTCCGGGTGGAGGACTGCAGGAGCGCTCTGAAAATTTCGCTTTGCTTTATGTCAAATATGGTGATAGCCTCTTTAGGGACCTTTACAAGTACTTTAATCCATTGGATTTTAAGTTTACAATTTTATATTAGAAAGTCAGCTTCGGCTGACTTTTTTGTGATATTATTGGGCAGAAAGAATTTTCAGTTTGCGTTCTTTTTGTTACTGTCTGCTAAATCATGATGTTTGCAGTATCGGGATATTTCTATCCCTATCTTAAAATACTTTTGTTGCCTTTTCCGGTATTGTCTTTTTTTCCTAAAGAAGTTTCATTTTGTTTATATACACGTTGAAATGCTTTGTTTATAATTTCATAATATTTCGTTTAGCTCCTGTTAACAGTTCCGATGTAGTTTTGCTTTCATTATCACAACCAACAACTAAATGAAAGAATTTCTTCTTACAACGTGTGCCATCGCACTTTGAACAGGGTTGTACGCACAAACGACCCAAGCGGGGTTTTCCGGAAAGATTACGGACGAGAACAACAAAGGGGTTCATGGTGCTTCCATCGAAGTACGGAATGAATCGACCGGTTTCACAACGAAGACCTCAACCAATGCAAATGGTGATTTCAACTTTAAGGAGTTGCCTTTAGGTGGTCCCTATACCGTCAAAGTAACTTATATAGGTTATGGCGAACAAGTTCGTTCGGGATTTAATTTAAATCAGGGTGATATTGTACGCTTGACCATTCCTATTCAAAACACGTCGAATGTATTGTAAACTGTTGAATTAACAGGAATAAGTACGCTGAAGAATAAAATAGAAAATCTAGGTGCCGCTACCGCGGTTACAGCCAAGGATATCGCGAAGTTGCCTGTCAACGGCCGGAATTTTACGTCGCTAATGGATTTGTCTCCTTTGAGTAAGGGCGATAATATCGGTGGCCAGTTGGGCTCTTCTACCAATTTTACCATCGATGGTATGAATGCCAAAAATCCGACTTCTGCAGGTTCGACAACCAGCCGTAGCGGCGCACCTTTCTCCATTTCGATAGAAGCAGTCCGGGAATTTAAAGTGGTCACCAACCAGTATGATGTGACCTACGGAAGAGCGGGCGGTGGAACCGTTAGTGCGGTGACCAAACAGGGAACAAATCAAACGCACGGAAGCGCTTGGCTTTATTCAAGGGCCGATTGGTTGTCCAGTCCCTACGATATCAGAGGAAACAAACGAAGCAATGATTTTTCTACCTATCAATATGGATTTACATTGGGCGGTCCGATCATTAAAGACAAATTACATTATTTTGTTGCATGGGATCATCAACGGGATGCCCGCCCACTGATTATTGCGGATATCAATTCTCCCGCAGATGAAAAACGTTTTAATGTTACTCAATCTACCTTAGATGAGTATATTCGGATAGGTCGTGAAAAATATGGATTGAGTAATGATAGGCAATATGGTTCTTTCGATAAAAAACGTAATTCTGACGCTGTTTTTGGTCGTATAGACTGGCAGATCAATGAAAAGAACTTATTGACAATACGCAATAACTTTACAAGTGACCTCAATAAACTTGGTCTGGAGGATAATACCGCTATCAATTTATATGAATCATACGGAAATGACAAGAATATTGATAACAGTTTTTTAGCAACTTTACGGACTTCCATTTCCCCCAAGCTTACTAATGAACTGAAATTGCAACACCTGTATACTTTTCAAAAAAGTAGTCCTGGCGACATGTTGCCTAGTCAAAACATTCCCCGTGCCATTGTTGAGAATGTGGTGTCTACCATTGATGGAAGTAATCTGTCGACCAACATCCAATTAGGCGGTCACCGGTTTGCCCAGGAGTCCTTTAAGAATAATGTCGTACAGTTGGTCAATAACTTGTATTATAGCACAGACAATATCAATTATACTTTTGGTGTGGATTTGATGTATACACATGCAAATTCGATTTACGGAAGTGAAGTCAACGGACGTTTTCATTTTAGGGACGATGCGACCAATACGGCATTGCAAAATTTTGCAAACTTAAAACCTTACGCATTTTACCGGGAAGTTCCCTTAGTGGCAGATCCAACTGTTATTGGAAAGATATTTAATGCTGGGGCGTATGGACAGTTGCAGACTAAATTGGCAAAAGGATTGGATTTGGTTGCGGGACTACGATTGGATTATGGTCATTACCCAACCTCTCCACTGAATGAAGAATTATTGAAAGAAGTGGGGGTGCGTACAGATCACAAGTTGAAATCCTTTGTAGTACAGCCGCGTTTCCAGATGACTTGGGATGTGAATGAAGAAAGAAAAGATTTTTTCCGTGTAGGGGCAGGTATCTTTGCATCTGATATTAATAATTATATGACCATCAATAATTTAACTTTTGATGGGAAGCATTTCGCAACGGTAGATGTTCGCGGTAACGATGTACCTACGCCTAATTTTGTGGGGTACAGACAAGATCCGTCAAAAACGCCAACCTTGGCTCAATTTCAAGTGCCAACGATCAATACCTACGGAGCTGATGCGAAAATACCAGTGGTGTACAAGGCCAATGTTTCTTACACGCACTTCTTTACCGAAAAATTAAAAGCAAGTCTTTCAGGATATATGAATCTAGGACGCAACAACTACATGTATGTTGATCGTAATATGGTTCAAGATCCGTTCTTTAGATTGGCGAATGAAGATAATCGTGGGGTATTCGTACCGGCGACGGCTATTGTCAATGGTGTTCCAGATTGGAAACAGGGAAGGATTTCCAATAAGTTTGGACGCGTGTTAGAACTGAACTCTGAGGGAAAAGTAAATCAGTTTGCAGTTGTATTGGATGCAAGTTATCAGTACTACAAAGATGGATCGATTTCTGTAAGCTACACGTGGAACGATGCGAAAGATAACACATCCTACAATGGAAATGTTGCCAATACAGCGACCTTATCGCTGGCGGTAAAAGATGATCCAAGAGATTTGAGTAAGATGAGCTATTCGAATAATCAATTCCGAAACAAAATTGTTATTTATGGTACACTACCTACATTTTATGGTGTCAGTGTAGGGGTTCGTTATTCGGGAATTGGTGGAACACGCTACAGCTTACTTGCTGGAGGTAACATCAATGGCGATTTTGTATCCAATTCGAATGACTTGGCCTTTATTTTCGATCCCAATAGTACAAACACACCAAAAGCTTTGGCTGATGCCATGAATGCCTTGTTGGCGAATGGTGAAGCCAGTCAAAGTCTGAAAGATTATATTAAAAAGTATGAAGGTAAGATGGCGGAAAGAAATGGTGGTATTAATGGTTTTTACGGTTTGATTGATTTAAGAATAGCTAAAAAATTCAACCTCTACAAAACGCATGCTTTGGAGCTTTCTGCAGACGTATTCAATGTCGCGAATCTCTTTAAGAAAACCTGGGGAGTCAATGAATCTTTAGGTAACCAATCGTTGTACGCTGTATCAAAAACCGCGGCAGCAAATGGTAATCCCGAAATTCCTGCATTTGACCCGGTTAAGCAACAGTTCAATTATAGATTGAACAACTCTGGTATTGTGTCACCTTCAGGAAATCCGTACCAATTCCAATTGGGATTGAGGTATTCGTTCTAAATTGGCTGGAGAAATTAGATTGTTTTAGAAAAGGTAATGCCCCTTTGAGCAATGGCTTCAAGGGGCATTTTATTTGTTTATTCGTAAGCCTAAAGTGGTAGAGTAGACCTGCTAAAAGGATGTTTTCCGCTAGCATCGTGATATTTGATGGTTAGCTCAGTATTTTTTCTTTCGGAAGAAAAACTTCGGCCATCATGTGACGCACACTTCCGCCACCACAGGTCTCGATAACATGTAGATCCTGATGGATGATTTTACCATGCTTTTCTAATTGCGCTGTTTGGTATAAAGTCAATGAGGATAAAGCCTGATTGCTCAGGACAATAAACCGATTCCCATATTTGTTTCTCACTTGGAGGCAGTTTGCCGCAAAAGATTCGAGTTGGTTCTCGTTGATTTCAATGATCTCCTTGCCTGTATCTTTCAAACTTTTCAGTAGGGTTTTGAGCTCGGCGGGATCGTCAATTGCCTGCGGACATAAGATGGCAAAGTCTTCGCCTACGGCTAGCACCACATTGGTGTGATAGATAGGTCTCCGCTCTCCATGGACAGTTTGGAAGGCGTGAAATACAACAGGTGTATAGTTTTCAGTTCTGCAATATTCATCGAGCATACTTCTGTCCGCCCTTTCGGATAAGGCACAGTAGGCTATACGGTGAGCTCGGTCCAAAACGAGTGCGCCAGTGCCCTCCAAATATTGTTTATTGTTTTCGGCTTCACTGAGATCTTTAGTTAGTTTTACATAATAACCGTTTTGCTTCAACGGACCTTCGAAATCCAATAAATGTTCTTTTCGACGATTGGGAGCAAACATAGGATAAAAAATTATTTTTCCATCCTGATGAAAGGAGACAATATTATTGGGGAATATACTGTCGGGGCTTTCTGATTTCTCGTCGTCCTGAATGACAGTCACCAAAATTCCATGTGACTTCAATTCATTTACTAGCGCGTCGAACTCTCCTTGCGCTTCTTTGTTGACTTCTTCTATACTGAGATTTTCGATATCCTTTTGGAAGAAATTGTTGACCGCAGTCTGTTCATTTTTACGGAAGACAGAGGGTCTTACTAAAAGAACGCTGTCTGTTACCTGTTTTCTCATGGTTTATAATCGTTACTTCGCTGTTTTATATTCGTTAAAAAGAAATGATATTCGTTTTTTGTGATAATTTACATTTGTCAAAAGAGATCCTTCCCTAGCTGGATAATGTTTTCTTTGTTAAGATTCCTGATAGCAAAATACCCTTGATATCAGTTGTTCTTTGCAAAAAAGTGTATATCGTTATTTCGAAGTCACTTTACAATTGGTACATATACTAATTTATTGAAAATTCATTGGCATTGCAAAAAAGAATAGTGAAGTAATGAAAGAAATGCGTAGGTGAAATAACAGATAACCCGGTGTTTTTTTTAAATTGTAGCAAGCGATTGTTGTATTGTTTGTTATATTTATAATGAACAATCTGTATGTTTGAGGTTATTCCAAAAATTAATTGACAAAGACAATCGATTGCATTTCAGTAGCTCAGTAAAACTGACTTTTTATCCACTTTTTTGCTTCGTTTTCAGTCATTTATTTTGCTATCTTTGCTCATCCAAAAAACGACTGTTTATAAGAGAGTTAATTGCCTAATTATTATGTCGCTAACTATCTATAAGCGTTAACTTTTTGCACACATGAGCAATATACACTTCCAAGAAAAATTCGAAAGTCGCCACAATGGCCCAAGTCCAGTTGAAGCGAATGAAATGTTGGCTAAATTAGGCGTTTCGTCAATTGACCAACTTATTGACCAAACGGTCCCTTCTCAAATTCGTGCTCCAAAACCTTTAAATCTTCCTAAAGCATTGTCTGAGGTAGCCTATTTAAAGCGTATTGCGGAAATCGCTGAGAAAAATAAAGTTTTTAAATCTTTTATTGGTCAAGGTTACTACGATGTGATCCTTCCGGGCGTCATTCAACGAAATGTATTTGAAAACCCAGGATGGTATACGCAGTATACTCCTTATCAGGCGGAGATCGCACAAGGTAGGTTACAAGCTTTATTGAACTTCCAGACTGTAATTTGTGACTTTACTGGTTTAGAAATAGCAAATGCTTCTTTGTTGGATGAAGCTACGGCTGCAGCTGAAGCCATGTTTATGCTTTATTCAGCTCGGAAAAATAAAGATGCTAATGTATTCTTGGTGTCGGACAATGCCTATCCGCAGACGGTTGATGTTTTGAAGACCCGTGCCTTGTCTTTTGGTATTGAACTTAAAATTGCGGCTATTGCTGAATCAGAATTAACAGATGATGTATTTGCTGCATTTGTTCAATATCCTGCAGCGGATGGTTCAATTGTTGATTATAAATCATTTGCAGCTACAGCTCACAGTAAGAATATTACCGTATGTGCTGCGGCAGATTTGATGAGTTTAGCATTGTTAACGCCTCCTGGAGAATGGGGTGCAGATGTTGTTGTTGGTAATTCGCAACGTTTTGGCGTACCGATGGGCTTTGGTGGTCCTCATGCAGCATATTTTGCGACACGCGACAGCTTTAAACGTAATATCCCTGGTCGTATTATCGGTGTTACTTCCGATTCAAATGGAAAGTATGCATTGCGTATGGCTTTGCAGACTCGTGAACAACACATCCGCCGTGATAAAGCTTCTTCAAATATTTGTACTGCACAAGCTCTTTTAGCGATTATGGCTTCTTTCTATGCCGTGTACCATGGCCCAGAAGGAATCAAAAATATAGCATCACGTATCAATGCTTTGGCCAATCTGTTGGATCAAGCATTACAGTCGTTGGGTTATACGCAATTGAATGCGGCTTATTTTGATACTTTACGTGTAGACTTAGGTGCACATGCTGGTGCTTTGAAATCTGAAGCATTAAATAACGAATTAAACTTCTATTATAATGGTTCGGAAGTTTCAATTGCTATCGACGAAACAACCACATACGAAGATATTAAGACGATCGTCAAAGTATTTGCTAAAATTCAAGGTAAAACATTGAATGACGTAGATTTCGATGCATTAGAAGAGAATTTAGGTTCTTCAATTCCTGCCGATTTAGTACGTACTTCTGCCTACTTAACACATCCAAATTTTAATAGCTATCATTCTGAACATGAGATGTTGCGCTATATCAAATCGTTGGAAGCAAAAGATTTATCGCTTTGCCACTCGATGATTCCATTGGGCTCATGTACGATGAAATTGAATGCTACAGCTGAAATGGTGCCAGTTACATGGGCGAGATTTGGTGGTTTGCATCCATTTGCTCCTGCAGATCAAACGTCTGGATATATGCAAATGATTGGCGAATTGAACGATTGGTTGTCTGAGATCACTGGTTTTGCGAAGATGAGTTTCCAGCCAAATTCAGGAGCACAAGGCGAGTATGCTGGTCTGATGGTTATCCGTGCTTACCATGAGAGCCGTGGTGATCATGGACGTAATATCTGTTTGATCCCTGCTTCTGCACACGGAACCAACCCTGCTTCTGCTTCTATGGCAGGCTTAAAAGTGGTCGTTGTGAAATGTGATGAATTAGGAAATATCGATATTCCAGATTTAAGAGCAAAAGCGACTGAACATGCTGCAAACTTGAACTCACTGATGGTGACTTACCCTTCTACACACGGTGTATTTGAAGAGTCGATCATTGAAGTCTGTGAAATTGTTCATGCAAATGGCGGTCAGGTTTATATGGACGGTGCGAACATGAATGCACAGGTTGGATTGACAAGCCCAGGGCATATTGGTGCCGATGTTTGTCACTTGAACCTCCATAAAACATTCTGTATTCCTCACGGTGGTGGAGGTCCAGGTATGGGACCTATCGGTGTTGCAAAACACTTAGTTCCTTTCTTACCTAACCACGAAGTGGTTTCGACTTCTTGTGAAGAGGGTATCTCTGCTGTTTCTGCAGCTCCATTTGGTTCAGCATCAATCTTGCTTATTTCCCATGCTTATATTTCAATGATGGGTGGTGAAGGCTTGACAAATGCGACAAGAACCGCAATATTAAATGCAAACTATATTAAGGCACGTTTAGAAAATGCGTATCCAGTACTTTATTCAGGTACTAACGGACGTTGTGCACACGAAATGATCTTAGATTGCCGTGGATTCAAAAACTTTGGTATCGAGGTTGCAGATATTGCAAAACGTTTAATGGATTATGGTTTCCACGCACCGACTGTTTCTTTCCCTGTTGCAGGAACATTGATGGTTGAGCCTACTGAATCTGAGTCTAAGGCTGAATTGGATCGTTTCTGTGATGCATTAGTTGCTATCCGTGAAGAGATCGCTGCGGTTGAAGCAGGAGACGTAGACCAAGCTAACAACGTACTGAAACATGCACCACATACAGCTTCGGTTGTAACCGCAGATGAGTGGGACAGACCCTACAGCCGTCAAACAGCCGCATACCCCTTGGAGTATGTAAGAGAACGTAAATTCTGGCCTTCGGTAGGTCGTGTAAACGACTCTCAAGGTGACCGTACATTGATTTGTTCGTGTCCATCTATTGAAGAGTACGCCGAAGCATAGTCTCGGTAGCTATAATATAATGAAGGCCTCTATATTCGTATAGGGGCCTTTTTTGTGCAATCTGTTCAGGTGCATGAGTAAAAGAAAAATAGAACGGTACTCTGGTTAAACTTTACCGTCGAAGGATCGTATACAAACAGATTTTAAAATTTAGATTAATTATATTATTTTGTTCTTTTTGGCGTTTTAATTAAAACTGATAATCATGAAAAGACAATGGAAAGTAATGCCTGTTCTCTTAGGACTGGGCCTTTTGGTCGCGAGCTGCGGCAACAGCAAATCCAGTGAAGGGAGTGAAGATGCTAAGGAGAAAGAGGCTGGGATTTCGGATGTAGTTAAAGGAGTATCCAACTTGGATAACCTGAGTGATGGAGCAAAAAAATTGGAAGACCTTCAAGCCAAACTTAAATCCGAAAAACCATTAAGTTCGGAAGAGTTGAAGGCTTTTTTACCGGAAAGCTTAGATGGTTTAAAAAGAACTTCCTATTCTGGCGGATCCATGTATGGGGCAGAGGTTGTATCTGGAGAGGCGACATATACTGTAGATAACCAAAAGGAAATTAAAGTCAATATTATTGATGGGGCGGGCGAGACAGCTTCGGCAATCGTGGGCTTAGCGCAAATGGGCTTCATGGTAGATTCAGAGAAAATTACAGATACTGAAATAGAAAAAACTGGCGAGTTTGAAGGCTAACGGGCAAAAACAACGGATAGCAAAGGAGTGGAAGGCTCAACGGCGAAAAATTCCGAAATAAGTTATCTCGAGAAAGATCGCTATTTAATTACCCTTCGGGGAAATGGGTATAGCCTGGACGAGCTAAAAGGTTTTTTGCCAAAATTAAACCTCAGCGCACTAAAATAATAAAAACGTAATTATTCTATAAAGAAGAAATGCATAGTTGATAGGGAAAAGCTCAAACATTGGTTTGGGCTTTTTTTAAAACTGTATTGTCCCAGTTTAACAACCAACATTGTCCCACATATGCATGAGAAAAGAGCGTTTGGAAAATATCCCGGACAATAAGATGGACTTAATAAATTTGCTTTTGTTGGCAAATTTGCTTTAGTTTGCGTTGAAACATTTCGTTATGAAAATTGTAAAATTATCAATCAATCTTCTTGTCGCGACAGCATTGCTTGCGTCCTGTGCGGGGGGGAAATACGCAAAGACTGAAAAGGTATATAAGAAGCAAGCAAAAGAATTGTCAAAACTCTATAAACAATCGCCTGTTACCGGTCAATTGGAGAAGGTGAATGTCAAAGATCAACAATGGATCGCCTCGATTAATTTCGGTATCCGTAAGCCCAATTTTGTTGTTATTCATCATACAGCACAGGATTCCTTGGGACAGACCATCCGTACATTTCATTCCGCGAAAGCAGGTGTAAGCTCCCATTATGTGGTCGGTCGGGATGGGAAAGTAGTGCAGATGGTCAATGACCTCTATCGTGCGCATCATGCAGGGTTGGGGAAATGGGGCAATGATACGGACCTCAATTCTTCTTCTATTGGCATTGAGCTAGACAATAATGGGACCACTGACCCTTGGACTGATGCACAGATAAATGCCTTGACGCAGTTGCTGGCCTATTTAAAAACGACTTATAGAATTCCGCAGGCAAATTTTATTGGACATATGGATCTGGCACCAACTCGAAAAAACGATCCATCACGTTTTCCTTGGAAAAAACTGGCTGATCAAGGATTCGGTTTTTGGTATGAGGACTATTTAGAGACGCCGCCAGCAGACTTTAATCCGAAAATGGCATTACGTATCATCGGATACGATGTGAGTAACCTGGATGCAGCAATAAAAGCATTTAAGATTCACTACATTCAGCAGGACGTAAATACAGCGTTCATGGGAGAGAATGACCTTAAGATTCTTTATTCCATCTATAAAAAATTCTTATAGTGCTTCACCAAACGAAAGAAAAAAGATCCTGCTTTTTAAAAGGCAGGATCTTTTTTGTATGGTATATGACCGTTATAATTTGTTTTTATATATACTGAAATACGTATCAAAAGCACGTTCATAGATGAGTTTGAACCAGGGCGTAAACTGCTGGGGTGCCTGTTGTATTGCATCTTGAATTTCCTGCCGATTCAAGTATTTTGTTTCGGCAACTTCTTCTTCGTTAAATTCTGGAGTTCCATTAAATTTTCCAAATAAGACATAATCGAATTCATGCTCCGTAAGTCCGTTGTCAAATTGAGCCTTATAAACGAACGAGAAGGTATCTTGAAGGTCCATTGCTGTAATGCCCAGTTCTTCCATTAAGCGCCTTTTGGCGGCCTCTACGTTAGTTTCTCCCAGACGCTGATGCGAGCAACAGCTATTGGTCCAAAGTCCGCCACAGTGGTATTTACTTAAAGCTCTTTGTTGCAGCAGTAATTCATCTTGATCATTGAACAAAAATACACTAAAAGCACGGTGCAATAGCCCTTTTTCATGGGCTTCATATTTCTCCATGCTACCAATCATATTGTCATTGCTGTCAACCAGGATTACATTTTCTTGCGTCATAAGGCATAAAAATAAAGATAGCCCAATTTAAGAAAATTGGGCTAGATAATGAATTTAAATTTTGCAGACGATTTGCTTATACGGTTTTTACAAATTTCTCGTCGTAATTTTCAATATCGATGATATAGCCGTTTTTAATTAAGAATTCAAACAAAGGTTTGGCTTCTTCAGAAACGGGCATATTGTGCGTCGTAATAATCTTATTTTCTTTTTTCAAGAGATAAGGATATGCATAGAGTTTCACATTTTTGTTGAACATTCCAGAGATATAGGAAAGGAGTTCATTTGTGTATAGCTCTTTATTATAATTATCTGAATTGAAAATGTTCTTTAAATTGTAAACGTTGGTTGCAATTCCAATGTTTTTGGGCTTAAAGTTGCTTATAAACTCTGCTAAATGATTATTTCTTCTAAAGTTGCTCACGATAATATTATTGCCTGTTGCACATAATTCGTCAGCTCTAGAAGCAAATTCTTGAAGGTCCTCACCTGTAATTTCATGCGTGTCTTCCAGGACATTTCCCATCAGCACCTCAATTAATACAATGGTGTCTGCGTCAGTTGCACCCGTATTTTTTTTGAACTGTTCAACGGCAAGATTGAAGAGATCAAAGTTTGGAAGGGATTTCTGACGGTATTTGGTACGAAGTAAAATAATGTTCTTTTTGTACAGATAATCTTTGATTTGTACTGCTTTGCCATCAGGCTGGAATATTGCGGCTTTAGCAAATCCCTTTGCGATCAGGTATAAGTTGATGAGACGTTGGTTGACGTTTTCAAACAGCGGTCCGTTTAATTTAACCAGGTCAATCTCAACGGAACCAACAGAAAGGTTATCGACCAATGATTCGATCATGGTCTGCACATTGTCTGTATAATAATAAGCTGCAAATAACAGGTTAACACCAATGATACCTAAAACTTTTTGTTGTAATTGGTTGTCGCTGTCTAGCAGTCTTACATGGACAATAATATCATTTGTAGGGCCTCCCACTTCATGCTGGAAGCGAAGTCCGATCCAGCCATGAGGTTCATTTGTCTTCGTGAAATTGAGCGTTGTTACGGTATCTGCAAAGGCAAAGAATTTTTTGTTGCAGTATTTATCGCCATGAAGCCGTTGAGTAAGAAGATCGAATTCATGGGAGAGCATTTTCTTTAAACGTGTTCTGCTGACGTAACGACCATCAGCCTCTTCACCATAAATCGCATCACTGAAAGCCATGTCGTAAGCCGACATTGTTTTAGCAATTGTGCCTGATGCTGCTCCTGCGTTGAAAAAGTTACGTGCGACTTCCTGTCCAGCACCGATTTCTGCAAAGGTTCCATAAATCTCTGGGTTCAGATTTATTTTCAGGGCCTTTCGTTTGGTTTCAAAAATTTCTCTTGCCATGACGCAAAGGTACAAAAATCAGCATGCTAGTGAAAATTAAAAGTATGAATGAAAAAAACAGAATAAAATTAGGCTTGTTTTATAACAAGCCTAATTTATTAAAAGCATAGAATAGTGCACTCGCATGGAGTGCCTGGTTGAATTTGTTGTCCAGTAGCATCCTTTTCGCTTCTTCAAGCGGTATACGATAGACTTCGATTTCTTCATGTTCATCTAAGTCCTGTTCCTGAACTTTTTTGCCGCCTGTCATCAGATAAGTATAAGTGATATTGCCACTTGTCGCCGGATTGGCATAAAGTGTGGCGATCTCTTCAATCTGATCAAATTGATAGCCTGTTTCTTCAAGCATTTCACGCACAGCGGCATTTTTAGGATCTTCTCCCGCTTCTGTTGTCCCTGCGGGAATCTCCAATGCAATAATGCCGGCTCCATGGCGGTATTGCTTAATGACCAAAAGCTCGTTCTGCTCAGTGATTCCGATCATATTGACCCAATCGGGATACTCCAGTACGTAATAATGATCATTGATCCGTCCATCCGGAAGCTCACAAGTATCTCTGCGCAGCGTGGCCCAAGGCTCTTTACAGATATATGCAGAGGATAATAGTTTCCACTTGTCCATTAGCCTACAATATCTTTCATCATACGGTCAACCTTCTCTTCCAAAACAGTTTGCACATCGACATAATCTGCCGTATCCGTTAAGTTTTCTTTTACAGAACAGTAAAATTTAATCTTGGGTTCTGTTCCTGAGGGTCTGGCAGAGATCACATCGCCATCTACTGTAATAAATTGCAACACATCAGACTTTGGTAACGAGATTGCTCTTCGCTCCCCTGTACTCATATCTGTGGTTTGGGAAAGTTGGTAGTCCCTGATTTCTTTGACTTTTATTCCTCCCAGTATCGTTGGTAGATTGTGACGTAGGCCATTCATCATGGCTTGAATTTCTTCGGCACCAGCTTTTCCTTTTTTTGTAAGAGAAATGAGCTTTTCTTGATAACAGCCAAATTCTTTGTAGATATCTAACAGGACTTCGTAAACTGTTTTTCCTTTTGTTTTGAAATAGGCGGTCATTTCGGCTAGGAAAGCACAAGAGTTTGGAGCGTCCTTGTCACGCACTAAATCGCCTACTAAGAAACCATAACTTTCTTCTCCGCCCACAAGATATTGTGCTGAATCACCTAAATTGGTAATCAATTCACCGATATATTTGAAGCCAGTAAGGGTTTCATAGTGTTTTACACCATAGTGATCTGCAATATCGGCTTGTAAGTTGCTGGTGACGATGGTTTTTACAATATATGGATTCGATCCGAGTTGTTTTAGCTCATTTTTTGCGCTTAAGACATAATATATCAGTAGACTTCCGATCTGATTACCATTGAGCAGTTGGAATTCGCCCTTACTATTTTTTACGGCAATACCTACACGATCGGCATCAGGGTCTGTTGCTAATACAAGATCAGCATCAATTTCTTCTCCTTTTTTCTTTGCTAAGGCCATCGCATCTTCCTCTTCGGGGTTTGGATAGATTACTGTTGGAAAGTTGCCATCAGGGGTGGCTTGTTCAGCAACGACTGAAACATTTTCAAATCCCCAGGCTTCCAGCATTTTAGGGACAATAGTAATTCCGGTTCCATGTATCGGCGAAAAAACAATTTTCAAGTTTTTTTGAGCGAGTACCGCTTCAGGATGAATACTTAATTTTTTATTGGCGTCAATATAGAGCTGATCAATTTCATCGCCGACGGGAATGATATTGTGTGTGTTCCCTTCAAATTTAATGTCGTTCACAGCATTGATTGCGTTTACTTCATCGATTACATTTTTATCATGTGGCGCAGTCAGCTGGCATCCATCATTCCAATAAGCCTTATAACCATTGTATTCCTTTGGGTTGTGCGAAGCCGTTAGCATAACACCACTTTGACAGCCGAAATGGCGGATGGCGAACGACAGCATTGGGGTCGGGCGCAATGCCGTGAACAGATGTACCTTGATGCCGTTGGCTGCAAACACGTTGGCAACCAGCTGGCCAAAAGCCTGCGAATTGTTACGGCTGTCATAAGATACCGCTACTTTAATCTCCTGATCTGGGAACTGTTTCTTTAGATAGTTGGCTAATCCTTGCGTGGCTTTGCCGATCGTATACTTATTCATACGATTAGAGCCAACGCCCATAATGCCTCTTAAACCTCCGGTTCCAAATTCAAGATCCTTGTAAAAAGAATCCGTAAGTTCCGTCTCCTCATTATTGTCGATTAAATCCTGAACTGCTTTTCGAGTTCCTTCATCATAACTTGGGGTTAACCAATCTTCGATTTTCTTTTGTATGTCCTTATCTAAATTTTTCATTATCGTTAAGTTTGGTTAAAATTTACAAAATACTATGCGTCACATCCGGCATAAGCGCGGTCTATGACTGTAATATACCATTTTTCTCCCTCTTTTGTCACATGAAAAACAAAGGGTTCCTCATGCTCATTGGAGGTCATAATGGCTCTATAACTTCTGGATTCTATGTTCCTTAGTCGCTGTAATTCAGTATTACTAATTTTGGCATCAAGAATTTCATTCATGAACTTTGCCGTCTGAGATAGTTCATTCGGGCGGGATTTTTTATCATAATAGAATCCGGATTTATCCCACTTCATCGTACCACAATCAAAAATAGGTAGTTTTCCGGACTTCAAAGGGCCCTTGTACGTTAACTTTTCATAAGAATGATATTCTGGCACAGGTTTAGAAAAATTAAAACTGTTTTGGTGTACATAAGAGTCAAGTGCGCCGGGACGGTAGATCATATAAATTCCCAATTTGGGATGTACATAGGAATTTATTGTTTTACTGTCCTGTTCTGCATATGCCTTGGCAAGTTTCTCCAATACCTCCTCCAGCGTTTCGGAGTTCTCTTTCTTTACTTCCTTTTCAGTCGTGTCAGGTTTTTGTAGGGTATCCACAGGAATTGAATCCTGAATGATTTTTACAGCCTTATCCTCTTTTTTGCTATTTCTACAGGAGATCGTGCTAGCAGTGAGACAAATAAGAATAAAGAAAAAGAGATTTCTCATGATGATTTTGTTTAATATTACTTCTTTGAAGTCAAGTTTTCAATGATTGACTTTAAAATAGAGCGCGTTGACGGAAGCCACCATTGTTCGAGGATGTGCTGGATTGTCTCTTCTCTATTCTCGCGCAATTTAAGGATTATTTCCTTTCGGAAGTTCAATTTGGATGTCTGCCATGTCTTTTGGTTGAACTGCGTGATCTGTTTTAATTTTTTTGCTGCGGTATTGAAGAGTATATTAGCGGGAACAATGTCATCAATAAGACCCTGTGTTTTTGCTTCTACAGGAGAAAGCAATTTAGCTTCGAGCAAATTCTGATACGCATTCCGTTTTCCAATCCAAAACGCATAAAGCTGAAATATACTTTCAGGGACGATTAGTCCGACAGGAATCTCGTTAAGACCGATCACGAAATTCCCTTCGGCCATAATCCGATAATCACAGCAGAGCGCCAGTACGCAGCCCCCAGCGGGGCTATGACCAGATATTGCAGCAACTATTGGTTTTGGAAAAGCGGCGAGTAGCGATGTCGCTTCCAGAAATAAATTCCAGAATTCGCGAATTTGTTCTTCATCATATTGGAATAGGGTAATTAGATCAAGTCCTGCGCTAAAGAAGTTTTCCTTGCCAATCAATATTGCACCATAAATAGCTTCATTTTGCTGGGAAGATTCCAAGGTATCTATCAGTTCCTTCAATAGCTGTGTGTCTATGGCGTTTGACTTTCCCCTGTCGAGGAAAATGCTTAAGATATGATCTTCTATTTTGGTTTTAATATGTTCCATAACCTTGTTTCTAAATTTAACGATTTGTTTGCTCTGCTATTGTGGTTTTACCGCTATTAAATATTCGAGATGAGCAATTTTGCCATCCATACTTATTCCCTCAACGGTTAGTTTGTAGGTTCCGGGTTCGTCAGAAGTGAAGAATTCGAAATGTGTTTTCCCATCTTTTGGCGTGATCAGATTCGGTTCCCAGGCGATTGTTGTCCTTAGGTCGCGTGTAAGCTTATTTTGGATTGTTGCATCGTATTGGGGTTTGAAAAATGTTCGAGGCACATATAACCCTTTTGGCGTGATGGTTACAATGCCTGTGGGGGTATACGATGAGGAGATGGCATCTCCCGATTTACTGGTAATCACGATAACACCGTTGCCCCCATACATGCCATAAATTGCCGTGTTTCCAATACTACGCAAGACTTCAACACTCGCAATGTCGGCCGTGTTGATCATATCTATTTGTTCGGGTTCAATATACATTCCATCGAGAACAACTTGCATCGGACTATTCATCGATCTTGTGCTATAAGGGATACCATTTCGAAAAATAACACCATTTAGCCGTCCATTGAGGCATTGAGCAAATGTAGCACAGCCGGATAATTCGTCTGCAGAGATGACTTGATCGGCGTTTCCTGGCCCATTCAGGTTTCTGGAGTTTTTGTCGGCTTTAGTTGTTCTTACCCTGTTGACCTGTACCTCTTCCAATCGGATACTTTTTTCTATAATACCAGCCGCTTCCAATTCGCCAAGAAACTGTTGACTATTTTTCAGTTGTGTAAGCAAGGTGCTATTGATGTCGTTAAGCAACAAGGGTTGATCTTTACTTGCATTAGGTGGTGGGGTGAGCGGGTTGTCGATAACAATATCAACTCTTTTTTTCTCTTTAGGGCCATCACCTGTCACAATAAACTTGACACTGTCTGCAAATAAAAGTTCGTCAAATGAAAATCGGCCATTATTATCGGTCAGTGTATCTATACTCAGCAACATGTTGCTCGTCGGTATAATTGTTACTTTGGCATTTGGAACGACAGCCTTGCGGGCCGTTTTCTTGATGGTCCCAGCTATGGTAAGCCCTTTTTCAGGAAGGAACGCAGCGGTTGCTGTACTTGTATAATTCTTCCAGTCCAACTTGCGCCAACCTTGGATCAACATAAGATTGTCCAGCTCTGTCAGTCTAATGTTCGTTAAATCCTCAAAGTAATAATTGGGACGTTCAATAAAGCCACGAAGATCAGATTTCAATAGGAGCTCCGAGACAATAGATGAATAATAACGGTTTGTCGTGGAATCAACCTTGCTGAGGTTTACCACTGATGCGGAAAGCGCGGCAAACCTAGTGGTGTCACTATCATCATATTTAACGGAAAGATTAGCAATCACTTTATCGCGTGTTGTGAAGCTAAGCTTGTTGAGTTCTACGGCGACAGGAAGTAAGGTCGATGTCGTATTGTAGTTAAACACCAATCTTTCCACAATAGGAACCATTTGATCTGTTAAGATGGATAATTGTAAAACTCCAGAAGGCAGGTTTTTTTTGGGGATATTGAATAAGATCTCCGTTCCATTTAATTTCTGCTTAGCGGCATGAAGTACAAGGCCATTGTATTGGGCTACCAGATAAATATCTTTGCCATTGACCAAGTCTGCAGTAGCGGAAAGTTGCGCTGCAATCTTATCCTTTAGTACCGAATTTACGGTTAGAACATATCCGGAATTCTGTACAGGCGGTAATGACGCACTTGTTGACGATCCATCTTCGAAGAGGGCTGTAGCGACGTATTTTTTTCCTGTCTGTAAGACGAGCGGGATACTTCCCATTCCCAGTGAATTTGTTTCAAAATCGGCAACTGTTGTTTGATTTTCCTCCACAACTTTTATTTTTGCTTTTTTTCCTAAACCATTAGGGCTAAGGATTTTGAACCCAGTTTTGGATAATATGTTGTTGACTAGTTCGCCACTTTCGGGGAAAATTTGGATGCTATTTTGGTTGTTTGGATCCGGGATGACAAAACTTTTTAGAATACGTCTTTTATCCAGCGAAAGAAATTGTAAAGACAGTGTCCCGCCTTTAAAATCATCTTTCAATTCCAGCGCTATTGTTCCATTATCGTTTGATTTCAGTCGGCCGGATTTCTCTTTATTGTTGTTCGGTTGTAGGGTATAACTGATGTTGTTATTAATCAGCGGGGCTCCCTGAATGGTTTTCAGATTAATCTGGAACATGTTTTCTGTTCCGTTTTTGACCAGTTCACTTTTCGTTATGATATGATCAGATCGACCATTTGTAATGGGGACGACGCGTTCATAGAAATTGGCTACAGAGTCATTTTGCATCCATCGGGTAAATGATCTAACGCGGTAGGAGCCTTCTTCCAAAGTGTCCGGCAGATTGAAGTCGCCTATACTTAGACCGAGTGTAATAGGAATTTTGATACTCTTAATGATCTTATTGGTGGGAGAAATCAATTCTACATTAGCAATTTTACTGATGTTGCTCAAATAATTAAAAGGGGCGGTGGTACAGTAAAGTTTAAACCACATGGTTTCGCCAGCCGAATAATCATTTTTGTCCAAATGGAGATAAATCTTTTCCTTGATGTGCCGTTCATGGTAAGTATCCAGTTTCTGCAAGGTCTGATCGATCTGGGCCGACGCCAGCGAAGTGAATAGCAGGCAGCTTACTAACAGCAGTAATTTAGCGTACATATGACTAATGTTTTATGAAAATTAGAAAATATTTTTCCTTTAATCAATTTATAAATCAAAATATTAGTCTCATTTTAAACGATCTGATACCTTAAAATTAGCATAAAAAAAATATCTTTGTGTTATGAATATCCTAATAATCGGTTCAGGAGGTCGTGAATCCGCCTTCGCCTATAAGTTGTCGAAAAGTCCACGTTTAGATCAATTGTTTATTGCTCCAGGAAATGCTGGAACAGGTGCGTATGGTCAGAATGTAAATATTAAAGTTACTGACTTTGCTACTATTGCTTCCTTCGTTTTGGAGAATAACGTGCAAATGGTGCTCGTCGGTCCAGAAGAGCCTTTGGTAAAAGGTATTCATGATTACTTTTTAAATCGGGAAGATTTAAAAAATATCCCGGTAATAGGGCCGCAACAGGAGGGGGCTCAATTGGAGGGCTCAAAAGATTTTTCGAAGCAATTTATGGATCGCCATGGCGTACCTACTGCCGCTTCAAGATCGTTTGATGCAACATCATTGGAAGATGGATTGGCTTACCTTGAAACGCAAAAATTGCCGATTGTGCTTAAGGCTGATGGTTTAGCTGCAGGCAAAGGAGTGTTGATCTGTGAGACGCTGGAAGATGCTAAAGCAGAGTTAAAGGCGATGATCGCAGATTCAAAGTTTGGAGAAGCTAGCCGAGTTGTGGTTGTTGAAGAATTCTTAAAAGGAATTGAATTGTCTGTTTTTGTTTTGACAGATGGGAATTCATATAAAGTGCTTCCTTCTGCAAAAGATTACAAACGTATTGGAGAGGGTGATACAGGCCTAAACACGGGTGGTATGGGATCGATATCTCCGGTTCCTTTTGCAGATGAGACATTTTTAAATAAAGTAGAAGAGCGTATTATCAGACCAACAGTTGAAGGACTTAAAAAAGATGGTATTCCGTATAAAGGATTTATTTTTATAGGTCTGATGAATGTAGAAGGAGAACCTTATGTCATCGAGTATAATGTTCGTATGGGAGATCCAGAGACTGAGTCCGTATTGCCACGTATTGAATCGGATCTATTGGATTTACTGGAAGGTGTTGCACAAGGCAATTTGGATCAACGTTCGTATACGGTATCTTCTAAGACTGCTGTTACTGTCATGTTGGTTGCCGGAGGTTATCCAGGAGATTATGAATCTGGAAAAGAGATCGCCAATATTGAAAACGTGAAAGAATCCATCGTATTTCAAGCAGGTACGAAAGAGGTGGATGGCAAGATCGTTACTGCAGGAGGACGTGTAATTGCTGTTACCACATTGCAAGATACACTGTTTGAAGCCCTTCAACAGGCAACTGCAGATGCTGGAAGGATATATTTTGAAGGGAAATACTTCAGAAGAGATATCGGTTTCGACCTTATTTAAAAAATATTTAATTTTTTTTTGGAATACTGATTTTAAGATCTATATTTGCAACTCCAAAAACAACAATGTTATTGGAGTTGCATAAAAAGGCCCGTTCGTCTAGGGGTTAGGACGCAAGATTTTCATTCTTGAAACAGGGGTTCGATTCCCCTACGGGCTACAGATCTAAAAGTCAAAACATACAAAAGCCTGCAAATTAAACATTTGCAGGCTTTTTTGTTTTTCGGTATCTACAAAACTTACACGAATTCCCAAGAAAAAAGTGAGTCATTCAGTGAGTCATTTTCGCTCATTTGCTTACTCACTGAAATGATGGTAATGCTCTTATAATCAAGATGTTTAAAACTAAAACATCTTGATCCGTTTTAGTTGCAAGGCTACATTTGTTTCACTTAAATGATGTTGTCATGAGTACAAATTATTCCTTGCTCTTCTACTTGAAGAAACCAAAAAATTATGTTGGTGGTCCCAAGCCAATCTACATGCGGATCACTGTCGACGGCCTGCCAAAAGAGATCTCCGCAGGACGTGAATGCGAACCATCGAAATGGAATTCCAAAGCTAACCGCGCAAAGGGTACAACAGAAACTGTAAAAACCTTGAATAGTTACCTTGATACACTCGTAACTAAAGTAAGTACGATCCATACTGCTATGGTAGCGGCTGGGGAGGAAATTACAGCAGAATCCATAAAACTTAGATTTCAGGGAAAGGATATCAAACGCAAAAACTTTTTAGATGTATTTAGGCAACACAACAACCAGATGGAAGCGCTTGTGGGCAATGGATTTAAACCCAATACGCTCAAGGGGTATAAGACCTCTATTTCTCATGTTGGAGGGTACCTGGAAAAAGAATACAGGTCGCAGGATATCGACACAAGAAAGATTGACCATGCTTTCGTTACCGGATACGAGTTCTTTCTGCGTTCTACAATGGGTTGTTCGGCAGTATCGGCTGCAAAGTACATGAAACACCTGCGCAAGATCATCAAGATCTGTATCGCACACCGCTGGATCACAGATGATCCATTTGCATTCTACAAGATCAAAGCGAAGGCCAAAGAGAAGGAGTTTCTAACAGAAGCTGAACTTCATCGGATAGAGGAAAAGGAATTCAAGATACCACGTCTTGCGCATGTGCGTGATATCTTTGTCTTTTGCTGCTACACAGGACTTTCCTATGCGGATGTGAAGAAATTAAAATGGACAGATGTCGCTGAGGGGGTGGACGGAAAACTCTGGATCTTCACGAGCAGGGAAAAAACAGAAACATCATCAAATATTCCGCTATTGCCAAAGGCACTTGAAATTATTGAACGATACCGCGATTATCCGCCCTGCGTAGCTAAAGATATGGTACTTCCCGTTCTCAGTAATCAGAAAATGAACAGCTATCTAAAGGAAATTGCGGATGTGTGTGAGATCACCAAAGAACTCACTTTCCACAAATCACGCCATACGTTCGCGACTTCTGTTACATTGGCAAATAGCGTCCCTATCGAAACAGTTTCCAAGATGCTTGGTCATACGGACATCAAGACCACACAGCATTATGCGAAGTTATTGGATAATAGAGTTGCAGTGGATATGGACCGACTGGAAAGGAAGATTGAAAGTAGGCCCTTGCAACTAAAAGATACCGTTGTAAAAGCTTTATGTACTCCGTAGGCTTTCGCGCCAATCAATGTAGTCCACCGGAAACAAAATATTGCATAAATTCTTTTGGGAGCGACATATCGTATCGCTCCCAAAATGTCATCTAGCCTGTTGAACAATTGGACATGGTCTAATGGGAGTTGATCGAATAAATTTGGATTTTCATATCTCATCCTCTTTTATCGGTATTGCAAGACACAATTCTGTGTATAAAAATTTTATTAAAAGAATGGGTTATATGGTATATTTGTTATTAAACCATATAGAGGAATATGAATCCATTTTTTGATATTAGTACGGAAAATGTAGTAAACGAAGTCGAGAGTTTTCAACTTAAAAATTTAGGACGGCGAAGAAAATATGCAAGCTTTGGCAAAATAAGCAGGGGTGATTGGGGATATGGCGATCGATATGAAAGCCGACATTTATATACAGATGTAACCGCAGAAGATTATGACCGCCAGTTTGTTTCCAGGTTATTGAAAACACGCCCTTCCTATAAGATTGACAAACTAATTAATCACCATTTACAGTTTTATCTTTCATCGCATCCCGATAATAAGGAAGAGTTTCTTAAACATATGCGCTACGAGATATTCCCATTATTAAAGAAGCGAAGCACTAATTCTGCTTATGTAGAGTTATTTGAAAAATGGATAAACAATCAAAATATGGATTCAGAAAAACATAATCAGGCTCAAACTATCAATAACACCATTAATGTCGGAAATGTTAATGCGCCACTACAATTTCAGCAAGGTTCAGATCATTCTGTTCAGACTCAGCATAATCATCCGGTTTCCAATGATGAATTAAAGTCTTTTTTTGAGATATTACGAAAGGATATCCAACAATTTGATGGAGATATCCGTAAAGATTTCGCAATGGAAATGGATTATGCCTTATCCCAATTAAAACAGGGTAGAGATGTAAAATCACAAATATCAAATATTAGCAGGCTGATAAAAGATGTAGGAATTGGTACATTCAGCAATTTACTTGCAGCGCCAATCTTTGAGGTCGTCAAACCATTGCTAGGTTTATAGGATGGATTTCCTATCTGCAATTTTAGTAAAAAAATACGGCTAGGATAATCCAATGTAGACTTGAAATAAGCTCGACAATTCCAGTTTTTATTTAAATTTCTGTTATAGTTATGAAAGAGCATTTGCATTATAATATCTTGGCCGATTTTGATTTCGGAGAGCTTGATAATCCCGAATTTAAAGAAGATTCTGTTCGGGAAGAAATAATTGTCCCAATTATTAAGGGATTGGGATACTCGGTGAGTCAACCTAACCGGATTATTAGAAGTAGACAGTTACTTCATCCCTATGTTTCCATTGGTTCACAACGAAAGAAGATTTATATCATCCCAGATTACATATTTGAAGTAAATAATAAGCCTGCTTGGATTTTGGATGCTAAAGCTCCAACAGAAAGTATTATTAAATCGCATCACGTTGAGCAGGCGTATTCATATGCTATTCACAATGAGGTTCGTGTAAGTTTTTTTGCACTTTGTAATGGGAAAGAATTTGTCCTGTATAGTGTAGAAAAACTGGAACCAATATTACATTTTCCAATACAGGCTATCCCACTATATTGGGAAGCCCTAAAGAAATATTTAGCTCCTGACAACATACTTTCAAACAATCATTTTAAACCGGCAAAGGACTTGGGCTTACACCTGAAGAGGTTGGGATTTGATACTTATGAAAGTTTGGTTTTCTCAAATGTTCCAATTGTTGATATTGGACAAATAGACCCAGATATGTTCTCTTTATCAGGTGGAATAAAAGAACATGCCTGCAATTATCTTGTAACCTTTGACTTTGGACATGAAATTCTTGAACAGTTAAAAGGTAAAATTCCCGCCGAAGCAATTACAAAGCTATTAATCAGGAATAAAGAATATAGGCAATCCGTGAGATTTGCAGATAGAGCCTATCTAGCTACAATCGATTGCAGAATTGGAAACAAGTTAGAAGAAAATGAGGATGAGATTTTTTTACCTATGATGGTAAATAGGATTATCGACTAAAGTAGACTAATATTCGATTTCAACACAAGAAAAAAAGTCCGGTAATTTAAATAGGAATAAATTTCATATATTATTGTCATTTAATACAATTTATAGATTGAAAAAACAGTAATTTTGTTTTCAATGGCAAAGGCAGACTACATCATATCATTAATCAAATCGCATTACAACAATGAGCTGGAGCGGTTTACTACAGTTGCTTTGCAAATTGCTGCTCATGAAGCTAAGTTGGGGCATACATTTGTAGCCAACGAGATTAAGACTATTATTGATAAAGCAAAGGAAACGAAGCATAAAGCCAAGTCGTTTGTGTCTGATTTTCAAGGCTTGATACAAGAAAATGTGCCAGCAGTCAATCTTGCGGACATAATTGCTTCCAATGATATAAAATTAAAAATAAACCGTATTATCTCAGAGTTCGTTCAACGTGACAAACTTCGTAAACATGATTTGGAAAATCGTAGAAAAATTTTACTTTCTGGCCCTCCAGGCACAGGAAAGACTTTAACTGCTTCCATCATAGCTAACGAACTAAATCTACCTCTTTATACTATCCTCATGGATAAAATGGTAACTAAATATATGGGGGAAACCAGCGCCAAACTTCGTCAGGTATTTGATTTGATTGAACAACGGCAGGGAGTTTATCTCTTTGATGAATTTGATGCTATCGGTGGAGAAAGAAGTCGTAATAATGATGTAGGTGAAATGCGAAGAGTATTAAATTCTTTTCTCCAGTTCATTGAAAGGGATCACTCAGACAGTCTTATTATTGCTATTACTAATAACAAAGAATTACTAGACCAGGCGCTATTCCGTAGATTTGATGATGTTATTTTATACAATCTACCGAATCTTGAAGAAAAAGAAGAATTACTTAAAAACAGACTTGCTCAATTTGCCAAGAAAATCAAATTTAAAGATTTGTTACCGGATATAAATGGTTTAAGTCATGCAGAAATATCACTTGCCTGTGTTGATGCCATTAAAGAGACCATTTTGAATGACAAGCAGCCAATGAATAACGAGTTAATTCTCAGAGCAATCAAAGATCGTAATGCTGCATATCATAAATAATTTGAAAGAATGGTATATAAACACATTTTTATTACAGGAAATGTAAAGGCCGAAAAATACAAAACCAAGGGGACTCCTGTTATTCCTAAACCTCTACCAGTTCGCAATAGAGCGTCACATAGTGCGAAACTATTACAACAATTTGATGCTATTTGGGCTGAAAAAGCACAATTGCAGCAACAACGCGGTGCTGAACAAATTGCTTTTAGAGAGGGTACATATATTTCTTTTGCTAGTGCGGCAGGCCATGATTTAATTACCAAGAGCTTGGAAGATCTTAAACAAGGGATTCGATTATTGAACGTAAAAGAAATTCCAGTTGGTGAAAATCAAAAGCAAATAAGGGCAACAGTTTATATCCCCAATGGCAAAGAGGGACTATTTATACGTAAAATCGAATCCTATCAGTCAAAAAATAACACGAGTATCGCTTTTTCAGACAAGATGGATCATTATTCTATTTCTAATAAGATAGGACAATTTGGAAACGATATCCGTTTACTGAAATTAAAAGACTATAATAAGAATGGTGAAGAGTTAACAAAAGCTACTGTTTTTGTACCCGTTGGACAAGAGGGATTTTTTACAAAAGGGGTTCTTGAAATCGACAAGGAAGCAATTATAAAAATAACTCCCGCAAATTCGGATTTGGTTAGTAGTATCGAGGACGTAAGCATTGCATTATTGGAAGGTTTATGGACGGATAAATTGCAACTTATCCCAGCGGACTCTCCTAAATGGTGTGAAGCTTGGCTGAACGTAAATACAAAAGATAATATAGAGCAAGAACAAATTGCCGAATTTATTACAACGCTTAACAGGAATGGAATAGCATATAGAAATAACAGTATTATATTTCCTGAAAGAGCTGTTTTACTTATCAATGCAAATCGTGAACAGTTAATTGAATTGATGCTCCAAAGCGATCTCCTTGCCGAATTCCGTGCCGGGCAGGAACCCGCAGGTTTTTGGATGACTGAAAGTAATGTGGAACAACAAAATTGGGTTAATGATTTATTAGGCAGAATAGTGCTTGTTGATAGTAACGTAAGAATTTGTTTGTTAGATTCGGGAGTAAACAATGGACATCAACTGCTGCAACCTCTAATTGAGGATGCCAATACACTTACAGTTGATGATACTTGGGGGACGGACGACCACGAATCCGGATCAGGACACGGAACTTTGATGGCCGGCATAGCAGGTTATGGACAGATAGAACAAATGCTTATTTCTCAAAATCAAATTTCCCTTACACATAAACTATGTTCTGTAAAAATTCTTCCGCGCCCCCATCAGCAAGGGACTCCAAAACAATTATGGGGAGATATTACGGCACAAGGAGTCTATACTGCAGAAATTCAAAATCCGGATATTGTTTTGATTTATTGTATGTCTGTCACGTCAACTGAAGATGCAGACATAGGTCGCCCCTCTTCATGGTCAGGAGCAGTTGATAATTTGGCTTACGGTGAAGGGGAAAATCAACGATTGATAATTATTTCAGCTGGTAACATTCGTGATGACGAATTGTGGCAAAATTATCCTAATTCAAATTTCACATCTTCGGTTCAGAATCCGGCTCAATCCTGGAACTCTCTTGTTGCTGGCGCATATACGGAAAAAGTTCAGGTTGACGATCCTAATTTTCAGGACCATTCTCTAGTAGCTAATGAGGGCGAGCTTTCTCCTTATAGTTCGACTTCCTTAGTATGGGAAAGAAAGTGGCCTATAAGACCTGACATCGTTTTTGAAGGGGGAAATCTATTGAGAGCACCTGATAATAGTATTACGTCCCATCCAGATTTGGAATTACTATCAACTTCTAAGTCTATACAACATAAACCATTTGATACTGTCAATGCTACAAGTGCAGCCGCTGCGCAAGCATCCTGGTTTGCTGCAAAAATAGCCTACGAATATCCAAATGCCTGGGCCGAGACCATTAGAGGGTTGATAGTTCATTCTGCATATTGGAATCAAGCAATGTTGAAACAAGTTCAAGTAGAGCAAGGTAATAGAACGAGTTTTAGAAGCTTACTGAAAACTTTCGGATTTGGCGTTCCCAACTTAAATAGGGCTTTGTACAGTCAGGAAAGTGCTTTGACCTTTATAGCACAGGAGACCATCCAGCCTTTTAAATATAAAGACAGAAGTAATGAAGCTGAAACAAACGAAGTTCACTTTTTCAATCTTCCCTGGCCCAAAGATTTACTTTTAGATATGGGGGATGTCCCTGTAACATTAAGAATAACACTTTCATATTTTATTGAACCAGGGGTCGGCGAAATAGGATGGAAAGATAAATATCGGTATCAGTCACACGGCTTACTATTTGATATAAACAATATTGGCGAGGATGAGGTTGAATTCAGGAAACGTGTTAACGTTGCTGCCAGGGGGGAAAATGAAATTATCAATGGAAGTGGAGGAAGTGACCGCTGGGTAATAGGAACTAATAATCGGAACAATGGCTCTATTCATTCAGATTGTTGGCAAGGAACTGGGGCTGAATTATCAACCTGTAATCACATTGCCATTTTCCCGGTAATAGGATGGTGGAGAGAAAGAAAACATTTAGGAAAAGTAGAAACTCAAACCCGATATTCGCTTATTGTTTCTCTTGATACGCCAGTGCAAGATGTTCCGTTATATACTACAGTCAAGAATATGATTAAGATACCTGTTGAAATCCCAATTTAAATAAAAAAGAGAAACAGATTTGTTAATACGAGTATCTCGCTGTCATGTATGGACTGGGAAACAAATCACTTTCGGAAATAGTGGGTTTCATTAAAGATCTTGATAAATAAATGGTTTATATAAACAGTAAATTGATAATGTTTTTTAACTATCATATATAATCCTTAAAATGCTGTCCAAATGGGATGGCCGTTTTATTGGACGCCCGTTTTTCATAAGGTTTCGTTCGAATGCCCCTAAAATCAAAAGTTATGTTTTTGAGCTGTCAAACTTTATTCCTCTTGGTCCCGTCGCCATCGTTTTTCACTGTACATATTGAAGTTTGATTTCTTCCATTTTGTCAGGTGATAGCCCTTGCAATGCGTGCAGTAGTATGCTCGTCTCTGAATAGGCCTGCGCTGTCTGTGTTTGATACGTCGGCCTGCTTCATCCCTTTTATAAAGGTAATTCCACTTCAGGTCGAGCATAACTAGTCTCTCCTTACACCACCTATAATTTACTGATTATTAGTATTTTGGATTTAAAATAGCTTGTTTTTTATTGCAAGAATTTGTATCTTAGAGCTTTAAAACCTTGCAAATATGTTGGGGAAAAATCCAGAAAAGAAGCCAGAATTATTTCGCCCAATGTTGGTGGATTTTA
>NZ_DJTD01000033.1:0-23388 GCF_002440385.1 Sphingobacterium sp. UBA6317 | reverse complement strand
TCAACATCACCGGAATATGCATCCCTTTCTCAGGCCGCCTATAAAAGGAAAAAAGGGACAGCTAAAGATCTTCGCAGATTGAAAAATAGGGGTCAATATCGAAATGATGAAAAAAGCTATGCTTGTACCACAGAAATCCAATCCTAAAATTTATTTAGGACACATATGACTTATCTTTTTCATTTTTTTAATCTAAGTTTATAATGTCCACTTCCTCCGGGACATTGATCGAAGATTTTTTTAGAGAAACATATACTTAGTAAGAAGACCGTAGATGCGTCCGCCCAGCTTTTTTCCTGTTTTTTAAAGAATATTATTCAGCTCATTGCCCCATTAGGAATCAGGCATTTCATAATCATTTATAAAAAAGTAAGGGTACTTGAATTTTCATTAAATCACACCACGCAGCGATAGCTTTTATTTTATGATCCTGCTCGTTAATTCTTTATAAACAGGATATTGTTGAGCAAAATCTTCATATTCATTAATTTCCACCGTATACCATTTGTCTAATGCTTTTTTAACAACTTCCGGCCCGTATTGCGCCTTTATGGCTAAAAAGTTTATTGATTAGCCGTCGTTTCAATGGGTACTAGATACGATCTTAACATTCCATGGTTTCGATGAAGTAAGGATATCAACAGACGATAATATAGTTAAGGCAATAGTAACAGAATTTTATTGCGGAAAAGTTTTAATATTCCCTTTAAGTAGAATAAATGCAGGAGATGCTTCACCATGAACAGCTGTAGTTCTCATAAAATGATCCCCCAAAATCCTTCATAATATTGGGCAAAGCCCGTAGGGGAATCGAACCCTAATTGCATTAATCTATTTATCAGTAATTTACAAACCTTCTATTTCCCTACTCATCGAATAACTCACTGGTTTGACATACGTTTTAGCTGCAAGCGCTTATAGTACTAAGATATAGAAAAATGTATAAATTTTCTATATCTATCATCCAATTATTATTAAAATACGACCTAAATACATGATAAAATGTGTATGAAGCTTATTCAAACCCTAAATGATCCTGTAAAGCACATATGGCCGCATGAAATCCGCACATACCATGTACTCCGCCGCCTGGAGGTGTCGAAGATGAACATATATAGACATTCTTTAAAGATGTACGGTAAGGTTTGGAGCCCAGAACGGGTCTCGCAACCAGCTGACGTAAATCCATAATTCCTCCATTGATATCTCCTCCAACATAATTAGGATTATATTCTTCAAGTTCTTTCGGCCGCATAATATGGCGGGCTAAAATTGTATCTTTAAATCCTGGCGCGAACCGTTCAATTTGGTTCTCAATTTCTTCGCTATAATCTATTTCGGATCCATGAGGCACATGACAATAGGCCCATCCAATATGTCGATCGGCTGGTGCCCTAGTTTTATCAAATGTGCTTTGTTGGGAAAATAAGACGAATGGTTTTTCGACTTTTTTCCCTCGAAAAGTATTATATTCATTCGCAACAATCTCTTCGAATGTATTTCCTAAATGTACAGTTGCAGATTGATTGCAACTATTGTCTTTAAAAGGAGTCTTCTCAGACAGGGCCCAATCCATTTTAAATATTCCCATTCCGTACCTGAAATTTTTTAAGCGTGATTGATAGCCTATTGAAAAATTTAATCCTTTTATCCGCAATATTTGCCGTGGTGTCAAATCTAAAAATAATAGTTTATGATTTGGAAGGTCGTTTACATCTTCAATCCAAATATCGGTCTGTATTTCCCCGCCTAGATGTTTAAAGTAATTTACCATAGCATCAGCAATGGATTTAGATCCACCTACGGGAATCGGCCATCCTGATTTACTAGCAATGGCAGACAAAATAATTGCTATTGCAGACGTTCCAAAGTTTGATAAAGGTTGAATACTATGAGCAGCAAGACCGGCCCACAAAGCTTTAGTGCGCAAATTCGAAAATCTCTTTGCGGTCCACGTTGCAGGCTGAATAGCATCTAGGCCGAAGCCCGAGTATTTTAGAAAATTAGATCGAAAAGTTAATGGAGCTAAAATCGCTTCTGCGTAATCTTCCCAATGATCTATAATTTTCTCAACCAATCGACCAAAATTTTGTCCATCTTTTCCCTCTAAACAATCTATGGTTTTTTTCAGATCATCATAAAGTGTTACTGTAGGATTATTATCCATTGGATGGGACAAAGGATACGTTGCATAGGTAAATTCTAGACCATAATCCATCAATGGTAGGGATTTAAAAAATGGCGATGCAATAGCCATTGGATGTATTGCTGAACAAACGTCATGTTTGAATCCATTCAATGTAAGTTCCTTGGTACGCAAACCACCACCTATTGAATCTGAACCTTCAATAATTAGCGTTGATAATCCGCTTCGCTGGAGTGTAATACCTGCCGCAAGACCATTTGGTCCAGAACCTACAACAATGGCATCATATTTTCCCAAATCTATTATAAATTATTAAATGAAAATTTTTAGGCAACGTAAGAATAACCTTAGTATGCTACCTACGACCTTTTAAACCTAATCTACAATTATGTGATCAAACCCATTTTATTTTATCTTTATACAGAATGAATGGGCGTTCTTTTTCTGTTGGTTCCTTTTCGCATAGCAGATACATTGTACCGGTTGGAATATTATCAAATATAAGACTGCCGCTTGGGCCTACAAGTTTTTTATCTCCTAGAACCCATTTCTTATCCCAAAAATATAATTTATATTCCTTCCCTGGGATCGGTGGGGAATTTATTTTTCCATTCGCTATCCGAGTACATTCTTCTACCTCCCAACCATTTTGCAATACATCCATTTGATCAGCCTCTGGGGACTGCGTTCTATCAAGTGTAATACTTATTCTTCGTGCAAAATTAGCGTATAGAAAAATAGAATGCCCAGACTCATCTAAAAACAATGGAAATTCGTTGGTGTTATCTTTGTTTTCTTGATACGTGGAAACATAATATAACAAGTTTCTATTCATCTTTGAAAAGATATAACTCTTACTTCTTTCCACTGCCATCACCGGAACAAACTTTCCGTTATTATAATTACTTATGTATAGTAAATTTGGGTTTCCTTTTATCCTGTTTAATGGCAAAATAATATCGGATACTTTAAAATATTGATCTGTCACATCGATCATCCGGGAATTTACAGTCATCGGTAAAAAGTTTCTTTGATTATCAAATTTATAATACGAAGTCCCTTTTTGTACCGAATATGTTCGCCTATATATTTTTCCCGGTAGTTTATACGTAGATTTTATACTATCATCTCCCATTTTAAAAAGATAGAAAGGCTCATACCCTCCAATATTAGCTTCAGCCCCAAGAAATGGTATACTTGAGCTGTCCGAAGTTATTAAAGCATTCCAAACGTGTCCTCCCGGAGTATTGCCCCAAGCCGGTGTAAAATCAATAGCGACAGGTATTCCTAACGCCCTAAAAACGTACCCCGCATAATTTGCCATTGTAACGCAGGAACCAGATTTATTATCTAGGATCTTATTTATGGTTAATGTATCTTCATAAGTATTCTTTAAATCGAATTTAAACCCGATTTTAAGTTTGTTATTAATAGAATTACAACTGTCTATCAAAGTCCTAATTGAGTTAATTCCATCAATCTTCCGTCTCTTTTGAATATTCCAAATATAGCTCCTCCAATCATGTATAGGTGAATCGTTTAGTCTATAAGGCAATACAAATTCTTTAAAAACACTTTCCGAAATAATTCTTTGATCTAAAAGATCTTTCGATGATTGATAGGCTAGCTTAATATTCTTGAGAATGATTTCCTCAGAAACGTTCCCACTATCTTTTTTTACGTCACCGTTCTCCGACAAATGAAATAATCCTGACATATTTGTATCGATGAACGTATAATAGCTTTCCAGTCGTCTATCGCCTTGAATTTCTTTTGGAATATTAGACTTTGTTGAGGTAACGCTGCTTGTACAGCTTACAAAGATAAATTGTAATAACCAGAGTATATAATTTCTTAACATCTTCACAAACCTTAATTATTAATTTTTGTTCTTTTTACATCTACCCTATTCCTAAAGAGCATTATACAACGAAGCTGGCATTCTACTGGTTCCTTATTATTATGAAACAGCTCGATTGTATCACCCTTAACCAGTTTCATGTTTTTTTTGCTCTCAGGTGGTAATATAAATTTATGTGAATTCTTAACGATAAATAAATTCTTTGTCGAAAAGTTCTCCAGTTTTACTTTAGCCTTTGAATTTAAAGAGGAAACCTCGAACTTTTCAGACGACGCCAGTTGTGTATGCCCTGAACTATATATTCTACAGGAATATAAACAGCTTGTCAAAAAAGCCGATATTAAAATTAGTTTAAGTTTTCTCATTCTATTTCTGTTTTAATCTGTTAATTGCATCTTCGCTTTCCGACTCTTTTCTTTCTGCGGTCTTTATTTTTTGCATAGCTAAATTCCAAGAAACACTAAGCCTGAAAAATCTTGTATCATTATATTTACGCGTTCTATAAATAAGGCTATTATAAAGTACTGATGTCCTATCTATTTCATTTCTAAAAAGGTCACTAAATGTACCGGTTATAGTTATTCCAGGTTTAGTGAATTTTTTCTGTAAGGCTAAACTTGTATTATTGTAGCTTTCACTTTTAAAATAACCGTCACTCATTGAGCTGTAGTAAGTCTGGGCAATTTGAAAAACCCAACCATTTTTTATAATGAAAGAGTTCGTAATCCGACAATCGAAAAGAGGGGACGACGATTTTCTTTTCACATTTCTATAATCCCCATAAGCATAAGTAATGTTGCCTGTCCCGAGCAATCGCCACCATTTTTTAGGAGATAAGTTTAAATTTACATTTCCATAATATATATAGGCAGTAAAATTGTCAAACTGCTGATAAAGGTTCCCATTTTCATTAGCTAAAATTATTGTACTAATAAAGTTTTTCAAATATTGGCCCCCAACAGAAGCCGATAATACTCCATTATTTGTCCATGAAACATCTATTGTATGGTTATTTTGAGGTTTGATGTTTTGGTTACCTTTAAAATTCACTGCAGAATTATCCGTAAATCTTTCAAAGGGGTTTAATTGATAATAATCAGGCCGAGTAAAAGTATTTTTATAACTCAAGTTCCAAACATTTTTTTCATTCAAATCCCATTGAATCAATAATGATGGTAGAATATTAAACCAGTTTATCTTTGTTTGAAGATTCTTTAATCGCTCGTTAGACTGTATACGGTTATTTTCCAACTTTATCCCCACGCGATAATAAAACTTATTTAATTCAGCTTCCCATTCCGAATATAGTGTATATGTATGTTCAGTATATTTAAACGAAGACTTTGAAAGATCGGCAACAAAAGCAGAATTTCGGTTTAATTCAGTAGTTTTACTCTCATTAGTTAAACTATTATAAAATAATCTAACACCGGTTATCATATTTCCACCCAATATTTTTTTTGAATATGTGGTATTTGCCACGAAGGTATTAAGCCCATTAGGAAGGGAATCTTGATATAAACTTTCCTTCGCCTTATTATCTGAAATAACCGTATTTATAGATCGAATATTTAAAAGTTTATTTCTATTCCGACCGTATTCCAATTGAATTTTTAAGCTTTGATTCGTTGTATCCCAAGATAGGTCATATGTTCCCTGAACGAAGAATGATCTATTCTTTCCATTTCCCATGGATTTAAAAATAAAAATGGAGTCTCCAGCAAGTAACCTATCGGCAGAGGGATCTCCGTTGTCCGAATTAATAGCCAGCCCATTCTTGTTGAACTTCAATTCAGAGTAGAGTGTAAGCTTATTATTTTTATTTATATCATATCCAAGATTCAAATAATATTTTTGTCCTTTTGTTTTATTGTCAGAATTCTGCATTACATCCCATATCATATCATCCTTATACTGGGTAGTAATATCGGATTTTTCATATTTTTTCCCATCTTCGAAATTAGATCCTATCTGGCCAGAAAATAAATACTTTTTAAAATCCACTCGTGCGGAAGCAATATTGCTAAAATATCTTGCCTTGATTAAACTGTTGCCAACTGTAGCCCTATAGCCGTCCGTTTTAAGCTTTTTTGACTTTATATTGATCACAGTTGCAACATCGGATGGGAAAGTACTATTGGGATTTGCAATAACTTCGATCCTATCTACATCATTTGATGGGGTCGATCTTAAATATTCCATGAGCTCTGAACCTCCCATATAAACTCTTCTTCCATCAATATACACAGTAGCCACCTGAGTTCTCACAGTTAGCATGCCGGATTCTGTTGTTTGAACAGTCGGCACCTGCTTTAACATTTCCCATAAGTTACTTGAATTCATCATTGGGTTATTCTCAGGATCTATTATAATACTTCCCTTTTTTATTTGCATAAATCTTTTCGTCCCAACAATACTAACCGTATCAATATTGATATTTATTTTGGACAATTTCATCTCAATACTCTGTTCAGGCTGGCTTGCTAAAACGATTGTATCAGTATTATTAAAACCTACAGAAATTGCAGAAAGTAAATATTTCCCAGATTTTGGTAAGAAGATCTCAGCATTTCCTGTTTCATCACTCTTTATTTCATGCGTGAAACGTTCTCCTTTAATTCGTATAGTAATATTTTGCAATTTTTTGCTGTCCTTATCTGTGGTATAAATATTTAGACGGGTCTGAGCAACACCTGAGAATGTTAAGCATAGAGCTAAAACCAAAAACTTTATTTTCATTTTAAAGGTTTTCTTTGTAACATATTTTGAACTTCAATTGCAGCACTTTTTATCTCCCGTACGACCCGTGATTCTACTTTAATCGGCTGTTGGGTTATTTCCATCGCCGTACGTAAGCAATCCTGGTTCATCCCATTATTTTTATAAATATTCATCAAACGGTATTTTGGGTAAAATAAATTCGGTATTAAAACAGAGGCATATTTGTAATATCTTATAGCAAGTGAATGATCCCCAAGTTTTTCATAACTTTCTCCCAAATACATGAAAATGGTATGGTTGCTAGAGTACAGGCTGGCTTCTTTTAATACGCCGATAGCTTCTGTGTATTGGGAATTTTTCATCAGATATTTACCATAGTCGATTAATACCACGGGATCATTTGATAGTTTTTTAGCGATATCCTTATATGCATTTGAAATATCCGCATTAGAACTCTGTACACTTGCACTCTTCGTTTTTATTACATGCCATCGCAGAATGTTGTTATACCGGCTCAATATTCCCGCTATGATGAAGATTGAAATTCCAGATACTAATAAAAAAACGAGTGGTTTAGGTAATGTTATGGATCTAACCTGTTCATTCTTTAATGAGCCTAACTCTGAAAGACTAAAAATAAAAATGCATACAATGACCAATGTTTCAGAGGGATAAGAAAAAGTTCCCAGTATTGTCAACGAAATTATGGAATAAACAAAAACCAAATTATTTTTATCCGAATTTCTGCATAGGTTAAATATCTTAACAGTAATAATCGATAAAAGTACAAAACCGAATATTCCACCCTGAAGCAGAAAATCTAATATTTCATTATAATTTACGTTGATATAGGAAGCCAGATATTTCTCGGTAGCAATATTATGTTGGGAAAAGTACTCTGCCTGATACTGATTATATACTCTTTCAAAATTACCAAACCCGATCCCAGTGATAAAGTTCTGTTTAAGCAATTCTATTTCCCTGCAAATAACAAACCACCGACCATTAGTGGAATCCTTTTTTGAGAGTAATAAAGTAACCAATATAAAACATAAGCATCCTATACCAAATAAAAAAGCCGGCAAATTCTTTTTCCTAAAGCATATCGTCCATAAGCTTTTGTATTCAATGCACAATGCTACTATTGAAGTAATTAGAATCGATAAAATAGCGGTTCTTGAAAATGAATGAAAAAAAACTAAATACAAGATCAAGAAAATAGATAAGGCGATTGGAATAGTGATGATTGACCAACCCTTACTTCTTACCCGGGTAACAAGTGTCCAATATAAAAAGGGTAAAATAGCTGCAAAAAAATTTGCTAGAACAGCTCTATTTCCAAAGCTTCCAACCATTGTGCCTCCTTCTACAACTTGTAATAGTGCAACAAAGGCCTCGTATATCCCTAAAAGTGCAAATACCACAATAAGATTTTTTTTTCGACCTTCATTCCCACATATAAATAATCTTAGAATTATATAAAAAGTAGAAATAGCTAGAATTCTGAAATAATCCGCAATGACAAAGCTGACAGCTGAAAGAAAATACTTATTTAAGATATAAAAGGCTAAAAATATGAAAACATAAATATCAATTTTGTAAAACGTATATTGCTGAGCATGCTTGATACCTCCTTTAAATAGTCCTTTACCTCCGATAGCCAATATTAAGAAAATGCTAATAATTGGAAAAAGATAATCATAAGAAAAGATTGGATTCATTTTTTACTTTTGTCAGAACTCAAATTTAAGAACGCAGTTAAATTTAAAATGATCATTAAGATTGAGAAAAAATACAGTCCTAAACTTAGTAATATACCAACATGCATTAGACTTATTAGCACTAGTACATAGCCTCGCCAAGATTTTTTCCATATAAATACTGGGTAAAATAGTTCCAGAATGACTACAAACCATCAGGCTAGTATTGCTGTGATTGGAAACGAAGCCATAAATCCATAGTCTATCTTGATCAGACCTGTAAAACCAGGTAGATGCACGGATTTCCAGAATGATTCTCCATTTCTCCAGTCTTCTCCAATAATTTTTTCTATACCTCCGGCAAAGTAAACTATGCACATATGGATCTGTAAAATTCTTCTGTATGGACTGGGATTGACGAACGCCTTATCCTTATAAATAGTTGCTTTATCAATTCCCTTTCCATGACCAAGAGGAAAAATTGCACAATAAAATAGGCTAATTGTTGTAAAATAATCAACACCGTAGCTAAATATTGGAGAACCTTTGACAATAATTAAATGTAAAATGACTAATCCTATGGCAGATAGTCTGGTTCGAAAACCAATTGCCAATGTAATACAGAAAATAATATAAAGAGAAATAAAGACAATCAATAATGACTTCTCTGGCGCAGAAGTAATTTCACCGAGAAATCGCAGAACCTCATTTATGTTAGGTATAAACCAAGGCTTTTGGATTCTCATCGCGTCCTGGGAGATGATATCGTTCGTTATATAAAGTCTCTCAAAGTCTTTTAAACATGCTAGAAAATGGAATAGACTAAAGAAACCTATGCCAAGCCTGTAAACAAAAAAGAAATTTTCATCCTCGCCGCGGTATTTAAAAAATGACGATCTAATTTTGTCAAAATATACTGATATTTTATGCATACATTCTAAAACTCTTTTTAGTTAATATCGAAGGCTACTAAACTAATTAATACAGGCTTTCTATTTCCGGCAATATAGTCGTTCAAATTAGGGTATTTATATAAGTATAAAGTAACGGTCCCGTTAGATTTATCTGCGACAGAAGATTGATCATAGATATTCTGACCAATTTTCTTCAGTACAATATCCAAATAACGTGTATAAAGAGTTTTCTCATTTGCTTTTTCAAGTGCTTTCATTCTTTCCTGAAAGTCGGATACCAGAGTCTCATATCTATTTCTAGCTTCTTGTGTAGATAAGTTGGGAGTATACTGCCGTGATATAATTTCTCCCGTTCTATTTTTTATTGCACATTCTATAATATAGCTGCTAGCTACATTTGGTGCAAAAAAGCCGTATCCGGCATCAATTCCTGCTATTATAGCGTAAGGAGTTATTCCGGGAGTATTTAAAAAACTTCTTACAGTTTTCTGAATTAAATCCGGTTCTAAGGAATCTTCCTTAGATACAGTCCTTTCATGAAAGTATTCTTTGGCAGTTGAATACCCTCCAAGGAATGTAGAGAATACTACGATGGTAAAATGAAATATTGTAAACAAAAAAAATAGGTTTTTTCTATTGTTAATCAGTTTTTCTTTCATTCTTATTGTGAATATCCTTCCCCCATACGGAGGAAGGAAATGATCAATTATTCATGGCTTTTAATGAACTCATCAAGAGACACATTGTCTGTATTCAAAGTTGCAAACGATGCAACCACTGTTTCAGACGATACTGTTGAGGTTTCTGCACTTTTAGTTATTGTTCCTTTTTTTGCAACAAATCCAGCTTCCGCATATAAAGTATTTTTGCCCTGCACGGCTTCATAACTCACTCTTTGAACTGCGGCTAGATCTTCAGAGTTGGAAAGAGTTGCAGGCCTAAATGCTACCAATCCTAGCGGTAAAGCGAAAAGGCCAATCATAAAAAATTTTGTTTTCATTTAATTTAAATTTAATTAATAAACCATTGGATTAATACAGCAAGCATCTTAATACCTTGCATATCACTAATATAAAATTTTATACCTTTTTAACCATAAGAAAAACAAAATACTACACAATAGTGTAGGGATGTATTAAACTAGATTATTTACCACATATAGCAAAATATAATTAATATTACAGCAAATATATATCACTGAGCAGCAATGCTGCATCTCAACCAAAAAAAATCGTAAGAAAAAAATTAAACCTATAAAGTACGACACAATGTGTAAACCTATAATAAAACGATACATCTGAGCGAGCAGAAGTTGGACACAGCCCTACTTTTCTTGCTCCATTTGTCTTAAATGGGGTTTAGAGTATCCTTCGGGGATACTCTTTTGGCTTAATAAAATCGTTAGCCTCTTTTTAGTATACTGGACAGTATACTTAGATTGATTTTATACACTAAGCAAACAAATACATTGGCTATATATCTAATGTGCTATCAATATAGATAAATAAACCTTTGGTTATCTGGACATAAGCAGTCTTTTAGCTATACCTGATATAGCTTTTTCCATTCAACTCCTCAAACGTGAAAATTTTGAACACAATTCTTGACAGGAATTCTATCATCTGCCTGATTGAGTTGCTAAGTTTCAATCCCACACAACAAGGTCTCTTTTGTTAATAGATAATCTGGTTTCATTACAGCGTGAGATTCAAATTCCAAATGGATATCTAATTCAATTTCAAGACGTTTTAAATATAATATTTTAAATAACTAATCAGTTTAAATTCCTTTTCTAACTCCTTTCTACACCATTCAAAGTTGAATCTATCTTCATATCAAAAATTTATTTAAATATCATTTTCATAACAAAATATGTAACGATAGTGTAACAGCCCGCAATTTCGATAAGTGAAAAATATTATATAAATTGCCTTAGCAAATCAGAAAGAACGTTTTTGCATCAGGTAATGAGGTACCGACGAAAAGACTCATAATCTTTTGGTCCCTGGTTCGAGCCCAGGTGGGAGCACAGAACAAAAAAGTCGCTTTTCTATATAGAAAAGCGACTTTTTTCGTTTCTACGCATCGTTTTCCGACGATGTAAAGGTCTAGGAGAATCACACCATTTCAGCCTGTTTTGCATAGTTTTTTATTGAACTTCACGTAAAAAGATATCTAACGGGATTTTTCACCTGCTAAAGAAAAAACTATAGCAACCGTCAGCGCAAAAGTTTATGAACACCACAAGAAATCAGATGGTACCTACGATGTGGAAATAATACCTTTTCTGTAAAGTTTACACTATATTAGCACCTTAGATATTCGATCAATTCAAACCTATTTCCGAATGGATCTCGAAAAAAAAATCGTTCTCGACCATCTATCTTGGACGAGTATTTTACGATTATATTCTGATTCTTCAAAAATAATTTAGCATGGGATAAGTCGAAAACTTCAAACGCAGGATGTATATCAGAATTTGTTTGATGGTACTTTTCTTCACGAATATGAAGCTGGATATCTCCGATTTCAAACCAAATAGCCCCCCTGGGATGATTACCAAGGATTTGATTCAAACGCAATATCTCAGCATAAAACCTTTGCGCTGAAGCTAGCCCGCCTAAAGGAACACTTATGAGTATATGCTCTACACGTTTAAATTTGATCATTAGTGTATTTTTAAAACATTGGCCAACGCTGAATGCATAACAGAAGGCTCGACGTCCATATCCATCCAATATTTAATTGCTATTCTGCCTTGATTAACGAGCATACTAAGACCATTTAAAACGCTACATCCCTTTTCTCGAGCGGTTCTTATAAAATGAGTATCTGGGGGATTGGGTATAACATCTGCGATAATCATCTCCTTTCCGATAAGATCAAATTCAATATCGAGTTTTTGATCCACATTGGGAAACAGCCCTACACTAGTTGCATTGATCAAAATATTCGTTGATAATTTTATCTTATACCTTCCTTCCCAACAGTTAAATAACGCGTTAGTTTTAGTATTACTATTTATCAGATCGGCAAGTTCTTCACCTTTAGATTTGTCCCTATTTACAATAATAATTGTATGGGCTCCCGCTAACGCCAATTCAACTGCAATTGCGCGAGCAGCGCCTCCAGCACCAAATATTGTAATACACTTGTCCTTAGGATCTTCAATAATTTCTAGCGCTTTTAAAAATCCTTTTCCATCTGTATTCTCACCTATCCAAAGGTTCCCCCTTCTAACTACAGTATTAACCGCACCTATCAATCGTGCAGAGCCTCCTAATTCATCAAGATATGGAACGACCGCTATTTTGTGTGGAATAGAACAATTGAAACCAATCCATCCCATGGCTTTTGCTCCTTTGATAGCATCTGCCAGATGCATAGGCTCAACCTTGCAATTCAGATAACGAGCGTTGATACTGTGATATCTATAAGCTGCTTCAATCATCATTACAGTTGGATCTCAGAAGCTGGTTTGGCAAAAGAGCCCGTAATAAAAGGCAAAAAATCAATGTTATCTTGCATAAATGTGAAATAAAGTAATTGATACAAAATGATAAATCTTCTATTACAAAGATTGCATATTACCGGCGCCACGCCCAGGTATATTTAAAGGTATTTTTTGTATTTTTATCGTAAGCACTTTTTAAAATGAAGAAAATACAGTTTGATCAACTCGTTATTCATGATTATGAAGAAAAGACTTTTCATTTACCCCTTCATAGCCATACTTATTATGAACTGGTTTATATCCACAAAGGTAGTGGCATTCATTTACTGAACAATAATAGGTTTCAATATGGGGAAGGAGATCTGTTTATAATAAGTCCAGAAGACGAACATTATTTTGAGATAAACAAAAGTACTCACTTCACATTTATAAAGTTCACAGACGCATATCTGTCAGAACACTCACAGCATACAGTAGATAATTTCAATTTATATGAACCTGTCCGAATAATGAAGAATAAGTTATTAAAGGAAGTGAAATTAAAAATAGATGAACCTCCCAATGCTATACTTCGAAATATTGTTGAGAATATAGTATTGTACAAATTTTCGAAGGATATCTCTCGTTCAGCGCTCATATTTTATCAGATACGATCTATCTTAGTCTTAATTAGCGAAGCTGCTGCTAAACTTCATATAAGAATTGACAATGGTCAGCCCGGTAAAGAAGAGCTCATTTCCTTCATACATCAACATATCTACCAACCGTCAATTATTCAGATTAAAAACATCGCCGCTCACTTCTCTATTGCAAATAGTTATTTCAGTGATTATTTCAAAAAAAAGTTTGGTATAAGTTATCGAAATTATGTCAACGAATACCGCATAAACTTAATTCAAACTCGATTAACTGTTCCGACCGTTTCACTATCGCAGATCGTATATGAATTTGGTTTTACCGATGAAAGCCATTTAAACAAATTTTTTAAAAACCATATAGGTCTGACCCCAAAAGTATATAGAAATTTACACCTTGAAAATACAGTCTTGATCTCTCCAATCGCAGATTCAATACCTCAAATAAAAGTAGCCAAATAACGCTGACTCTCTGATCAATCGTACTTTGATATTAACAACTATTGAGTTTCGTAGTTTTTATCGAAAATTTTATAACTGCATTATTTTAGCATGGGGCCATTTCATTCAGGAGCAAATTAACTGGTCATCGATTTTCCAATCTCTTTGGCCAGTACTTTTAAATCTCCAAGTAGTAAAAAACGCGAATTTAGTCTACAATCTCTGATCAACTCATGTTTATTTGTTTTCTATGTGACTTATCCAAGGATCATCCCTTCCATAATCAGTTGGCGTTTCCGACGATTCAATCTGTAGCGTCCCTCCCTTTCTAAGCTCTTCATGTGTGATCCATAACCTCTTCAGATCTTTTCCATTCAACCTAATCGATTTGATATAACGCGTTTTGTCGCTTCGATTCGGCACCTCAATGGTCAGTGGATTCTCTTTATTTTCCAATCTGATTTGATCAAAAAATGGCACGCTGATATAAAAAACAGGTTCCCCGACCAAAGGTTGTTGCAATCCGATCGCAGATAGCACCCACCAGCTCGACATAGCACCAGCATCGTCGTCCATGGTTCTTACAAAGGCTTTAGGCTCATTTTTATAGATCCGGTCGATATGTGCTCCGATTCCACGGCTGTTGTCATTAAAGTAATATTGTATGATGGTGTCCAATGCAATTCGATGTATCCACTCCTGATAGCGCCAAGGGGTTTTACTCGCATTATATAAGGTCAGCGATTGCATATCCGGTTCATTCGCCCTATTGAAATAATAACCGTCATAAAACTCATCCAGTTGCTGTGTAAAATTTTCTTCACCACCTGCTAGCTTTCTTAATCCCATAACATCAAAAGGTACATTCCAACGATATTGCCTAATTGTTCCCTGATACATATCCCGTGCCGACATACGGTCGACATCTCGTTTGGTCAGATCTTTGAAATCTTTATTCCAAATTGCCTGATATGATTTTGCTCGCTCCAGATAGATTTTGCTGTTCTGCGGAAAAAGCTTGGACATTGCCCACATATCATAACATGCTTCAAGGTACTTGTCCGGTTTCTTAAAATCATAGCGCAGGGTATCATGTATTAACGAATCTTTTATTCCATCAATATCGACCCGATATCCTTTCTTGACCGCATCCAAAAGAACGACAGCGGCATGTTCTGTCCGGACCGAATTTGCTGGTTCATGAGCTCCTGCAAAGTCAAATTTCCCATAACGGTACAGGTCTGCAATCGAGGAGACAACGCCCTGATACATTTCAGTATCTATCAGCTCCAAAAGCGGTAGTTGTGTTTTATAATTGTCCCAAATTGCCCATCCATGATAACGTATTTCTTTGGAACGATGTATTTTCCCGTCTGTTCCCCTAAAATTTTCCTGCTCATCGCTGATAACATAAGGAGATTGTAAACTGCGATAGAGCAAGGAATAGAATAAATCTACCTTATCCGAATCGCCCTTTACCTGCAGTACCGACAGGGCAGTTTTCCAACGATCAGCTGCACGTTTTTTTACCGTTGAAAAATCTAGCTTATCATATTCTGCAAGTGTCTTTTTTGCGTCCTGTTGATCCACAGCCGAAAATGCAATATTGACGTCTGCTATAAGGCTTTCCTCCTTCAGGTCTACCCAGATCTTGTTCCCCTCCTTTCGCCATTCGCTCGCTGTAGGAATTTCCAGCGCATAATAAATGGTATATGTTCCCACATGGCAGGTCGTTTTCGCACGTACTTTACCGAATAGCAGATTACCCTCCTGTGTAAATTCATTGTCAACAAAAGCGCCATTGAAAGCATGCCCCAAATCAATAAAAAAACCTTTCCTACCCACGGGAAAAGTATATTGTTCACGACCAAAATCATTATTCACAGCCACTTCAACTTGAATACCCTCTGCGGTTTTTAAAGCATAATACCCAGGTTGGGCGTGCTCGTCAATTTTATTCAGCGGCTTTGTATCATTTTTTATAAATGGTCTAATAAGGATCAGTCCACCACTGCCCATACAACCTACTCCCTCGAGGCGATTGTGTGTAAAGCCTTTAATTTCCTTGGCAAGATGCTCATAGCCCGTATGCGTCCCCGGATTAGTATAGGGCACAATGCTCAATTGATGGAAAGGAGAAGAAGCCGCTGGTGAAAGCTGGCCGTGGTCGCCGGAAGATCCCAAGAAGACGTTTACACGATCGGTCTGCGCTCCAGCAATTGTAGCATAACAGAGCATCAAAGACAGCAGTAATTTTTTCATATATAGTCTATTATTTTTTATATGTATAAAGGGCGCAAACTGATTTTTCACGATACAAAAAGCTAACCTATACAGTTCTTGGCCATAGCAAACAACTATTTTTTTCAGCGCCTGATGTTTTTTATTTATTAATTCTTCGAGAACTTTTCGAACAATTTGAAAGAGATGATGGTGATTATACCAGTACAGTCCAACGTAAACAAAACTAACGATATAGGAGATAACTTTAGGATATAATGGTTTAAGGCTAGCAAAAGTAAATCCTTCAGGTACTTATAATTCAAGTACCATAATCGTTATAATGATGGCCAAAACGCCATCACTGAATGCTTCTAACCTGCCTTTAGTCATTTTTGAAGATCGGGGTTAATAGCTGATACTGCAGGCCTAAACGGAATACATTTAATCGCGCCACACCAGGATCACCGCCCAACATTCCACTACGGTAGTCTTTTAGGCCCCATGAATAACCGGCAAACATGGTATAACGGTCATAATTTACATTAAACTGTAAACGCGGGCGTAGATCCAAATCGATAACCTTGCCTCTATCACGATCAAAACTTGTTTTATTCCCCTGTTTATCTTCAATGCTACCATTTTCTTTGATGCTCAGCGTTTTGGCAATATCCATACCCAGCTGTATATCCATTGTCATCGGTTCAAAAAAGACACGATAGCCAACAAAAGGATTAAAATTGATAAATTGTTGATTGAGACGGGTTTGACCACAGCTTCCATTCATAAACTCGTTGCCTTCCAAATCAATCTTTGTCTGCAATCGTTCATAGGCGCCTTCCAAACCTAATATCAGGTTGTTGGCAAAAACATACCGGTAGTTTAAAGCACCACCGATATTGATTCCATATTTTTTTCCGTAAGGATTATTGGTATAATAGTCCTGCTGCGTAGATCCATTCAACATACTCTTCGCTTCGGCTCCCGATCCCGTAAAGTTGGACACACCGGAAGTAATACCCACTCGTAGTTCGTGCGATTGCGAGAAAGCCATAAAATGGGTTATACCAGCAAAAAGTCCGACAAGTAAAAATCTCTTCATCATAACCGAAATATTAAATTAAAATCCTTAAAAAAATGAGCGTGTTCGATTGTTAAAAGTAAGAAAATTTATGTGATTCAACTTACTCCAATCCTTATTTTTTCTGAAACGGCAATGTTTATCCATTAGCACAAATCCATCCGCTTGATCGGCTATAAAAAAAACATCATAAGACAGAATGACTATATTTATTGAACTACATCAATGAAAATGAATCAATTCAGGCTTATTTTTGTTGTATTACAAACAAAAGAATTATCCGTATGAAATATATATTGGAAAACCCTGTCATCGGTCATATTGCCGAGCAGAAATATAAGACCAGCATCCACTGGAGGAATGGTGAATTTATTACGGATGAACCTGAAAAACTTGGCGGCAGAGATCTTGGGCCTGACCCCTACACCCTTCTTATCTCATCGCTTGTATCTTGTACCTTAGCTACTTTACGCATGTACATCGATAAAAAAGGGCTTGATATTCCAGAAATTTCAGTCAGTTCAAATATGTACCTCAAAATTGAAAAAGGACAGGTGGTTACATATTTTGATCGCGAGATAGCTTTTGGACAAATCTTAGCAGAGGATACCCGAGAACGCCTGCAACAAATTGCCGAAGAATGTCCCATTTCAAAAATTTTAAAGGGTAATGCCATTGTCAATACACTCATCAGGACAAATCCTTAAAAAAGAACATCATGAAAATCTTAACCTTTCTCATATTTGGTAAAAATGAAGAAATTCTCCTCACGCTCAAGAGAATCATTGAAAACACGCCCAACTGGAATGCATCGATACAATACGATTTGGATGCCTGTAAAAAACAGCTTATTGACGTCCCTGTAGATGTTTTATTATTGAGTTCGGGACTCTCGCCTCAGGAAGAGCATGAAATAACAGATCACCTTACGCGGCTCACTTATCCGATTGGTCTGATCAAACATTATGGCGGTGGAAGTGGACTTCTAAAAAATGAAGTCTATAGTCTTTTTCCAGACTTACTCTCCGTTTAATAAAGCACAGGATATAGCAATAGCGTCCTAGAAAAACAACCGAAAACCGTTAAAACTCTTTCTTTATTGAACTAGATCAATAGAAATCGACGGCCAATAGGCTAATTTTGGATACTAAATAATAAGATCATGAACAGACAGAACTTTATAAAAAAGGGACTTTTGGGTTCCGGGATATTTGCATCAACAGTGTCTTCAGCTGATATCTTGAAGAATGATATTGACGAGATAGAGCCGCTTGAAACGCTGGATGCCGAAGCTGTAAACTATAATTCAGACAAATTGGAAAACCATAGTGTCCTCCACAAGGCGGCTACACGCGGTCATGCAAATCATGGTTGGTTAGATAGCAATCATACGTTTAGCTTCGCCAATTATCACGACCCCGAACGTATGCACTTTGGTGTATTACGGGTGCTAAATGATGATATAGTGGCTGAAGGAAGAGGTTTTGGCAAACACCCGCACGATAATATGGAAATCATCAGTATTCCTTTGGAAGGTGATTTGCAACACGAAGACAGCATGGGTAACAAAGCCATTATCCGGAAAGGAGATATTCAGGTCATGAGCGCCGGAACAGGCATCATACACAGTGAATATAATAAAAACACCGATCAGGTAGTCAAGTTTCTTCAAATTTGGGTGTACCCTAATCAACGGAATGTGAGCCCCCGATACGATCAAATTACATTGGATATAACTCAAAGACAGAATAAATTCCAGCAAATTCTTTCTCCAAATCGAGAAGACGAGGGTGTATGGATCCATCAGGATGCCTGGTTTTCCATGGGGCATTTTGACAAGGACGTCCAAACAAAATACCGAATCAAAAAGGCAGGAAATGGTGTATATGTTTTTGTAATAAAAGGTAGTGTTACTGTCGAAGGAAAAGAATTAGAAAGCAGAGATGGCTTTGGAATATGGGATGTCGCTGAAATTAACCTCAAAGTAACCTCAGCAGATACTGAAATCCTGCTGATGGATCTTAGTATGATATTGGACTAATTAGGTGCATTATTTAGACATCATTTAACAAAAAAAGGGAGCCTATGAGGCTCCCTTTTTTGTTAAGGCTATTTATTTTAGAAAGTAACGGAATTCAGCTTTTTATCAACGAAGATACCATCTATTGCTTTCAGATTGAAATTGACATTACGTTTTGCTTTCAATTTGATCTTAAATAAAACTTCAGATCCATTCAAAGTCTCCTTGTTGCCCAGATTAACAAAAGTAGCATACAGAGCCTTACTTCCATTGGTGTGAAGACGATCGTTGCTATAATTGTTCATCTCCTTTAAATGTACGGACTCAATACCGACATATTCAAAATCACCCTGATTGTAAGGAAGAGCAAAACTAAGTGCATTGACAGCTTTAAGATTCTCTCCGCTAATACTGATCTCTACGGTTTCTCCCGACTTCAAGCTTGTTTTTGAGGGAACCAATTTTAGTTTACCAGCTACTTTTTCTTCTTTTGCTGGTTTTGCACCGCCTTCTATGACAACAGCAACATTGGAAATATCATAAGCGTCAATCAGATTATTTTTATTGACATCACCATTGCTGACATAACCTTCGAAATCTCCATCTCCCAGTCGCAATCCCGTGTAGTTAATATAGGAAGTCAAGTCATTATGATCGATCAATCGGTCATTATTAATATCGCCCGGTAAGTAGCTTGACGAACCTGGCACTTTAAACACATATAATTCTCTTCCTGAACCAAAACCTCCCACAGCTTCAGAAACTGAAATTTTGATAAATCGAGCCACCGGATGGGTTCCAAAATCAAAACGTTTCATTTCGCCATCACGTTTCCAGTCAAAACCACCAGCTTCCGTCCAGGTGTCCTTATCATTGCTATAGAATACTTTTCCTTTTAAAATGATGCCATTTCCGCCATCGGTTCTTGGAAGATATTCAAACTTATCCAATTGATTAACAGATTTTAGATCTAAAGTCATATCAAACGGAACAGCTGTCAGTCCCCATTTTGTATGCCACATATCCCCCTCATCATAATTGAACAATTTATTGATACCATTTCCGCCTTGGTTATCCACAGAAGTCTCTGCTTTGATTCCTTCGATGGCAAATTCCAATGGATTTGCCTTTGTTTTTGCGGCAAATGTACTCCAATCTGAAACACCAGATTTATTGACAGCTCTAATTTTAAACTGGTAATCAGTTTCCGCGGCCAATCCTTCGAATAGCAACTGACTGTCTTTGATGGTCGAATAGATCAGATTATTGAATTCAATTTCATAATAATCAGCATTTGCAACCTTTTCCCAGGTTGGGGTTAAGGTATATGCTTGTGTATGTTGATCTGTGATAACAGCTTTGGGCGAAGTCAAAGCACCGGTCTGAGCCAGATAGTTGTCAACAGGAGCATATTCGAAACCCTCCAATTGTACTTCTATTGCAGTCGATGAGACATCCTGTTTCGCTAGTCGTACCAGCAACTTCGGATTTTTCACCAAAGGTACTTTTTCAAATTCAGATCCCTTGGTTGCAAACTGATTCAGGTTTGGTTGTGCGTCGTAGAAATATACATTTTCAGAAGTATTGAACGCATCTAAGCTGTTCACTTCTTTAAGTTTATTATTTTTTCCATTGACCTTTACGGTCAATTTCTTAGGTGCTTTGGTAACGTTGAAACGAATTTCGGTAGACTTCATTTTTTCAAATCCGTCAAATTCGCCCTGTGTTGGAGCAATCGTAAAAACAACTTTATTATTGTTTAACTGCGAAGTTAGGGATGTAGTTACTCCCTTACCATACCGATAAGCCTCGGTTTTTCCATCATCATCATATTCCAGGAAATTGGAATTCCCATAAGGATACACCTCATAAATACGTTGATCCTTTTTGATTTCCAGCACATTATTATTCGGGTTGGTTACCGGAATAATAGCTCCATTTTTCACAAAAACAGGCAGCTTCCAAATAGGCACATTAAAGTTATTGATGATACGGCCACCCTGGTATTTTTCACCCGTAAAATAATCAATCCATTCACCATCCGGCAGGTAGATACCATTGCGTATATCATTTCCCTTCTCATCCACACGTGTTTCCTGATAAATCGGTGCCACCAGGAAATTTGGACCATAGAGGTACTGGTATTGCGTTGCCTTTCCAAGTGTATAAGCATTTGCTTGCTCTAAAAACATCGCGCGAATGATGGGCAGACCATCTACCGCTTGTTTTGCCACACTATAGCTGTAGGGAACCAATTGAGATTTCAATTTCAGATACAGACGATTGATCGAAGTAGCTGGCTCGCCCAAAGCATGAGGGTATTTCTCGTTCGAGCCCCAGCCATCCATATTGAGTTCCATGGGTGTCCAAGTCTTCCATTGAAAATCACGGATATTGACCTTGAAGTTTTTACCACCAAAGATCCCGTCCATGTCAGAGGTAATGTTGGGCTGGCCCGAAAGTCCCGAGCCTATATATGTTGGTATGTGGAATCGAATATACTCCCATACACCTCCAGTTTGGTCACCCGACCAGATACCCGCATAGCGCTGCGTACCTGCCCAACCATCCAATGAAATAATAAATGGACGAGCGTCGTTGCCATAGTAAGGCATGGTATGCCCTACATCAGCTACCCCGTTGAGACCAAAGGAGTATCCTGGGCCCACCCAGGCCACATCCGTCTTTAGGACTCTCACCCCCGCATCCCGAACCTCTTTTACTATATCACGTTGCAGTAATGCACTGATGCTGTCTTTGGGATGGAGATCAGACTGTGTCCATAAACCGATTTCCACACCATTCTTACGTGCATAATCGCCGAACTCTTTCAGGTTTTGGATATTTCCATCTAAAGATGCCGTTTGACCATATCCAGCACCGTAACCATCATTGGGAAGAATCCAACCCAAAGGCATGTCATGGGCTTTATAACGGTCTATGACTGCGCGAGCCGAAAATTGATAATTGTTTTTCTCGCCATTCAGCGATTCTTTGATTCCGCCATTGTCCTTTTGGCTTTCTTTATAGCGTTTGCCATCTTCAAAAAGAATTCCCTTTTCATCTTCTTTCCAAAAATCGCGGTTATAAGCATTAAGATGTCCTTCGTACAAACCAAATTTTGGTAGAAGAATTGGGTTACCCGTCAATTGGTAGAAATCGTTGAGCAAAGGCACAATACCGTCACCAACCATAAAAAAGACATCCAGATAATCCGTATCGTGGGCCAATTTGACTGTGCCAGCGGTTTTGGCTCCAAAGGCGTAACTTCCCTTCTTAAAAGTATGCCACATAAAACCATACCCTTTGGTTGACCAGTAATAAGGGGTTGGAGAGGCAACACCGCCATCGGTCCAGCTGTTCTGATTTTCGATAGCAATTACTTTTCCCTTATGTGAAAAACGTCCATTTTGAACGCCACCACCAAAAAAGTACTCATCCGCATTTTCCTTTAATTCAAGGCTTACTTGTTTGTCCTCAAAAACGACCGGCTTTAAGCTTTCAACTACAATCTTATTGGTTTTACGATTAAGGATACTAAACTGTGAAGTCTGTTTATCCATTGAAAAAAGAATATCGTTGGTGGAGATGCTGACCTTATTACCTCCATCCTTTACCTCAAGCCCAGTGACTGTTTTCCGAGGTTGCTCTACCAATATTTTTGCTTCGGGTTTTGCTTCGGGATCACGGATTATACCGCCATGAACATCCTGGAACATCCTAAAAATATGATTACCGTAGAAATCTAAAGTAAGACGTTGACCATTATCGTATACAATCTCGACTGTTGTCGGATTAATTTTCTGAATCGTGATAATACGGTTTCCGTGATCGCGACCCATTGTATTATAATAATTGATCGTACTTACTTTAGCGTCAACTCGAGAGGGTTGAAAAATAAAAGGAGAAGCCAATCCCATCAGTAAACTGACTTGTGCTTTTGTGCTCCAAAAAGATATCTTCATGCGTATGATTTATAATGCATTAAATTAACATAACAATAATACAATAGTAAATCGAAGTAAAAAAGGAATTATGGAATGCAAACGATTGTCCAATAATAATGTTGCAGGCTAGCGGCGGTTTCGGAACAGCTTCCGATGGAGCAGGCTCACCGACGGTCCTGTGCTGCGATAACCACTAGGCGGAGGATATGCAATAGCCTGTACATGTAAATACGGAAGTACTTAAACGA
>NZ_DJTD01000015.1:0-25320 GCF_002440385.1 Sphingobacterium sp. UBA6317 | reverse complement strand
CACCAAAATTGACGAAGAACCATTTTCCGCCGGAACAGGTGGTCACTTTATTCCGAAATCAGGTGGTCAATATAAGCGAAACCTCCAATCAAATGAAGAAAAAGAGGAAAAGAAAAAACAGAAACTAAATCTTCAATATTATTCTGCAGTTTAAACACTTAAACATCACAAACGACCAAATGGCTCCAATTATTTTAACTGAGCCACTTGGTCTTTTGAAAGTCCAAACTCAATCAGAATAACCATTTTTTTTGCTTGTTGCGGATCTTAGCGCTTAAGGCTAACCACCGCTCTCCCCTGCATTTTCCCGCTGTGTATTCTATCAATATATTCGGGCAGTTCTTCAAGACTTATTTCTTTTATCAAATCATCTAGCTGCTTAGGTTTCCAATCAGTTGCCAAATGCTCCCAAACTGAAAGTCTCTTTTCCAAGGGAATTTCCACACTGTCAATTCCGATTAGCTGAATGCCTTTAAGAATAAATGGAAAAACGGTTGTATTAAGTTCTCCGCCGCCTACCATTCCGCAGGTTGTCACCACTCCTTCATAATGGAGACTTTTGATTAAAGTTGCCAAAACATTTCCTCCCACTGTATCGATAGCCGCCGAAAAATGAGGTTTAAGCAATGCTTTACCGCTTTTATCTTCAAAATCCTGTCTTGAAATAATTTCAGATACTCCCAATGATTTCAAAAAAGGAATCGCTTCTTCTTTTGAGCTGATTGCCGCCACCTGAAATCCTAATTTTGCTAAAATAGCAACTGCCACCGAACCGACTCCTCCGGTAGATCCACTAACTGCAACAGTTCCTTTTTCAGGCGTGATTCCGTTGCGGAGTAATGCCTGAACAGAAAGACCTGCAGTAAAACCAGCAGTACCATAAATCATCGCTTCTTTAGCTGTAAGACCTTCCGGTAGTTTAATAATCCAGCTTTCAGGAACAACAATGTACTGCCCGAACCCTCCGTTGGTATTCATTCCCAGATCAAAACCTGTTACCAACACCTGATCTCCACTTTTCCAGAGTGGTGAAGAGGAGACTTCAACCGTTCCCGCGGCATCAATTCCCGGAGTGTGCGGATAGTTTCTGGTTACCCCTTTATTTCCTTTGGCAGATAATGCATCTTTGTAATTTAGAGAACTATATTCCACTCTTATCAATACCTTCCCATCAGGAATATCCTCAATTTGCTTTTCTACAATTGTTGAGCTGTACGTGCCATCTTCCTGTTCTGCAGTTTCTAACGCCTGATATGTTTTTGCCATAATAATTATTTTGTATAAAGTTAGTAAATAGCAGAAGATTCTTTACCTTGAAACTTCAACTGACGGAAGCGACTGTTTTCACGTAGTAATTCGATATCATAACCGCTTTTTTCATTAAAATAAATTTTAATTTCTGCGTTTACAAGATTTCCCGACATCAGATGCCCCGCAAATTTTCTATCATCCGAAATAAAATGAAAATGAAATGGTGAAAGATCAACGTTACTTAATAATGATGGCGTAAAATAACCCACCATTGTTCCTTTCATATTTTTTGCCTTGTACTGAGGCCTCACTTTCATTAATGTTGCAAGCTCAGTCGTATCTTCCGGAGAAACAGGATCTGCGCCTCCCACAGTGATCTCTGCCCAAGTTCCTTCAATTTTGATCGCATAAGGTAGATTTTGAGTGGATAACATTTCCTGAACTTTATCTTGTAATTCCTCAAAACTTCCTGTAAAAGATAAGGTTTTCACATCAGCTGCATTAAAAAATGTGAGTGAAGTAAATGGAGATTTAAGATTTTCTGCTGCTACTTCCACTTTTCCGGAGGGTGGAATCCTGTAAATAATTCCATCCAGGGCAACAAGTTCTCCGTTGAGATGATTAAATGTTCCCAGCCCGAAATCTCCGTGTGCTTTTAATTCTTTCACCGTATGAGTGCCTTCGTAAATTCCTTTGCGCATTGCATCAATCATAGAATAATGCCAGATTCTATCATCCTTAGATTTTTTCCTGATTTTATCAGGATGCTGTTGCGCATTACCCGAAAAGGAAAAGAACAAAGCCAAAAGAGACAAATTAAAGATTGTTTTTTTCATAATAATTGGGAGTGATGTTATCTAAAAAAATGTTTGATAAAAACCTATTTCTTCTCAAAATAATTATCCTTTCCCTCAATCCAGTCTTTTCTGGCCGGGCTGAAAAAATCGATGTCAATCGTATCGTCCTCCAGCGCTGTAAAACTGTGAGGAACGTTCGGTGGAATGATGATTCCGTCTCCGGCTTTTACGATATATTCTTTGTCCAGAATTTTCACTTTTACACTCCCTTTGGTAATCAGAGAATACTGTTCGTTGGAATGCTGATGGGTCGGAACCACCGCTCCTTTTTTATACGTAAAATATCCGATCGTTCCCTGTTCACCGGAAATCATTCCTCTCGTAAGAAGTTCGTTAACAGGTTTTGTTGGTAATTTTTTTAAGGTAAATGTCTGAACATTTTGTGCAGAAACTGATACTGCAAAAAATAAGCTTAAGTAAAATAATATAGTTTTCATTTTATTGATTTTTAATTAAAATTGTTCTTGCTGAATCTGATGCAATTATCAATCCTCCCGCAAGCATAATAATATCTTTTATGACCAACCTTCCTGCTCCCGACAGATAGGGAAATCCGTGTTCGGAACCTCCCAAATCAGGCACATAGGCTTCAGGAGTAGTAACCAGAAAGGAAAGTGTAACCAGAGACATCCCGAAAGTGAGTAAACCGCCCAGCATACCTATTTTTGGAAACCAGATTCCCAGCAGTGTCAGTAAACCGATGGCAACAATTGCTGTTCCCAATCCGTAAGCAAAAGTGTAAGTTCCGTTTTCAGTATTCCATTTAATATTGTCAGGGACAACTTCACCTTCTTTATTTTTATGTAAATTGTATTCACCTGGATGATTGTAAAGAAAGTTCATCACCGGACTGTTTGCCACAAAAGGAACAATACCGTCAGCTTCGTATTGGAAAGCTTTCAAAGCTCCAATCCAGGCCATTACCACAAAAATCGAGATCCTTAAAAAGTTGATAAAATACTTTTGGCTGTCAGCGATTATTTGAATGATGTTTTTCATTTCATTAATTTTAAATCTTAATTTTAAAGACTTTAAAAGGCTTTTTAAATTGCGTCGCTCCATTGTTAAACCAAGGCATCAGCTGAATCTGAGAATTGGAAATGTATAAATATCCATCGTCAGAAATACTGTAGCTGTCGGGCCAGATCAGCTTTTCATTGTCTTTTACAATCGTCTGCATTTTCAGATCCGGTGTAATTTTTACAATTGAATTTTTCTCTAAATCTCCCAAATACAGGTTTCCTTTTTTATCGAAAATCATCCCGTCTGTGGTGATGAATTTCCCCAAATCTTCTACACTTTTGTTTAAAACAGTTTCATTTGTCTTAAAATCTCTCAACAAATCGGTTTTAATTCTGTACAAACGGTTATCTGTAAGCGGTTTGTAGTATAGATATTGATTATCCGGAGTGAGCGCTATACCGTCAGAATTCACTTTCAGCAAAGAACCGTCACCTTTTTTAAGTTCTGTTCCCAGAGGCGAAAAATGATAGCTCGGGTCAGATTTCACGGATGGAGAATTGGCTAAAACCAATCTTGAGTCTCCTGTATTAATATTCAAAACCACGATTCCGCCTGTATTTGAATTGGTTAAATACGCAAAACCATTTTCATTATCCACGCGGATATCATTGATGTAAACATCTTCGCTTACCACATTTTCAGGAAATCTGTAGATTTTCTCAATTTTATTGTTGGCTAAATTGATTTTTACCACCTTACTACTATGTTGATACACTTTTCCAAGTCCGATTCCGGCAGCATCTACTACCCAAAGAAATCCTTTGTCATCGCTAACCACAGACTGTACAGTTACGAATTTATTTTGTCCGTCTTCGCCTTTTTTGAAACTGTTCCATTCCGCATCAGGATAAGGAACTGGTCTTCCGTCTTTCACCTCAACTACTGAATAGGAATGCGTGTCCAGCCAATAGGGATAATTCACAAAAACCCTGTTATCTTTTGCAACGGCAACACCCGTTAGCTGATACGTGCTGTCTGAAAAAACCTCTTCTAACTGTGCATTTTTTTCTTTTGAAATTTCATTCTCAGATTTTGAATGGCTTCGATTCAGAGATTGGTTGCAAGCTGCCAATGAAACCAATGCCACTGCCGATACTGCTATATTTTTTAAGTACATTTTACTGATTTTGAGGGTTAGATATTATAGCGTAATTACAATTTTACCAACTGTTCTGCCCGTTTCCTGTTCCAAATGCGCTTCTCTCATTTGTTCGAAAGGAAATATTTTTGAAACGTGAGGTTTAACAGCACCACTTTCCAATAAAGAAGCAATCTGTTTCATATCCTCACCGCTGGATTGTACGAGAATAAAATAACCTTTCACACCTTTAGATTCTGCTTTTGAAGTTACTTGCTCGTTCAGACCTGTCGGAATACTGATAATGGAACCGCCTTCTTTTGTTACCTCGAGAGAATGGTCAATATTGTCTCCGCCAATCGTATCCAAAACAAAATCAAAAGTTCTGCCCGCCGATTTCCAGTCGAAACCGTGATAATCAATATGTGAATCTGCGCCTAAACTCAGGACAAAATTCTTATTTTTTGCAGATGAAGTTCCAGTCACTTTCGCTCCCAACTGTTTGGCAATCTGTACCGCGATATGACCAACACCACCTGAAGCGGCGTGAACTAAAACATTTTGACCTTGCTGAATATTTGCATTGTGAACCAAAGCTTGATACGCTGTAAGCGCAACCAAAGTGGAAGCTGCAGCCTCTTCAAAAGAAATATTTTTCGGTTTTAAAGCCAATTGATTGGCTGGAGCCACAACATATTCTGCATATGCTTTTCCGTGTCCAGGAAAGTTGACCATTCCAAAAACCTCATCGCCCACTTTAAAATCTGAACTTTTAGTTTCTTCAACAATTCCGGAAATATCCCATCCCAAAATCAACGGATTTTCTGTTTTAATTCTTCCGTAAACTCCTTTTCCCGCACGGCTTTTTACATCTACCGGATTGATGCTGATCGCTTTGACTTTTACTAATACTTCGCCTTCGCTAATCGTTGGTACTACTAATTCTACATATTCTAAATTTTCTACATTTCCTGCTTCTTTTAATACAATTGCTTTCATAATATTGATATTTTTTTAATGTTATTTATTTGAATTACTTTAATTTAAATCTTGAACTGAATTTAATTTCTTAATGGTTTCGCATTGATTTTCAGCTTATAAATCACCACCGGAAATTTCACTTTACTTTTTCCGTTCTGAAATGCCGCCAAACGGTTCAACTGACCTGTCGGAATCCATAGATATCCGTCGTCATCAATCCATAAAGCATCTGCCCAAAGCAGTCTTTTATCTTTAATGACCAGGCTTTCTTTTCCGTTCGGTGATATTTTTATGATTTCACTTTTATTGACATCACTTACGTAGATATTTCCTTTCGCATCGATAGCTGTTCCTCCTGTGGATGGAGTTTTATAGAATAATTTTACTTTGGATGCCAAATCTTTTTCGGAGAGATTTTCATCATTCAGATATTGAGTTTCCACTCTCCAAAGAGGTCCGCTTGCAGGTTGAAAATACAGCCATTTTCCATCGGGAGAAATTTCCAGTTGGTCTGCGTGGATTCTCACATCATTTCCTTTTTCATCTTTCATAATTTTTCCTTCTGCTTTTATCGGTAAACTATCGGTAGTTGAAGGTTGATTTTCCAAAACTCTTCTGCCTTTTCCTGTTGTTTTATCCAAAATAATTAAAGCCGGTTCGCCCGCATCTGTTAGATAAATCGTATTTCCCGAAATTCTTAAATCATCAATAAAAGTCGAAGGTTTTGCAATTCCGGAAAGCGGAATAATCTGCTGAACTGTATTGGTTTTAGTATTGATAGAAACCAGTTTCAAGGCGTTTCCCGATAATGGATCTTGCCCCATTGAAGGCGTTCCTGTGTCCACTATCCAGAGCAAACCATCCGATCCTACCCTCAGGGAATTGGTTCTTACGAACTTCTCATTTGCGTCTGAACCTAATTTCCAATTGTTCCACTCCTCATTTGGGTACGGGTTGATTTTTCCATTTTTAAGAATCTCTCCGATCCTCATTCCTTCATCACCTTCAATTCTTGGGAAATTAACAAATATTCTCCCATCCGAACTTGTTGTAACCCCGTTCCAAACAGTATGGGAAATAGCTACTTTCTGAAGTTGTGATTTAGCAGAGATTGCAAGGGTTAAAAATAAACTCAGTATAATTGCTTTCTTTTTCATATTGCCTATCATTGTCTCTTATTGATTTTGATAAGACAAAGTTAGCTCGGCAGCTGCTGGGGAAATAGCTCATTTATCCGAAAGAATAGTACAGAAATACAAAAAATAGTTTTTGTGTTCTACTTCATTAAAATAAATCAAAAAAGAAACCTGGAGATCAATTACAACATCTTTCGAGTAATGATGTCAAAGCTCTTCTGCTAATTATCATTTTGGATTTGCTTTTCGCTTAGCTTAAATGGCAGTTAGGATGTATTTGTGACCTCGGTGGGTTATACAATAGAGTCAGTATTGATTTGATTAAACATCCGCTTTTTATTTAAAGCTTATGAGCTCTTGATATTGTAATAATTCCAAATGCGATAACAGACCAGGCAAGCATCTGAATGATGGCAACTGTCCAACCACCAATACTCCAGCTCAACAGTCCGAAATACGTTCCTATTCCTGCACCGATGAAGTAGGTAGTCATATAGATTGTATTGAGACGACTATGCGATTCCTCGTCCAAAGCATATATTCTAGTGAAATTTGTGATCTGTGTTGCCTGGACACCAATATCTAAGAAGAAAACGGAAAACAGTAAAACCCATATGGAAAATGGAAATAATAATAGAGCCAATAGACTTAAAAATATCAGTCCGACAGTAAAATAAAGATTATTAAATACATTTCCCTTATCTGCCCTCTTGCCAAAATAGGGTGCGACAAGTGCACCTCCTATTGCTATTAGGCCGAACATACCAATCGTTGACACTGAGTAATTAAATGGTTCCCCACTAAGATGAAAGGTTAATGTCGTCCAGAATGAACAAAATATACCAAAAGTAAAAGCACCAAGTAAGGCGGCCTGTCTCAAAGTTCTAAATTTTTTAATCAGCTTTAGTGTTGATGACAATAAATTAAGATAATTACCTTTAAATTTGGGAGGAATTTCAGGCAGGAACTTAAACATTAGATACAAGCTGATAACGATCAATCCGGCTGAAAACAAAAACACACTTTGCCAGCCATAAAGATCTGCCAGCCATCCTGCAATAACGCGGGAACTTAAGATACCGCAAAGAATGCCACTAAAGACAATGCCGACATTTTTACCGCGCTGTTCCTTATTGAGCGCCGCAGCCATCGGCAGGATGATCTGTGCTGGAGTTGAAAGGACACCCGTCAGGAAGCACAAAATCAATAACGTAGGAAGACTTGTAGTAAAAGATATGGCTACGAGTACTGCTGCTAGCAATAAAGAAAGAAATAAAATCAGACGTTTGCGATTGACTTTATCCCCCAAAGGCAGCAGGAAAAACATCCCTAATCCGTAACCGACCTGAGCTAATACCGATATTTTTCCAACAGCATTTTCATGACTGTTCAACGAATGAGATATCTCATTCAGAAGAGGCTGACTGTAATAAACGTTAGCTACAATGGCGCCAGCCGAGAATGCCATTACAGGAATTGTAAATTTATTTTTAGACATTGTAAAGTAATATCATGCAAACTTATGATTGATAAAAAATAAAATATTGTACATTACGACATTAAATTTGTACAAATCATCACAATGAAACTTATTCAGTTTGATCCGCTTTTCATCAGACATTTTAAAACCCGGGAGTGGCCTTTTCCGCTGCATAGCCATAATCATTATGAATTGATGCTCATCAGCGAGGGATCCGGTATCCATATTTTGAATGGGAAAAGAAACAATTTCAAAAAAAATACAATCTTCTTTCTTGCCCCGGAGGATGTTCATGATTTCGAAATTATTGAAGAGATACAATTCAGCGTTCTTAAATTTCTGCCGGCCGTCCTGAAAAATGGGACCAATGTCAGTATGACCGACTATTGGGATAACCTATTGATATTTTTTGCGATGGAATGGAATTATTCAAACAAAGCATCAGAGGATTTGCTGCTTTACAACACTCTAAGAAATATTATCGACATAATGGTTATGGAATGGAAAAATTACAGCGAGAAAATTACAGAGGTCCATACCCATCTGCTTCGAAGCTTACTTCTAATAATGGATCAGCATTTAAAAATAAGTACTGATATAGTAGCAGATACTTCAGCTATATCCAAGATAGAACGCATCCAAAATTACATTCATCAATATATCCATGAGCCTGATAAGTTACTGATTAAAACGATTGCTGTACATTTTAGTTTATCAGATTCTGGATTAAGGCAATTTTTTAAAAATAAGATGGAGATGCCCATCAATCAATACATCAGTGAACTAAAAATCAAAATGATCAAAAGTAGAATTGCACACAGTGACTTGACGCTTTCTCAGGTAGCACTGGAATTTGGTTTTGCTGACGCAAGCCATTTCAATAAGTTTTTCTTTAGATTTGAAAATCAAAATCCTTCGAAATACAGGTTATCACTAAAAAACAAAAATAATGCACACCTTTAAAATGTGTGCATTTGTAAATTAGCATTAAGATTAATTCAGCTGTGATTTCCTGAATTCCAAAGGTCTCAAACCCGTCTGTTTCTTAAATAATTTTGTAAAATAAGAAGCATTCTCGAATCCTAAGTGATAGGCTATTTCCGCAACTCCTTTCTCTCCCAATCTCAACAGATTTTTAGCCTCTGAAATCAGAAATATATGGATAAGTTCCAATGCAGTTTTCCCTGTTTCCTGTTTCAGTACGTCACTCAGATAACGTGGCGAAATAAACAGCAGGTCGGCAATATAGGTAACGCTTGGCAAGCCGTTTTTTTCCAGACCACCTTCATCAATGTATTTTTTGAGGATCTCATTGAATTTAGATGCTGTTTTACCATTAACCTGCTCTCTGTCTATGAACTGTCTTTTATAAAAACGCTGAGCATACTTAAGTATCGAAGAAATATGACTCAATATAATCTCGCGGCTGTATTCATCGGGATTATTAAAATATTCTCCCTGAATTTTTGAGTGAAGTTCTAAAATAATCTGCTCTTCTTTTGGAGAAAGTTGCAGAGCCTCGGTTACATCATAATCAAAGAAGCCATAACTGTTAATACTTTTAAAGAGCTCGTGACCGTTGAGATAATCTTCGTGAATCATAAGCATATAGCCTTTTTCTTCAAACTCAAGGTCTTTCATTTCGATGATTTGCCTTGGTTTTGCAAAGAAAAGACAGCCGTTATCGTGGTCATACTGGGTACGCCCATACATAAACATTCCTGAATTTATTTTTTTAAATGCAATGATATAACAGTCCGTTGTGAACTCCCTGTTTCCCAGCGGACAGGCTGCCTGACAGCCGATCATACTGAACAGCGGATGTTCCGGGGCATCCCAGCCATTTCCCGTGTGCAGTTCTGTGAGGGTTTTATAATGTTTCATTATAATTTATTTTAATCGAATGTACGACAATCATTTCATTCTGAAAGATTGTCTGATTTTATGTTAAGAATAAATTGATGTATCCTGCTGTAAGCTGCGGATATTGATGTTGGGGAGCATGTCCCGCATCATTCAAAATAATATGCTGCATTGTAGGTGCATTTTTCAATAGCGGAAACCAGTTCTCGGTCGCAAAACTGATGTCGTGGTCGCCGGAAATAACCAGAACCGGAGATTTAAGAGTTTTGTAAGCTGCTCTGAAGTTCGGTTTATCTGCTTTCATTGTTCCTGAACCCGCAATATATCTCTGGAAAACCTCCATTGTAGAAGGAATCAATGATCGCTCCAATCTCTGCCCGATTCTGTCGTGAGATTCTTGGGCTGCATGTCTGCTTTTTTCGGAATCCGGCTCAAAAAACAGATAATATTCATCTTCCAGATCGTTAATCGGTTTTAAGGCGTGGTCAAAAAATACCTGTTCTATCGGGATTGCATTTTCTCCCGGAGGATTGGTTCCGATTAAAACGGTCTTTAATACTCTTTCCTTATTCTGAAAAGTAGCAGCCTGCGCCACCAATCCGCCGTAAGACCAACCCAAGACATTAAACTTATCGATTCCCAAATGGTCTGCCAAAGCCGGAACAGTACCTGCTACTTCTAAAACATCCAAAGGCAACTCTCCTTCTGAGCTTCCGATTCCCGGATAATCAAAAAGAATGACGGTATTTTTTTCTGCCAAAGAATCTAAAAACAATGGGTCCCAAGTGTCCATAATCCCTCTGAATCTGTTCACAAAGAACAAGGGAGCACCGGTTCCGAATTGTCTGTAAGCAATTTTATTGTTGTTGATTTCTGCGAATTTTGTTTCTGCATTTAAGGCTGTTGTTTTCATAAGTATTAAGATTTTGCATGATATGTATTAATTCAAACTTGGAAATATTTGGTTGGAAATAATTTACCAAAACAGTGGAACATTAGCACAAAAAAAACGATGTTATTATTCCACTGATTTGAAATTTTTATTAATGACCGTGAGCCTCGATACTCACCTCTTTCCATTCTTGAATATCATTTAATCTCTTCGTGTAAACTTCATTCACAACTTGATAAGCAATTTTACCAAACAATAATCTTTGTGGAGGACTTTGATTGTCGATAAGATTCAAAACTGGCTCCACAGTAGCTTCCGGTTTTCCCCAGGTATCAGGATTATCACCGCTTTCTGCAAACGCCGCACGCACCGGATTATAATCTGCAATATCCGAAGAAGTCTGAACAGCAGAAGCTCCAGCCCAGTCCGTTGCGAATCCATTGGGTTCAATTAAAGTTGTTTTGATTCCCAAATGTGCTGTTTCTGAACCGATCGTTTCAATTAAACCTTCCACTGCAAATTTTGAAGCGTTGTACAATCCTAAAAGCGGTAACGTTGTTAATCCCAAAAAGCTAGAAATCTGAATTATATGTCCGATTTTTTGCTCTCTCATCACTGGTAAAACAGCCTGCGCCACCCAAAGCGAGCCGAAAAAGTTGGTCTCCATCTGTTCTCTTGCCTGTTGCTCTGTTGTTTCCTCTGTTGTTCCGAAAAGTCCAAAACCTGCATTATTAATTAAAACATCAATTCTTCCAAAGTGTTTTCGTACTTTCTCTGTCACTTCAAAAACTTCTGTACGGTTGTTAACATCCAGTTTCAAAGGAAGAATGCTGTCACCGTACTTATCTTTCAAATCCTGCAACGCAGAAACGTTTCTTGCTGTTGCCGCTACTTTATCTCCTCTTTTAAGTAAGGCTTCAGCCCATAATTTTCCAAATCCTTTGGAAGCTCCTGTTATAAAAACTATTTTGCTCATTGTTATTTTTCTTTTTTGTTTTCTCAAAATTATCCTGTTCTGTAGACGTAAAATGGCGCATTTCAGCTGAAGTATAGCACATAATTACGGTATACCTTTAGCTGCCTAATTCGTCCTACTTATTTTTAATAATTGTAAATGTGGTGGATTTTTTTTTAAAAAAGAGCTCCTTCCATTTCTAAAAGAAGCTCTTACCAACACTTCAATTAAAACACTTATTATAAACTTTTTGCTACCGGAAAATCAATCGGGATTTGGGTGTTTGCAAAAACATAATTAGTAAAGCTTCTAATGGCGACCAAGGCTGTAAGTTCTACGAGCGCCTTCTCATCCAAACCAGCTCCATAAAAGTTTTCCAGTGCTGCATATCCGGCATTGCCTTTATTTTTTGCGATCGACTGGGCAAGTTTTATAATGGCATCCAATTTAACATCCTCAACACTTCCCTTTCTGATTGCTAAAGTGTCCTCCTCACTAAAACCATTTAATTTAGCCAGCATGGTATGTGCAGCAAGACAATAATCACAATCATTTACCTGGGACACCACCAGATTGATCGCTTCTCTTTCTTTTGCGGTGTAAGAAGAATGATGCGCCAAGGTTGCTTCTGTTTCCAGCATCGCTTTTAAAGCTGATGAAGAATAACCGATAGTAGCATAAAGGTTCGGGATCTTGCCCATTTTTTTCTCTACCGATGTTAAAATGACCTGAGCTTCTTCGCTCAATTGTTCTTTGTTTGGAACTGTAATAGTTTTCATATTCTTATTATTTATTATTGTTTACTTGAATCTTCCCATTGTTTGCTGGAAGCACTTATTTATTATCTCATTTTTGATATAACAAAGTTACCGCTGATAATGCCCGTGTAAGTAACCCGTTTGAGCTGAAGTATAGCACAGATTTACGAAAGATGAGACAATCGTAGCAATGCATGCGTAATTTTCGTAAAATCTGAAAATTTCCGACCCTGTATTCTTAGAATTTTGTGGTCAGAATTTAAAATAATTCAAAATGAAAAAGACAGTTATGTTCACAAGGCATCCTTTGGCTTGGGCAAAGCGACTGCAAAATTATTTAATGCAAAAACAGACGAATCTTCAAGGGAGTTTCGCCTGTCCAAATAGAAGTCTGTGCCATTTTATATAGTTCATTTCAGCATTTTTACTGCTCAGTCCTTGTTAAAACGGATCTCTTGAAAATAAAAATCCCAAGAAAAGTCAAAACCACGATCAGTAGATTAACCATTGCAATGCTCTGAACACTTTTTATCTCAAATAAATTGATCAGTCCATAACCGGCAATGGAACTAATGACGTAAATACCGCCGCCGGTCAGCCCGCTTGCCACTCCTGCATTTTTGCTAAAACGCTGTAAACAGTATGCATAGACATTATTGAAAATGAAACCGGAGAGGAAATGGATAAGCAGCGTAAAAATAAGCAGTAGATAAAATCCATTCGCCCAAAATGATATAATGGTCATCAGGCCTGCGAAAATCAATTGTAGGATCACGGCTGTATTGATTTTTAAGAAGAGATTTTTGTTTATCAACGCCTTTGAGGTGATTCCGCCCAGCATCAGCGCAATTCCTGAACCCAGCGAACTGTAGCCTGTCACAACAGGTGAATAACCATACACTTTTTCAATAATAAACGGACTGCTGATACCGTAAATAACGAGTAGTGAATAGCTCAGTCCGATAATAAGCAGCCCTACACTAAAATCCGCTGTTTTAAGCATACCTGAATAGACATTTAGGATCTGCTTCCGGTTAAAGGACTGGAATTTCTGGAGCGATTCACCGGTATATCTCCACTCGAAAAACAGAACAGCTGCTGTCAAAAAGCCCAATAGATAAAAGTTCGACTGCCAGCCAAATGTTACTTGTAGATATCCGCCAATAAATGGTGCGACAATAGGAGCCGTTGCCCATACAATCGAAAACAAGCTCGTGTAGTGCTTCAGCTTTTCACCACTGTACATATCCACAAAGAATGCCCTCTTTCCAACAATGATCAGCGATACTGTTATTCCCTGTGTTATCCGCATTCCATAGATCACACCGATATGGGGAACCAGTGCGATAATAAAACTGGCGATTGAAAATACAATAAGGGCAAACAGGTTGATCCTGTATCTCCCAAAGCTATCCAGGATACTACCGATAAAAAGTTGGCTGAGTCCGGAGCTTATCATGAAAAGCAATAAAGAAAGCTGTATCTGCTGCATTGAAACGCCCAGATCACCTGCCATCGCCGGCAGCGAGGGAATATAAATATCGGTGGTAAGTCCTCCAAGCGGAATGAGGATAAAGGCGAGCAGGGTGCTGATGTGTAAATATTCTATTTTTTGGGCTTTCATAACGATGTTTAACTATGTGTAAAAAAGCACGGGATTATCCGTGCGCTGCTTCTGAAACATCTTTCCATTCCTTCCACTGTTGAAGTTTTTCACCATACACCCTTTCTGTTTTGACATAACCCAATTTACCGAGGAATAATCTTAACGGTGGATTTTCACTGTCAATCAGTTTTAAGATTGCAGGAACAGTAGCTTCCGGAGTACCGTAATCATCAGGGCCAAGTCCTTCAATTTTAGTTAGGCTTTCTTTCAGCGGATTATACACATCCAACTGATCGCCAAATACTGCTGAGCTTCCTCCAAATTCTGTTTTATAGCCATTTGGTTCGATCAGCGTTACATGGATGCCAAAATCTTTTACCTCGCTGGCCAGCGCCTCACTGAGGCCTTCCACCGCAAATTTTGTGGCGTTGTAAATGCCTAAAGTCGGAAGGCTCCATACGCCCAGTACACTTGAAAGCTGGATGATATGCCCATGTCCCTGTGCTCTGAGGATTGGCAGTGCCGCCTGTGTCACCCATAGCGTTCCGAACAGATTTGCATCAAAAACATCCCGGGCTACTTTTTCACCGATTTCTTCCACTGCACCAAAAACGCCATACCCAGCATTGTTGATCACTACATCAAGCTGACCGAAATGTTCCTTGGCTTTGTTTACGGTAGCAAATACAGCTTCTCTATCGGTAATATCCAGCTGTAACGGTAAAAATTGATCACCATACTTTTCTGATAATGCTGTAAAAGCATTCGCTTTTCTGGAAGTTGCCACCACGTTGTCCCCACGTTGCAACAGTGCTTCTGTCCAAAGTTTTCCAAATCCTGAAGTTGCTCCTGTTATAAAAATTGTCTTTGCCATGTTGTTATTGTTTAAATTATTATTTGTTATTTTGATAAGACAAAGTTATATCTAGAACCGGCCTCTGCTCTACTCCATATCAGCGGAAGAATAGCACAGATTTACGAAAATGTAATTTTGAAACATTTCAACAAGCAAATTCCTAAAAATAGAGACATTGGAAAAGATCAATCATTATAAAAGCATAACCGAACTTCATGAAAAAAGTGGCTTTGAAACTCCAAGGCATCCACTATTGAGCCTGATGACCTGTAAAGAACTTATGACCTATTCGGTCGGAGAAGACAGGTTCACCGGAGACTTTTATATGGTTGCTCTGAAAAAGATCAAATCGGGCTATGTGTTATATGGCAAAACGAAATATGACCACAGTAATGGATCTACCGTTTTTATGAAGCCAAGGCAGATTATTGAGGTCAGTAATGTACAGTTTGCAGAAAAGGGTTTTGTTATATTTTTTCATGAGGATTATCTGGCCGGCCATATTCTGCATGACCAGATCAAAAACTATGGCTATTTTGAGTATGAAATAAATGAAGCCCTCCACCTATCTCCTGCTGAGGAGGTTATCATGTGGGAACTCTATGAAAAAATACGCAACGAATATGACGAAAATTCAGATGAATTCAGCCGCGAAATTATACTGTCACATATTGATTCCATCCTAAAATATTCCGACCGCTTTTATAAAAGACAGTTTGTGAATCGAAGTAATAACGTTTCGGGAACCACGCTAAAAAGGTTTCAGACAGTGTTACAGAACTATTTTGATAAGAAGCTACACCTTAAAGGAGGCTTGCCCACCGTAAATTACCCTGCGGGAGAACTTTTTTTATCAAGCAGGTATCTGAGCGACCTTCTTAAACAGGAAACCGGAAAAACCGCTCTCGAACATGTCCATATTTACCTAATCAAAGAGGCGAAAAATCTATTGCTAGGATCGGACAGCAACATTTCTGGCATTGCCTATGATCTGGGATTTGAAAGCCCTTCATATTTTACCCGTTTGTTTAAAAAATTGGTAGGTGTTACACCTGCCCAATTTAAGGAAACCAAGAACTGATTTCATAATTATGGGTGCTGATGTTGATTCGTTTTTCCATGTCTTTTATTTTTAATTTGATACTACAAATTTGGATAATGGAGAACCGGAAAAACCTAAACGGGTTTAAGAAAAATTCTTTTTGCGGATTTCGCTGAGATACTCGGGTGTAAAGCCTAGGTAGGAAGCCACGAGATATTGAGATACGCGCTGCAGAAATGCAGGCTGTTTTTTGAGGAATTGACGGTATAGCTCCTCCCTGGAGTGCTCGTAAAGCAGCTTGACACGCATCTGTGCTGCGGCATACGCTTTCTGGTACACCATGCGAAAATACTTCTCCATGACCGAGTGTTTTTCCAGTAGATCATCGAAGGCATGCTGGCGAATGACCAGTACTTCCGTAGGCTGTACAGCCTGGATGTAAAATTCTGTGCCAGTCTGATTGATATAAGAGAAGGTCTCTGTCATCCACCAATTTTCAATCGCGAATTCAGTCGTCTGCTGCACACCCTTTTCATTGATAAAAAATTTTCGTAGAATTCCTTCCAGTACAAAATAACCTGCTTTGCAGATCTGCCCTTCGGTCAGTACGTTTTCTTTCTTCTTAAGTCTCTGCCGCTCAAAATATCCGGTTATATCAACAAATTCATCATCGGAAATTTTTATAAATTTATCCAGGTGTTTTTTGAACTGTTCAAGCATTATTTTACGTCTGTTTCATTATCTTTAGTTCCATTAAGATAATAAAAAATAAGATAACCTCCGCATCTCGGTTGGCCAATAAAGGATTTAACACGTGTAAATCAAGAAAACATGTTTACAATAGAACAAATAAAAGCTGCTCATAGCAACGTAAAATCAGGCGCGGACTTTCCTGCCTATATCCAGGACATCAAAAAATTAGGTGTTGCCGCTTACGATGTTTTTGTTGCGGATGGCCATAGCGATTATTATGGGCCTAATGACTACAAAGCCAGCTCTCCACCTAGTCATGATCCCTTGACCATTGGTGAACCTGTTGATGCAGAACAGTTTAAAAAAGGTTTAAAAGAGCATCAACAGGGCAAAACAGACTACCCCACTTTTATGGCGATGTGTGCAACATGTGGTATCGAAAAATGGACTGTTGACTTAGACAAGATGAGCTGTATATATTACGATAAGGCTGGAAACGAAATTCTGGCAGAACAAATACCGCAGTAACACAATCCGCAATTGCGAAAATACACATCGAAGTTAAATTAAATACAGGAAAGAAAATGAGCCAATACTTTTGGATTGCTATACCAGCGGAGCTATTTTTTCAGTATAGCGAGGAAACGATGGAAAAACATCACGCGCAAGCCTATGTTGAGACCATAAACCGCCATTCGGGAAAACGCAATCTTATAAAATATAACAAGGAAAATCAGTCGGCTTTTTTGAAAAGCTTTTCATCAGCGGATTATCATGGTTTTTACCTGTCCACCTATCCTTTTTCAGATCAGGAAACCAGCGTAGATTCCGGTGTCTTCTATGATTCGCCTGTAGCTGAATATACCATTGCAGGAAGCGGTGGCTATGAAACGGAGCGGACGAGAGAAATCATCCACTTGCGTCAGATCATGAAGCAAGCAGACAAATCCGCAAAAGCATTTTTTACGGCCTTGCAGCGCAGCCTCAAAAAGATCCCCGACCTACGCGATACCCTGAGGTGTGGTAACAAAAACCATTATTACCTGCCGACATCAAAAAGTATTATTCCCCAAAACACGCACAGCCGCCTTATAACAATTCCCTGGGAAGACCATTGTCTGAGCAAAGCCCTCGTCTACCAACAGGAATGATTCACATTTATAACATAAACAAATGGCAAAATCTATTTTAACAATAACCCTAAACCCATCCGTAGACAAGAGTACCAGTGTAAAACATATCGTTCCTGAAAAGAAATTACGTTGTGAAGCACCTGTATATGAGCCTGGTGGCGGAGGAATTAACGTATCTCGGGCCTTGAAAAGACTTGGTTTAGCTTCGACTGCTTTGTTTACATCCGGGGGAAAGACAGGCAGTCTGCTCGAAAACTTATTGAAGCTGGAAGATATTGCAATCGATCCTATACGGGTGAATGGCGAGACCCGCGAAAACTTTATCGTGGTTGACAGCACAACGAATCAGCAATATCGATTTGGGTTTCCAGGCGAACAAGTTGAATCCAACGAGCTGGAGGAAATTAGGACTTCGATTGATGAACTCACGGATATCCCGGATTTTGTCGTTATCAGCGGTAGTATGCCGGCTGGTGTACCGCCCGAATTTATACAGTCACTTATTAACACGTACAAAACGAAGGGCAGTAAAATACTAATTGATACCTCTGGCGATGCACTTCGCCTTGCCTTGGAAGAAGGTGTCTTTTTAATCAAACCGAATGCCGGCGAGCTCGCGGCTCTTGTGGGAAAAGAGGAATTAGGGCATTCCGATCTGGATATAGCCGCCCAGCAGCTAATTTCGGAGGGGAAAGCAACGCTAATCGTGGTCTCGCTAGGTGCACAGGGCGCTATTTTGTATTCAAAAACAGAAAAAATCCAGCTACCTTCGCCAGTGGTAAAGGTACGCAGTACTGTCGGAGCAGGTGACAGTATGGTCGCCGGCATGGTTTCTGTCTTAGCCCAACAAGGCGATCTGGAGCATGTCCTTCAAATGGGAATCGCATGTGGTTCGGCGACCACAATGGCGCAGGGAACTGGCCTGTTCGCTAAGAAAGATGTCGATAGGCTCTTTTCGGAAATAAAAAAAAGGTAAAAATTGAGGATTTTGCCTTACAAATGAAGATGTTTCCTTACAAAAAGGCGCACGATGCAGTGCGCCTTTTTGTTCAACTCATTTTTTGCGTTTAGCCAATTTGGCTAGCAGTCTACTCGTTGCGAAACTGACCAAGGTACCTAGTGCAGCTGTCAAGGCAGTTTGCAGTACATCGCCCAGCGAGATGCTGGCCCAGATGGAGCAGATGGTACCACCGATGGCCGAGACGCGCATATCATTCAGTTTCATCCATCGCGCTCCTTTCTACGGTATCTTCGGTTTCATTTTTAGTGAACCTATTCTCCTGGCCGCCCGCCGAAGCATCTTTATCGGTAGGCGATACAGCTGCCGACATCGTATCATCCAGTGCCGACTGATTCCTTTCGCCATCGTCCAGATTGTCTTTCCCTTCCTGCGGCGCCTTAACATTGTCTACCCCCGGCTGTGACTTAGCCTCGTCCAATACCGTTTCCACGATGCCTAGCCCCAGAGCCAGGTATTTTAATACATTCCCTACCTTACCCGGTAGCTTAACAGGAGCCGCCAACAGCAACTGCAGCACCTGTCCTACTTTATTGAAGATCTTTTTCATGTTTACTTTTTTAAGGATGATCAATTATTTAGCAGGAACCTCTGCTCACTCGACTTGCACTTCGACCAGTCCCTGCAGCATTAGTTCGACCACTAGCGGATAGAACTTTTTGTAGGCGACGCCCGAGGCCAGCAGGCGATAATCACCATCTTCCAGCACATATTGCGCGCCTACCAGAATGCAGCCGGCGGTCTCTTTGTAGCTGTTTCCTTTGTGGAAGTAGACATAGCTAAAATTGGGTATAGCACCTATCTCTAGCATACCGCGGTGCATTTTCGGGTAAGCGTCGTAGTAACGGCCATTCATTGCCCCGTCGCGGTTAAAACCCAGCGGATAATGCCCGACAGGTATGGCGGTTTCGCCCCTTATTTTCACGGGACGCGGAATATTCTCCAGACCGTAGCAGACCAATTGATTGTTCACGTAGATTTCGGACAGTGTGCTATGCTTGCCCTGTTTTGTTCGAAGTACTTTTATCGTTGATTTCATACGCAAGATTTAAATTAGAAAAGACCGAGGTATTGACTTCTGGAGTACAGGTTTTCGTCACGATCATGTAGGAACAGGTACAGGTGCACCGGCCTATCATGCAAGATGGATGGAAGCTCGATCGTCATCTGGACATCCCTCCGTAGCACCTGTTGTTCATTGATCGCGGCCTGCTCGCCAATAATATCATAAGCACAGAGTATGACCTGGTCATCCCATTGGTTATAATCTTTGATGTTGGATTCGGTTACATCCCAGCTCAGCTGAATCGTATTGGACGTACGTACACAGGTATTCACCGCGAGCGGAGACAGCATGCCATTGCTGATTTTTGCTAGGGCGGGCACCACCTCAAAATCCGGATATTCGCCCTGTATCACATTCGTAAGCGTATGCGACATGGCGCGGCCAAAAGCCGCCTGCACCGTGCACTTGCTGTGGGCAAAACCTTTCCGGATGAGCGGGTACAGCGGATTTAAAAACCGGCGTGCCAGCCGAAAGCGTTCCTGCGCAGCCTCCCTACGTGTCGGATCTTTATCCTGCTTTTTTTAACTCAGAAATCACCAGCATGTCTTTTCGTTTTGTGTTCAAAAATCAGGAGGAGCCACATGCTCCTCCCGTTTAATTACTCCATCAGCGGCTAAGCCAGGTCAAATTCGCCCAAATAGGTACTTTTGGATACCTTTTCGGCCTTGCGGTCGGTAAAGAAGATCCAGACATGCCCCTTGCCACCGAGCAGGTGGGCCGGGATCTGGATGTCTATCGTACCGGCAGCACGGGTCGGCGGTGTAGGTGCTGTCATAAATTCATCCTTTTCAGGTGAATAGACCAAGATAATGACCTGATCATCGGCCTTGGTCTTGTACAGGCTGTTGAGGATGGTATCCCAGTAGATAGAAAGAATTCCATTATCCACAGCAGCCTCCATGCCGCCGCCGTTGAGGTAAGAGCCCGTACTGATTTCGATCTTGCTATAATCCAAGCTAAAGTTTGGATAAGTACCGCTTACCGCCTGTGCGATATTGAGCTGCAGCGCCACGTTTGTGGGCGTCATCTTATCGGTTTTGGACAGCCCAAACCCCACCTGCAGGATCGGCGTGATCGGCATCAGAAATTTGGAGATTTTCAGAAAACGGTCCTGTTGGATCAGCTGTTCTTCGGACATCCCTTTCGTCCGCTTTTTGGGTAAACCTTTGAGGTAGTTGATAGATTTCCAGGACGAAGCTATCACTGCGCCCACTTTACCACTTGCTCTTCCGATTACACCATTGTTGATTGTTGCCATGTTGTTCTTTATTTAAAAGTTAAAATCCATAAAGCTTTCATTTATACCGGTATGTAGCGCTTTACTTCGACAAACATACCACATCACACAGCCCCTTGTCAATAGCGTAAAACAGGTTGGCGGAGACTCGTCGGCGGCAGCCCGGCTTTTGTCGGCGGGCTGTCGGAGACCGGACAAAAGCAGACACAAAATCAGTAGTGCAGTCCGGCATATTCCAGGTAAGCACTCGTCTTATACTTCAAAAACTACGCACTCGAGCAGCAGTCTCAGGCCTTTGCTTCGGACCAGCTCCGTACCAGCTTCGGATCAGCAATAGATCTTGTACAGATGCCGAACAGACCTTCACCAGTCTCCAAACAGGGAATTACTGTTCAGCAGTGGTTCAACAGCGGCTGCTTTTTGATTCATCTCCGAAGGCAATACGAAGCAGGTACGAACAGTGTAGGGATTTAAGGCATTTGCCGCGGCCATTTTTTATATTCGGTCACATACAGCTGCACCACATCTTTTTTGAGGAAGAGATCCGCATTGCCCTCTTTATAGGTGGCCTTGAGTAGGCCTTTGGCAATACGACGCTCGATGGTGCGCACACTTTTGCTCAAAAAATAAGCGACTTCGTGGATGGTCATCGTGCCTGTCAGCTTGTGGAGCTCCGTATACTGCTGTTCCTGCAGCAGTTCAAGGATACGGTCCAGCTTAGCTTCTAACGTTGTATTTTCGATGCTTGGTTTTAGTTGAAAAGAATAGTGGATTTTTAGGTGAATATTTGTCGCATTGGACACAAAACGAGGCGTGATCTCCTGCTGCTCAGGAGATCCTTTAACAAAAAACATAAACGGGTAAGGTTAGCTCGACTAACCGCCGAAATCCAGCTCAGCAGCAGACCTGTTGTCTACTGCGCTCGGTCTATCTCAGTTTATAATTGGGATGATTCAATTGAGCCGAATAAGGTTATCCCATCCCTCATGCTCCAGGTTATTGACGTTATCCAAAAATTTTGTAAGCCTTTTACTCTTTCGTATCCATTGCGATACAGCCAAGAGATTTTGAATCTCCAGTTCGGTCATTTTATCACGCAGGTTAGCAAATACTTCCTTACGGAATTCGAGCTGCGTTGCGTTTGGAAGTACCGGATAACGAATGAGCATCATATTGACGCGGCAGGTGCTGCTGATGCGGAAATACCATTTATCCAATCCAATTACTTCCAGTTCCTGCATAAAGCGCTCCGCTCTACGTCTCGTACCGTCCATCAAAATAACTTCTTTCTCACCTTTCGTCGAAAAGTAAAACGGTACATCAAACATGCGAATGGACGTCTTTTTTGTAAAGTCATGTTCAAATTTGGCGTGGTTATAAAGGATGTCATACAGCGACCCCACAGGGATCTTTTCATCTAATACACTGAGGTTCACTATAGGAATTTCTTTTTCTACGACCTTTTCCAAGGTGATTATTTTTTCGGGCAGCTGCCGCCTGAACACAACAATCGCATTTTGAGGCGTAAACCACCAAAGCTCGCCCTGTTTAAAAACATAAGCGATATAACACATGCAGCATATCGCGATAAAGGGCATATAATGCTTAAGATAGCTCTTAAATAAAACATCCGGATCATAATCGCGGCGCACATAAGCAATGCAATAGACAATACAGAGATAGGCAAGCTGCAGTACGACTGCCGTCAACAGGATAGCCAATACTTTCTCCCAATTGGGTAGCTCCCTGATGTGCACACGTCCCTCCTTGAACAATTCCAATTCAGGATATTTTTTTTGCCATTTTATCCAGGATATTTTTAAGGAGAAGCGGGCCAATATCGTGGCAATAATAATTGCCACAGCAAAAGGTACTGTAAATACCCAGTATGTACCGGTTCCAAAACGTTCGAATTTAATTCCGTTATTACTGATCAAATTAAATAGCATGGAAAAGCATACGCTGCCCAAGCATAGCTTCAAGAATTTCTTTCTCATGTTCCGTCAAGCGTAAATATTTAAGTTTAATGTCTGAACATCCAAAATACTAAAAATTTAAAGTTTTAAGAAATATTGAAAGTACTCAACGAAGATTAACCTACTAAATGTGGTAGGTTATTTCTAAATACTGGCTTTAATAACCTGTAAAGTAAATATTTGCTAAAATTTCAATTGTATGAAAGAAAATTTAGACAATGCAGGTGTGGCACGTAAAGTAGCCACACTTCTCGCTCTGCCCGTAGCTGAGCGCACCATTGAGCTGCAGCTTATGGCAGTGAATTTTGCCGGTTGGATGGAGCAAAATTTTAATTTACTGGAGCATCAATCGCAACAGCTCGATCGTATGCCGATTGATGTTCGGGAACAGCTCGGCAAGTCCATTTCCAATTACCTGATGCGCGGATTTGCCGTACAGTTTCAGAAGGACGAAAAGGAAAAAGAAGATCCGGATTACAAAGAACTGTCGACCCTAGGGCTTGAGCTATGGGAGGAGCCAGAGCCCGAACAAGCCTGGAGTCCGCTCTTCTTTCGGATACACTATCGGTATCCAAAGCAGTAATCCAACCCCACGTTATCCAAAAACCATTTCCCCCGATCATACCGAAATCCTGACCGGGGGGATTTTATTGACCTATACACCATTATGAAAACAGCACTACAGATCGATATCGCACAGGTATTTGGCGAGCCGCTCAGTCCAAGAACTGATTCGCTCAAGCTGCGAATAAGCATGTCCAATGCGGACTATGAACATTACGAAAACCAACATGGGCAGGCCTGCCTGCAGCAGTTTGATGGTATGCTCGGCTACATCAATATATTAGATCTGCACCTGCCTGCCGATATTGTCATTCCTGTACAAGTGACGCGTTCGGATATCCATATCTTTTATCTCTTCACAGAAGATCGTGCTATTCAGATAAGGGATGTCCAGAAGCGGATCAGTTACAGCATCTCTTGCAGTCGCGGCCGTTACTTCTACTTAACCATAGGCGATTATGAAATCCATGTTCCTGCCGGAAGGTATACCCTCGTTAACTTTTATTTCCGCGGCAGCATTTTTCGCGATGGTAACGAGCGTCCCTTCCAATTTCTTCATTCCTTGATCCATGCCTATAGACAACAAGATCCCCATGTATGGTGCAGCATCGATTTCCGTGCCGGCCACAGGACTATTTCATTGATGAAAGCTATAGCGTCAAACATCAAGAAAGGCGACCTCGACAGTGAGGTCAATATCCTCTGGGGTATCAAGAAATTGATCCAGCTATCCAAGGAAAAGATCTTTGAAGAATATGACAAGATTTCGGAATCCCAAATCAAATCCAAAGAAGCCCATGCAGCCATTAAGCAGGCTGCAGCCGAGCATGGTCAGGATTTTAAACTGGACGACATTGCCTGGCAGCTCGGGATCAGTATGGACTATCTGCATCAGCTTATCCAACTTTATTATGGACAGAGTCCCCAAGAGCTGAAAATAGAATTCATGCTAGATCTCGCCAAGAAATATATTGTAGACGGTATGCATACCGATGCGATCGCCTATGAACTGGGCTATGCCTCACCGAGCAGTTTTGCACGCTTTTTTAAAAAGAAGACGGGCATGACCGCTACGGAATTTTTTAAACGGTATACCCAAGACTATTTATAAAATTTATTGTTAAATTAACCTAGTGACCTAAAAACATGAAAGAAATCATTCAAAAAAGCGTAAAATTTTTCAGCGCGATAGGACAATTTTTTGTAGCTGAGCCAGCTGACAAAAGCACGCTTATTGCGAAAAAAGTCTGTGGAAAATATAGGGCCTGGAAATATGGCCCGCTACGTATTTGTATCGAGATGGCCGCCTCCTATTTCCCTGAAAATTATCAGCTTGATGAAGCGGTACTCAAGGCAGCAAATGCTGATGGCAACATTTATTCTACTAAAGGTATGCTTTATTATCTCTTGTCCAATGCGAGAAAGGTAGAGGCACCACGGCAGCCATTACCCATTAAAAAGAGCTATAGCTATGTGGCATGGCAGATGATCAATCTATCAAAAGTGAATATTGTGACAACCCTCACTAAGCACCCACGTTTAATAGAAATCCGTGAGGAAACGCTGGAACTGTCTGCTGCGAAAGCCGAGATACTGATCTTAAGTAGCGGTGGTGATTATCTTGAAGTAAATCATCTTCTTTCGAAGATTGACCTGACACATAAATATGTAATTATCTGTTCGGTTTTTGAAGAAGCTTTTATACACGATCATATTCTTTATCGATTAGATCGGAAAATTTCGCCAAATTTTAAAAGCGAAAACGAATATCTGGCATTCATTGACGAGATTATCCAAGAAGCCACCACAATACCTTTGAAAATTTAACCGTAGCGAGGCTGTCTCAAAAAGGCAG